>NZ_JBFAIC010000112.1:0-20636 GCF_040654515.1 Dactylosporangium sp. NPDC050688
TCCCGGTCGATCCACACGACACCGGAATAGCACTGCTGTGGGGCCTGCCTGCCCGGGCTCGGGGCACGGACGACGTCCATGAACCTTCCTCTCTGGATGGAACTGTTGATTCGAGTTCGCCGGATCGGCCTCGCCGGCCGCCCGGCTGACGTGTCAGGTCTTGTAGTCGGCCCAGGACAGGTCCCACGCGGTCCAGCCGTCGCCGGGGTCCAGCGGCACCCCGGTGTTGCGCGTGATGACCGGGTCGCCGACGAGGGTCTGCTCGTACAGCCACTTCGCGTTCGCGGTCGAGACGTTGGTGCAGCCGTGGGAGACGTTGCGCCGGCCCTGGTCACCGACCGACCACGGTGCGGCGTGGATGTACTGGCCGCCCCACGTCAGCCGCATGGCGTACTGCACCGCGACGGTGTACTCCGGGGTGCGGAACACCGTCGCGGCCTCCCGCGACATGATCACGGTCGCGCCGCTCGACGTCGGCGTCGACGGCTTGCCGAGGCTCACCGGCATCGTCCGCACGAGCGCGTCGTTCTGGTAGACATTCAGCTGCTTGGTCGCGTTGTCGATGTCGATGGTCAGCTTCCGGCCGATCGTGACCGTCGCCGCGAAGTCCTCGTCGGCGTGGCCGTTGCCGATCCGTACGCCGTTGAGCGCCTTCCGCGCGGTGATCTTCGTGCCCGGCTGCCAGTACTGCTCCGGCCGGTACATCACCTGCCGGCCGCCGAACCAGTGCCACGCACCGGCCTGCGGCGGATCGCTCTTCACGAAGAGGCGCTGCTGCACGGCGGCGCGCGACTCCTGCGGGACGTCGGAGCCGAACTGCACGACGATCGGCATGCCGACGCCGTAGGTCCCGCCGTTGGTCAACATCAGGTCTGACGTGACGACCGGGCCGCTGGGCTTCGCCGCCGTGGTGAAGGCCGTCTCCCGGGTCACGGGCTTGTTGTCGGCGCCGACGGCGGTGACCTTCGCGGTGTAGGCCGTGCCGTAGCGCAGCGCGGTGGCGGGCACCCAGGAGGAGCCGTCGTCCCGGAACTCACCGGCGACCCGCTGGCCCGCCGCGTCGGTCAGGGCGACCTCGGTGATCTTCCCGTCGCTCACCTTCGTGCCGATCTCGGTGCTGACCGCCACCCCCGACTCGCCCGCCGCCGGGGTGAGGGCCAGTCCGACCGGCGGCGCGGGAGCGTTCCATTTCGCCGCCGTGTGCTTCTTCGGTGAACTGTGACATCCCGACAGGCCCAACTGCGCTCCCACCGCGAGCGCGATCAGCGCCACCGCGGTCCGGCCGGGCCTCATGTGCTCTGCCTGTGCATGGACATGGGGGCATCGTCGTGCGCAGGTGGGCGAGGCCGGGGCGGTAAACGAGTGACAATGCGAGGGACCTGCCGGCGCGCGGCGCCGTCCTACATGACGGCGTCCACGATCCGCTGTGCGAGCCCTTCCCATTTCGCGTAGGCGTCCGGGAAGGCCGACCGCTGCACCATCTGTGCCGCGACGGTGACGGCCAGCTGTTCCCAGCCCTGGATCCGGGACAGTGCCGCGTAGAACTTGCGTGCGGACTCGCGCGGATCCATCAGCTGGTCGACCGAACCCCAGCTCGGCCGCTGCTGGAAGAGGCCGACCGAGTCGTAGTCGTACCCCACGCCCTCGTTGGGGCGCTGCAGCGACTGCGGCACGTTCGGGTTCGCGAGGTTGCGCAGGTGGCTCTCCTGCAGGGCGGTGGCGATCCCCACGACGGCCGCCCGCCGCGGCAGGTTCAGCTGCCGGGCGACGTCGATGATCGCGACGGCGTTGTTCATCTCGGCCTGGGTCAGCCCGCCGACGGGCGCGTGGACGGTCGGCGACGGCGACGCCGGTTGTTCGGCGGACGGTGCCGGGGCGGCGTTCGTCGGTGTCGGGGCGGCCTTCGCCGCCGGCGGCGTGACGGTGCCGGTGGCGTCGGCGGGTTTCCGGGCGCGGCTGCGTGAGGCCGGCCCGTCGGCCGCCGAGCGTCCGGCGTCGACGGCGAACGCCGCGCTGTCCGCCGGCACGGCGACGGGTCCGGGTCCGGCCGACGACGACAGCGTCGTGGACAGGGCGATCGTCGCGACCGCGACGGCGGCCACGGCGTACCGGCGCAGCCTGGCGGGCACGGGTGCGTGCAGCCGGAGGCGGGCCGCGTGCAGCCGGAGGCGGGCCGCGTGCCGCCCCCGGCGGGAGCGGCGCAGATGGCGGGGACCGCGCGTCTGCGCGCCGCTGAGCTGCTGGTCGTTGTCGGCGCCCGGGAGCATCCGGCGAGCCTAGGGGTGACCCGGACCAGGGGGTGTGGCAGGCGTGCGAACCGGCCGCCCGGACACTGGGCAGGCCGCACGGCGCCTGGTGCGGTCGGCGAGGTGCACCGGGGCACGACGCAGCCGACCGGCAGGCGGCCGGTGCGCCCGCAGTCTGCACCCGGTCCGTTCGCTATGCCGTCGTCACGCCCGGTAGCCGCGCCGCGTGGGGGATCCGGTGTCGTTTTTCGCGGCCCGGTAGTGTCCTCGCATCCGCCCGGCCCGCCGTCACCCACCTCGGGTGACACCGCGGCGGATCCGCTGAGTCGCGTCCACGCGAGCCGGGGAACCGAGCACCACCGGGGTGAATCCGCGGGGCCTGGGCCTCGAGGTAGGGCGATCTTCCCGCCCGAACCCGTCAGCTAACCCGGTAGGCGGCACCGGAAGGAGCACTCCGTGCAGCCATTGACCCGGCATCACCCGTGTCGCGGCACCTCGACCCGCGGACCGGCCCGGTAGCCACCGGACCTCACCACACCGGCCGCCGGCCGGTGTGGCAGCCCCCCGCCCGGATCACGTCCGGCACCGGCAACAGCAGCCGTCATCCAGCATGTCTGTCGAGGTACCCGTGAGCTACCTGTACAAACCCAGGCACCACAGCCCCAGCCCCAGCCCCGTCCCGTTGCGCTCCCGCGTGCTGCCGATCGCAGTCGCCGCGGCGGTCCTCGCCGTGACATTGGTCGTCGGCGTGGCCGTGCAAGCCTCAGGCCCCGGCCTGTTGGCCGACGCGCAGTCGCTGACCTCCGCGGATTCGTCCCGGTCCGACGTCGGCCAGGCCGCACGCGACCGGCAGCGGACACAGGCGGCGCCCGACGCCGCAGCCGCCCCGTCGAAGGCCGCCGCCGGTGCGGCGCCGTCCACGCCCGCCCCGCCCGCCGCCACGTCGACCGCCCCGCCCGCCGCCACGGCCGGCACCACCGCACCGGCCGCCCCGGCGGCGAAGGAGCTCGCCTACCGGTTCGCCTGGCAGGAGAACTTCTACTTCTGCGGCCCGGCGGCGACCCGGATCGCACTGACCGCGCGGTCGATGTACCCGTCCCAGTCCGAGGTCGCCCAGAGCCTGCGCACGACCGTCAACGGCACCGACTCCGCCGACGACACGACCCGGACGCTCAACGCGTACACGAAGTCCTCCTTCTACAAGTCGCACTACATCACCGGTCAGTCGGCCACCCAGGCCGAGATCGACCGGATGCAGGCGGACATCGTCAACGCGATCGCCAACGGCTACGCCGTGGTCGCCAACATCACCGGCTCCGCCGTGGACGACAAGGGAGGCTCGCACGCGTACCCGGGCGGCCACTACATCGCGGTGGTGGGCTACAGCAACGGCGGCAAGACGGTGAAGATCGCCGACCCCGCCGACGCCCTGGGCGTCGGGCACTACACGCTGACGACGGCCAAGCTCGCGCACTGGACCGCCCTGCGCGGATACTCCGCCTGACGCGGCGGTCAGCGGCCAGCGGTCAGCGTCCCAGCGCCCGCACCCGGCTGGGCGGCCGGAACGCCTGGACCGGCTGGCCGCGCAGCGCGCCCGCCATGGTCTGTGCGACGGCGGTGTTGACCGAGCCGGCGATGCCGCTGCCCACGTGGTCGTTCGGGTTGTCCGCGTTCACCGCGATGCCGGCCGCGGCGATCTGCGGCGTGAAGCCGACGAACGTCTCGGTCGAGTTGCGCTCGGAGCTGCCGGTCTTGCCCGCGACCGGGCGACCGCCCAGGATGCCGGACACGTTCTCGGCCGTGCCGCCGTCGCACTTGTTGTACGCCGACGACCGGCTGACCGGGCACCGTGCCGCGTCGGTCGCGGCGGCCGCCACGTCCTCGCTGACCACCTGCCGGCACTTCGGCGCGGCGGCGTCGACCGGTTTGCCGTCGGAGTCGGTGATCGACAGTACCGGCAGCGGCTGGCAGTACAGGCCACCGGCGGCGATCGCCGCGTAGGCGTTGGCGAGGTCGAGCGGTGTGGTCGAGGCGACCCCGAGGGTGAACGATCCCCACTGGTCCGCCTTGGCCGCCATCGCCGCGTCCGCGCTGGAGCGGAACGTGATACCGAACCGCTGCGCCATCTCGACCACGCGGCGCGCGCCGATCTGCTGTTCGAGCCAGACGAAGTAGGTGTTGACCGAACGGCCGAAGCCGTTCCACATCGTGCGGTCCCCGTCCATCCAGCTCGGGGAGTCGTTCCCCGGGCACCACCTGCCACCGCAACTGCCCGGGCCGCTGCCCGGCCACACGGTCGCCAGCCGGCTCGGTGCTTTGTACCTGGTGCTCAACGGCATGCCCGCGTCGAGCGCGGCCAGCATCGTGAACATCTTGAACGTCGAACCCGCCTGATACCCGGCGACGCCACCACCGCCCGCGATGAGCTGGTTGACGGTGTTCGGGTACTGCGGATGCTGGCGCGGGTTGGGATCCAGGCTGTAGCGGCGGTTGACGGCCATCGCGAGGACCCGGCCGGTGCCGGGGGTGACGACGGCCAGCGGCATCGACCGCGCGCTGCCGTAACCGTAGACGCTCAGGGACTGGTTGAGCGCGATCGCCTGGATCCCAGGGTCGAGCGACGTGACCACCGTGTAGCCGCCGGTGCGCAGCGCATCGTCGCGTTCGGCGCGCGTGGCGCCGAACTCCGGCTGGCTGCCCCACCACTGGCGGAAGTAGTCGCAGAAGAAGCCCCAGTCGTTGTGCGCCTGCGGGACGGACACGCAGTTGTTGGGCAGCCCGCGCTGCGTGAGCTTCAGCTCCTGGGCCTGCGCCGCGGCGGCGTCCGAGGCGCTGATCACTCCCATCTTCGTCATCGCGTCGAGCGTGTAGGCGCGGCGCCGCAGGGCCGCGTCGCGGTCGCCGCTGATCGGGTTGTCGCCGTCCGGTGACTGCAGCAGCCCGGCGAGCAGCGCCGCCTCGGGCAGCGTCAGCTCCAGGGCCGACTTGCCGAAGTACGTCTGGCTGGCGGCGTAGACGCCGTAGGCGCCGGCACCGAAGTAGGCGATGTTCAGGTACCCCTTGAGGATGTCCTGCTTGCTCAGGTGCTGTTCCAGCATCGTCGCGTAGCGCATCTCGCGGACCTTGCGGGCGGGCGTGTCGGCGACCGCGTCGACCCGCTGCTGCGGCGACAGGCTCGGATCGTTCCTCAGCACGTTGCGCACGTACTGCATCGTCAGCGTCGAGGCGCCCTGCTGGGCGCCGCCCCGGCCGTTGGAGACCAGCGCGCGCAGGACGCTTTTGCCGTCGACACCGCGGTGCTGGTAGAAGCGGGTGTCCTCGGCCGCGACGACGGCCTGCTGGAGCACCGGTGCGATCTGCTCCAGCGGCACGTCCTTGCGGTACTCGTCGTAGAACGTGGTGATGAGCGTCTTGCCGTCATTGGCGTAGACGTAGGTGGCCTGCGGCGGCGGTGGCAGCGCCAGGTCCGAGGGGAGGTTCCGCCAGACGTCGCGGCCGGCGTTCACCGTGGAGCCGCCGATGAGCGCGAGCGGCAGCACGCTCGCGGCCACGACCAGACCCGAGATGACGCCGCACAGCACGAGCCGGCCGAGCGCCCTGAACGCGCGGGCTGAGCGACCCGGCGCCTCGGCTGCCGCACGGCGGGTGCCGGCGCTGTGCTGGGACCGGCGTCGGGCGCGGACGAGGCGCATTGGCTTCTCCCAATCAGACAACAGGTGGTTCGCTTGCCGCCGATCCGAGAAGGACCGATGTGACCGGCGCGCCGTTACCCGGGGGGTACCGGGCCAAACGGCAGGGGCGCCCGGCCGCCCGGATGGTCACCCCCGGACCGGGCTAGCCCGCCCGCGTGCCGGTGATCCCCCTGGTGGGAGCGATCGGATGACGGCCGGGCAATCAGGGGCCCGACCTCGGCGGGCTCTGTTCGGCTGGATCGCGCGGCGCACGGTGGCCGTTCGAACGGGGGCTCAGCCGCACCGACGGCAGCTCACCGGCGACGGCTCACCGGCGACCGCCGACAGAGCGGTCCGCGGCCCGACACCGCTGCCACGCGAGGCGACCGAAGGGAAACGACGCCCATGTGCGGCTTCCTGATGTACGTGGGGGACTTCCCCATCTCCCCGGAGACCCTTGGACAGGTGGAACGGCAACTGGAGTTGCTCGACCACCGCGGCCCCGACGACATGGCCCTGGAACGGTCAGGGCAGTGCGTGGCGGCCGGCTTCAAACGGCTCGCCATCATCGACGTGCACGGCAGCCGGCAGCCGCTGCGGTATCCGCCGAGCGGGCCGGACGCGGGCCGGTGGACACTGGTCTTCAACGGCGAGATCTACAACTTCGAGGCGCTGCGCGAGGAACTGATCCGCGTGCACGGCGCGCAGTTCGCCACGGACGGCGACAGCGAGGTGGTCGCCGCCGCCTACCACTACTGGGGCGAGGCGGCGCTCGACCGGTTCCGTGGCATGTTCGCGTTCGTCCTCTGGGACGAGACCACCGAGACGGTGCACGCGGCGCGGGACCAGTTCGGGATCAAACCGCTGTACTACCTGCCGACCCTCGAAGGACTGTGGCTGTCGAGCGAGAAGCCGCCGCTGCTGGGGATCGCCGGCGGGGAACTCGACCAGACCGCGCTGTCGCTCTACCTGACGATGCAGTACGTGCCCGAGCCGTACACCCTGCACCGGCACATCGCGCGGCTGCCCAGCGGCGGGCTGCTCACCCGCGCGCTCGGCTACCCGCCGGTGGTCCGGCGGCGCGGCAGGCCGAAATTCCGGCCGGACCCCGCGGTCTCCGAAGCGTCCATCGTGGACGAACTGCGCGACGCGCTGCGGGAGAGCGTGCGATGCCACCTGCGCGCGGACGTCCCGGTCGGCGCGTTCCTGTCCAGCGGGATCGACTCGACCGCCATCGTCGCGCTCGCCGCCGAGGTCCATCCCCGCCTGCGCGCCTTCACCGCCGGCTTCGACACCCCCACCGCGTTCTCCGAGTTCGACGTGGCCGAGCGGTCGGCCCGGCACCTGGGCGTCGAACTGGTGCCCGCCATCGTCAAGCCGGAGCAGGTGATGGAGGCACTGCCGCGCATCATCTGGCACCTGGGCGACCCGGTCGCCGACCCGTCGATCGTCCCGCTGTACTTCCTGGCGCAGACGGCCGCCGAACACGTCACCGTGGTGCTGTCGGGCGAGGGCGCGGACGAGCTCGCCGGCGGCTACACCATCTACCGGGAGCCGCGGTCCCTCGCACCGGTGCGCCGCCTCGGCGAACCGATCCAGCGCGGCCTGCGTGCTCTGGCCCGGGCGGTCCCCGAGGGGGTCAAGGGCAAGAGCTACCTGCTGCGGGCCACGACGCCGATCGAGACGCGGTACTTCGGCAACGCCCGCGTCCTCGGCGACGAGGAGAAGGCACGGATCCTCCTGGGCGGCGAGCCGGGGGTGGGCCACCCGCACGTGACCGCGGCGCTCTACGCCGAGGCGGCGGACCTCGACGAGGTCACCACCATGCAGCACATCGACGTCAACACGTGGTTGCCCGGCGACATCCTGACCAAGGCCGACCGCATGTCGATGGCACACTCGCTGGAGCTGCGCGTGCCGTTCCTGGACAGGGGCGTGTTCGAGGTCCTGTCGCGGCTGCCCGACCGGCTGAAGGTGCCGGCCCGCAGCCGGACCACCAAGTACGCGCTGCGCCGGGCCCTCGAGGGCATCGTGCCGGACTTCATCGTCGACCGGCCGAAGCTCGGCTTTCCGACGCCGGCCCGCCGGTGGCTGCGCGCCGAACTCGCGGAATGGGCCCACCACGTGCTGTCCACGTCGGGAGCCGGGCACCTGATCGACCTCGACTACGCGCACGACATGCTGAAACAGCACGAACGCGGCGACGCCGACAACGCCCGGAAGCTGTGGATCCTGCTGTCGTTCTGCCTGTGGCACGGCATCTTCGTCGACGGCTCGATCGTGCCGACGCTGCCCGAGCGCCGCCCCCGTCCCGTGGGCGCCGGGTGACGGCCGCCCCTGCCCGCCACCACGACGGCTCACGCCGACCGTGCGCGCCGGACCGTGTGCGCTGACCGTGCGCGCGGGGCCGTGTGTGCCGGACCGTGCGTGTGCCGTCGTCGCGCCCGGTGACCGCAGGCCGGCGGGGAACGCTCCTCCCGGCGGTCTCCTTCGGCACGGTCGCGAACGATGACGGCCTCGACCCCAGCCTCGCCGGTGTCGAGGCATGCAGGCGCCGGTGGAGCCGGACGCGAACGGCACCGTCCCGGCGGCCTCAGGTCCCGCGCGAACGACGGCGGCAGCGACCCCGACCCCTGCGGGGTCGAGGCCGGCAGGTGCCGGTGGAGCCGGACGAGTCCGGCACGCTCCCGGCGGCCTCAGTCCCGTGCCGGGCCGGTGGCGTCACCGCGCATCGAGCCACCGGCGGGTTCCGCGCGGCGGACCGGCCGGCGGGCCGCTCGCCGGCCCGCCGGCCGGACCTGCCCGCAGCCGATCGGGTGCCGTCCGCCGGGAGGCCCGGGCGGCACGGCCGATCACGACGGCTCCGGCTCGCCGAGGGCGTCGAGGATGTGCTGGCCGAACTTGGCGAGCTTGTTCTCGCCGACACCGCTGATCGTCGACAGCTGCGCGAGCGTCGTGGGTGCCTCCGTGGCGATCTGCCGCAGCGTCGCGTCGTGGAAGATGACATACGCCGGGACGCCCTGCTCCTTCGCCGTCGCCGAACGCCACGCACGCAGTCGCTCGAACAGCGGCGCCGCCTGCGCCGGCAGCTCCGCCGTGGCGGCTGCGCCGCGCTGCTTGGCGACCTTCGCCGCCGACACGGGCCGCTCCGGCTCCCGGCGCAACATCACCTGCCGCCGCCGGCCGAGCACCTCCGCGCTGTCGTCGGTGAGCACCAGCGTGCCGTAGTCACCCTCGACCGCGAGCAGCCCTTGCGCGAGCAGCTGCCGCACCACCGCCCGCCACTCGGGCTCCCGCAGGTCGGCGCCGACCCCGAACACCGTCAGCTCGTCGTGGTGCCACTGCACGACCTTGTCGGTCTTCTTGCCGAGCAGGATGTCGATGCACTGCCCCGCGCCGAACTTCTGGTTGCGCTCCTTCTGCAGCCGGTACACCGTCGACAGCAGCTTCTGCGCCGCCACCGTGCCGTCCCAGGACTCCGGCGGGCTCAGGCACGTGTCGCAGTTGCCGCACGGACCGCTCTGCTGCCCGAAGTAGGCCAGCAGCTGCACCCGCCGGCACTCCACCGTCTCGCACAGCGCCAGCATCGCGTCGAGGTGCCGTGCCAGCCCTCGCCGGTGCGCGGCGTCGCCCTCGGACCCCTCGATCATCTTGCGCTGCTGGACCACGTCCTGCAGCCCATAGGCCAGCCACGCGTTGGACGGCAGGCCGTCCCGCCCGGCCCGGCCCGTCTCCTGGTAGTAGCCCTCCACCGACTTCGGCAGGTCCAGGTGCGCGACGAACCGCACGTCGGGCTTGTCGATGCCCATCCCGAACGCGATCGTGGCGACCATGACCAGGCCGTCCTCCCGCAGGAACCGCGCCTGGTTGTCCGCCCTGACCCGCGCGTCGAGCCCCGCGTGATACGGCAGCGCGGGCACGCCATTGTCCTTGAGGAACTCCGCGATCTTCTCCACGCTGGAGCGTGACAGGCAGTAGACGATGCCGGCGTCGCCGCGGTGCTCGGTGCGCAGCAGCTCCAGCAGCTGCCGCCGCGGCTCCAGCTTCGGCACGATCCGATACTGGATGTTGGGCCGGTCGAAGTTCGACACGAAGTGCCGCGCCCCGGTCAGCCCCAGCCGGGTGGCGATCTCCTTGTGGGTGGCCGTCGTCGCGGTCGCCGTCAGCGCGATCCGCGGCACGTCCGGCCACCGCTCGTGCAGCACCGACAGGTTGAGATAGTCGGGCCGGAAGTCGTGGCCCCACTGTGACACACAGTGCGCCTCGTCGATCGCGAACAGCCCGATCCGCCCTCGCTCCAGCAGCCGCATCGTCTGCGGGGACGCGAGGGCCTCCGGCGCGAGATAGAGCAGGTCGAGCTCGCCGCCGACGAACGCGGCCTCGACCGCCCGCCGGCTGTCGAGGTCGAGCGTCGAATTGACGAACCCGGCCCGCACCCCCAGCGCCGTCAGCGCGTCGACCTGGTCCTGCATCAGCGCGATCAGCGGCGAGATCACCACCCCGGTGCCCTCGCGGACCAGCGCCGGGATCTGATAGCACAGCGACTTGCCGCCGCCGGTCGGCATCAGCACGAGCGCGTCGCCACCGGCGATGACGTGCTCGATGATCTCCCGTTGGCTGCCCCGGAACGTGTCATAGCCGAACACCCGGCGCAGGACCTCGATCGCCGGCCCGGCCGTCTCAACTCCAACGGTGCTCTCCACGCGGCGATTCTACGAGCGGCGACCGACAAGAATCGCCGCCGTGACGGCCGGTGAACGATGTGGTTACTGACTGAACACGATCGGGCGCACCTCGACGGCGTTCCACTTCGTGTCGGGGATCATCGCGGCGAGCTCCACCGCCCGCTCCTTCGACTCGCATTCGACCAGGTAGAAGCCGGCGAGGAACTCCTTGGCCTCCACGTACGGCCCGTCGGTCACCGTCTGCGCGCCGGCCCTGATCCGGACCACCGCGCTCTCCTTCGGATCGGCCAGGGCGTGCGTGCTCACCATCTCGCCCGATTCGGTGATCGTCGTGATGAACCGCTCGTGCCCGGCCATCACCTCGTCCACGTCGGTCTGCGTCAGCGTCGCCCAGACGTCCGGGTTCATGTGGATCAGCAGCAGATACTTCATGGAAGCCGCCCTTTCAGCGTCGGTGTCTTTCCGGGAACAGGTCGGTGCCGGCAGGCGCCGCTCGACACACACCCGCGCTACGGTTCGGTCGTCGCGGCCGGCTCAGCCGACCTTGACCGCGGCGGGCAGCGGCAGCGACCTCGTCAGCTTGGTCAACGCCGCGGTCGCCTTCGCGTACTGCGTCCCGTTCGGGTGCACCGACAGCACCGCCACGATGTACCGGTCGCCGTCACCGACCGTGCCCGTGGTGTGCAGGACCTCGCCGCTCATGTCCGGCTGGTTGGGTGCGGCGGCGTCCACGAACCGGCCCTGCCCGCCACCGCCGGGCAGGGCCGCGCCGGCCACGCACGGCGTCGCCGGGTTGTCGCCGAACCCGGACCAGCCCTGCTTCGCCGACCACGGTTTCCGGAACGAAGCCGGAATGCCGAACGACTGGTCGTAGCGGTCCGTCCCGCACTTCGTCGACTGGTGCAGGTCGCCCATGATGACGTCGCGCACCGGCGCCGGCGCCTTGTCGAGGACGTACCGGTACACCCGTACCAGGTCACCCGCGCTCACGGCGGTGTACCCCCAGTAGCCCGGCTGGTTCGCCGGCGGCGGTGCAGTGTCCTGCAGCCCCAGCCGCTGCACCATCCGGATCACGATCTCCCGCTGACCGCGCGCCTTCCACAATCCGGTCGCGGCGGCGTCGTCGCTGCTGCGCAGCATGATGTCCAGCTTCGACCGGTCCGCCGCCGGCACCGTGTAGGACGGCCCCCGATCCCAGAAGTAGTCCAGCGCGATCAGCAGCTTCACCAGTGACGCCGACCGGAACCGCCAGCTCGCCTTCTGCTGCACCACGAACGTCCCCTGCTGCCGGTCGAAGATCACGATCCCGGCCGTCACCCCGGCCGGCACCGCGACCGTCACCGCACCGGACGGTGACGGGGAGGCCGCCGGGGAGGTCGCGGAGGGTACCGCCGAGGCACTGCCCACGGCGCCGCTGCCCGACGGGGCGGGCCGGGCGGCCTGCGCGGCGCCTGGATCCTCGGACCCGCACCCGGCCACGACGAGCATGAGTCCCGCGACCACGGCACTGAGCACGAACCGCGCCCGCCCTGCCCCGGCCGCGTCCCGCGCCGGCGGAAGCGTCGACGGGGTGATAGCCGCCGGCTGGGTGACCAGGGTCGAAAGCATGGCCCATCCTCACGCTCCGTCTGCTTGATCACAAACCCCCGGGCGGTATTTTGCGTGAGGTGGCCGGGGCGGGAGCGTTCGCCGAGGCCGGGTGGGGTCCGGCGTGCGTCACCATGGCGGGGTGGGGGACCGGGGGCGTCCGTGGTGGGCCGTTCTCGTCCTGGCGGTCCCGGTGGCGTTGCTGCTCGCCGGGCTGTGGAAGGCGATCGCGCTGTTCACCGCCGTGTGCGCCGCCGTGGTCACGCCGGTGCTGGCCGGGCAGTGGTGGAGCCGTCACCGGCAGCGGGCGGCGCATGCGGGCGGGGCGCAGGTGTGGGCCGGGCACCTGGCGCTGGACAGCGCCGTCGGGCTCTGGGAGGTCGGCGTCGGCGCGGCATTCCTGTTCGGTGCGGGTGTACCGGTGCGCCTCACACCACGCCCGCTCGGGCTCCTCGTCGAGCGGCGCCGGTCCCGACTGCACCAGGTCGCGACCCGCCACGGTGCAGCGCCGGGAGCCGGCGGTCCCGAATCAGGCGGCGGTCCGGGCAGGGGGCCGATCCTCGTCTCGTGGGCCGACATCGCGGCGGTGCGGCAGGCCCGGCCGACCCGGGTCACCGACTGGGGCCGGGTCGGCGTGCTGCCGTTCGACGTCATCGAGGTGGTGCTGCACGGCGGCGGGGTGCTGCCGTTCGCCACGCCGGACGCGGCCGGGCTCGCCGACATGGTCGCGCTGCGGACCGCCGCCGGACCCGGATCGGCGGACCAGCAACCCGGGTGATCGACCGTAGACGCAGAGTGGCTGGGTTGCGCCGGTTTCTGGCGCTTCCGTACGGTGGTCTTCCATGGCGGAACTGATCGAGATCGGTGTCTGGTTCGAGGGCCGGCCGATCACCGTTGAGCAGGGCCTCGACCGGTTCGAGGCGCTGCGGCGCGGTGACACGGGATGGGCCGCGGCGGACCCGGGGATCGAGCGGTTCCACCGCGAGGTGCTCGCCGGGATCGACGCGGCGTGGTGGGCCGGGCCGGCCGTCGCGGCGGACACGCACGTGCTGGTCAGCCTCCAGCCGGACACGCCGGAGGAACTGCTGCACTTCGTGCACAGGCTCGCCGACGAGTGCGAGCTGCTGTGCTTCCAGCGGCCCGGCCGGCACCAGCCTGCCGCACTGTGGCAGCCACGCCGGCTGCTGCGCGTACCGGTGCCGCGGCTGTCGACCGAGGACGGCTCGCTCGCGCACCACCCGACCCGCGAGGACATCCGGGAGTTCCTCGGCCGGCTCGACGCGGGCAACCCGTCGGCTGTGCTGTGGCGCGTCGACGGGTCGTCGATCCGCGTCTCGTTCGTGCCCGAGCAGCGCCGCTGGCGTGTGGAGACCGTGGTCGGCGACGAGCGGGACGAGTCGGTGCAGGACGACCTGGCCGGCGTGGCCGAGCAGTTCGAGGCGTTCGCCCGTTCGTGACCCACACCTGTCATGGCCGGTCGCCGGCGGTCTGCTCGCCCTCGCCGCGGCCATGGTACGGACTCCGGACGGTGAGCTGGGTGCGGTGGTACGCCGGGGACACCACCTCGTCCAGCATCGCCGCCGCGAGATCGGCATAGGTCGTCGTGCCGTCGACGTGGCGACGGTCGTCGAACAGTTCGTAGGCGCCGCTGCCCGGCTCGTCGACGAGCTGCATCGTCGGGGTGAACAGCACCCAGTCGACCGGCCCGCCCTCCAGCGCGGCCAGCTCCGCCACGCGGCCCAGCGAGAACGGGCGGTACGCGGCGGGGAAGCCGGCACCCTCGTACACCTTCAGGCCGTCCGGTCCTTCGAGCGTCGTCGCCAGCCCCACCACCAGCAACCGGCCGACCCCGGCGCGGGTCAGGCCGTCGAGCAGCGACAGTGTGCCGTCGCCGTACAGCCGCGCCGGGTCGAGGTCCGCGGTGTAGACGGCACTCACCGCGACGTCGTGGCCGGCGGCGACGGCCGCGACCGACGCCGCGTCCGTGACGTCACCGGCGACCGCATCCGCCACGTCCGGGTGCCGCCGCGGGTCCCGCACGACCGGCGTCACCCGCAACCCTCGCGCACGCGCTGCCGCCGTGATCCGCCGACCGGCCCGTCCACCCGCTCCGAACACCACCACAGAGGTCATGCCGGGCACCGTAGAGCCCGGGACGCCGGTAACCGCAACGTAACCGAGGCGTGCGCTACGTTCGGCTGCGTGAGCGAACCACTGCCGCGCGACCTGTTCGACCCCGCGTGCCCGTCGAACGCCACACCGTTCCAGATCGGCGACAAGTGGGCCGGGATGGTGCTGGTCTGCCTCCGCGACCAGCCGCGCCGCTTCACCGAACTGCGGGTGCCGATGCACCGCGTCTCCGCGAAGGTCCTCACCGAGACGCTGCGCGCCCTCGAACGCGACGGCATGATCACTCGTACGGCTCACGACGAGGTCCCGCCCCGCGTCGAGTACGCGCTCACCCCACTGGGCCGGACCCTGTTCCCGGCCATGGACGCCTGCCGCGCCTGGGCCGCCGAACACCTCCCCGCGGTCCTCGAGGCCCGCGACGACTACGCACGACGGAGTGCCTGATGTTCCACCGGTACGTGGCGATCGGCGACAGCACCACCGAGGGCATGGACGATCCCGACGGCGCCGGCGGCTACCGGGGCTGGGCGGACCGGTTCGCCGCGCACGTCGCCCGCGCGCAGCCCGGCCACCCGCTCGAGTACGCGAACCTCGCCGTCCGCGGGCGCACCACCGCCCGGATCCGCGCCGAGCAGCTGCAGCCGGCCGTCGACCTGGCCCCGGACCTCGCCACCGTCGTCGCCGGCATGAACGACATCCTGCGCACGTCGTTCGACGTCGCCGCCGTCGCCGGTGACCTCCTCGCCATGCAGCAGGCCCTGATCGCGCGGGGCGCCACAGTGCTGACGTTCACGCTGCCCGACCCGGTGCCGGTGATGCCGATCGCGAAGCCGCTGCGCGGTCGGGTCGTCGCCCTCAACACCGCGATCCGCAAGGCGTGCGCGGACAGCGGCGCGATCCTGCTGGACCTCGGCGCGCACCCGGTCGCCTCCGATCCGCGGCTGTGGAGCGACGACCGGCTGCACGCCAACAGCGCCGGCCACGAACGCATCGGCGCCGCGCTCGCCCACGCCGTCGGGCTGCCCGGCACCGACGACACGTGGACACTGCCGCTGCCGGCCGCCCCGGTCCGCCGCCGGCACGAGGTGCTGCGCGCGGAGCTGGCGTGGAGCCGTCGGCACCTGCTGCCGTGGGCCGGCCGGCACCTTCTCGGCCGCTCGTCCGGCGACGACCGGTCCCCGAAACGCCCCGTCCCGCTGCCGGTGGAGGTCACCGGCCCCTGAGCGGCCGCCGCGCCGCTGCCAGGGGCCTTTGCGCCGTTGCCCGGGGCCCCGGTGCCGTTGCCCGGGGCCCTGGTGCCGCTGCCAGAGGTCTCGGTGTCGTTGTCAGGGGTCTCGGTGTCGTTGTCAGGGGTTTCGGCGCCGCTGTCAGGGGACGAGGATGACCTTGCCCCGGACGTGGCCGGACTGGCTCAGGTCGTGGGCCGCGGCCGCCTCGGCGAAGGGGAACACCCGCTCGACCGGCATGGTGAAGCGGCCCTGCCGGTACAGGTCTGCGGCCTCCCGCAGGGTGTCCCAGGCGCGCCCCTCCGAGCCGTCGGTGACGCGGGCGCCGAGCTTCGGCGCGTCGAAGTCGACGATGCTGACCACGTTTGCGGGGACGCCGGTGAGGGCGATCAGGTCGGCGACGGCGCCGCGCCCCGCGGTGTCGAGGGCCAGGTCGACGCCCTGCGGCGCGACAGCGCGGACGCGCTCGACGAGGCCTTCACCGTACGTGACGGGGACGGCGCCGAGCGAACGCAGGAAGTCATGGTTGCGTTCGCTCGCGGTGCCGATGACCGTCGCGCCGCGGGCGACCGAGAGCTGTGTCGCCGCGATCCCGACCCCGCCGGCGGCGCCGTTGACGACGATCGTCTGGCCCTTGTCGACGCCGAGCAGCGCGAGGGCGCGGCCGGCCGCCTCGACGACCCCGGGCAGGCCGGCGGCCTCCTCGAATGGCATCCCGGACGGCTTGGCCACCCAGAACTTCAGCACCGCGAACTCGGCGGCCCCGCCACCGGCCGCCACCCCGAACACCTCGTCGCCGACCTGCGGCGCCGCGGCCGCGTCGGCGCCGTCCACGGCCGGGCCGACGGCGTCGACCACACCCGCGACGTCGCCGTGGGGGATCACCGGCAGCCGGGTCGGGGTCGTGTCACCGAAGGCGCCGCTGCGGACCTTCCAGTCGAACGGGTTGATCCCGACGGCACGCACCCGGACCCGGACCTGCCCGGGGCCGGGCCGCGGCTCGTCGACGTCGACGACGTGCAGGACGCTCGACGGGCCGTATTCGGCATACCGCAACGCTTTCACGTGAGCCACCTCCGATGGCGAACGAACAGAGCCGGGCAGAACGAGTGGGGCGACGTCCGGCCGTCCCGAACCGACACCTCGCTACCCCAGCGCGCGGGCCCGGAACGGGCGCGTCCGTGGAACCCCGGCCCGCCACCCGGGGATGGCCGCGCACCTGCCAGGCGACACGAACCGGCCCGGGGACAAGGTCAGGTGTTGAGCGGCCGGCGGGCGACCAGCAGCACGTGCGTGTCCGGCCACGGCAGCGGCGTGCCGTCCTCGGCGGACAGCCGCGCCACCGGGTCGAGCCGGTGCTCGACGATCCAGTCGTTGCGCCAGGCGTGCGAAGCGTCGTCGACCTCGAAGCCGATGTCGGTCAGCAGCGCCTTCCAGTCGGCGAACTCCAGGCCGCAGAACTGCTCGTGCGCCTCGGACAGCCAGTTGTCGGGATAGTCCTTGTGGGTGAGGAACTCCATCGCGTCGCTCAGGGCGATGTCGACGGTGCCGTCGGGCAGGGCGTCGAACGGCAGCGGGAAGTGGAAGTCGGCGGCGAACCGGTCCAGCCGGGCGCGTGCCGGCAGCCCCTCGACCAGGGCGGAGATCTCCTCCCGCGACAGGCCGGTCAGGTCTGCGGGCGGCCCCGCGGCGGCGCCCTGCAGCGCCAGCCGTACCCGCCGCACCCGGTTGTCGGGGCCGCACACGTCGGAGTTGATCCAGACGCCGCCGGGCACCGTGTGGTCGTAGATGGCCTGGGCGAAGCGGCGCAGCGAGTCCATCCGCTGCCCGTAGGACCAGATCTCGTGCGTCAGCGCGAACGTCAGCGTCGTGTCGACCGACCGCGGCGGGAACACGGCACCGCCGAGCACGTTGCGGCAGTAGAAGTAGACGTTGGGGTTGGTGAACCAGCCCTGCGCCTTGCGGTGCACGCACTCCTCGAACAGGTGCCGGGCGACCTCGACCCCGATCAGGTCGCTCTCGCGCAGCGCCGGCTCCCGGTCGGCGAGGGCGAGGACCGCGCCGGCGCCGCAGCCGATGTCGACGATCCGGCCGGGCCGCACGTGCCGGCGCACCAGGTCCCACTTGCGCTCGGCGCTCGCCTCGAACGCCTCGGCGTAGGTGCGGTAGTCGCGGGTCGTGGTGAGCCCGCCCTCCTCGCCGACGACGGGGTCGTTGACGACCTGCGCGACCTGCTCCTCGAGCCGGTAGCGGTCGTAGACGTCGAGGCTCGCCGGGTGGGCGAGGTCCCGCCACGCCGGGTCGCCGGCGGCGAGGCGCAGCAGCACGTCCCACGGCCGGTCCGGCGCCGGGTCATGCTCGGCCTCGACCCCGGCGATCTCGAACCCGAGCTCGGCATACATGGCGGCGACCTCGGGCGTGGAGCACGCCACGACCGTGTCGTGCGGGGTCAGCGTCTGCCCGAGCACCGACTCCACGCTCTTGAGGGTGACCTCGGCGAACCGGTCGGTGTGCGCGGTGTCGAACACCGGCACCACCAGCGACCGCAGCCCCTCCTGGACGCTGAACCGCTCGATCGCCGCCTGCCGCCGGTCATAGCCGACAGGGTTGCGTTTCGTGTTCTGGTGGTTGGCGCTCGTCACCGCCCACACGACGGTGCGCCGGCCCTCACCGGCGAGCCCGCGCAGGTAGCCCGCCTGGAACCTGGTCAGCAGGTGATGGCGGCCGGGGAACAGGACGAAGCGCTCCACCGCTCAGCCCTCGGCGGCGGGCGCCGGCCCGGCGTGCTGCACGACCTCGAACTCCAGCAGGCTGGCCCCGGACGCGACGGGCTTGCCCCGCTCGCCGGAGTGCGCCTCCATCGCGGGACCCTTCGCCCACGCCTGGAAATCCTCCTCGGACTCCCACTTGGTGTAGACGAAGTAACGGGTCTCGCCGGCCACGGGGCGCAGCAGCTCGAACCCCAGGAAGCCCTTCGACCCCTCCACGGCGCCGTGCCTGGCGCCGAACCGGCGCTCCAGCTCGGGACCTGCACCCTCGGGAACCTCGATCGCGTTGATCTTCACAACTGCCATGCCCCCAACCCTAGCGGTCACCTCCGACAGTTCCGCCCCGTCACGGATGAGCGCGATGGGGGAGCCGGGCGGTGGGCGTACACCTGCCGCGGCCGCAACCGAATGCGTTGGGACGCCGCCGGTGGCGGGTGCGAGAATCGCCCCGTGACCGATGTGCTTGATGATCTGCAGTGGCGGGGCCTGATCGCGCTCTCGACGGACCTCGACGAGTTGCGCGCGGAGATGGCGAAGGGACCGCTGACGTATTACTGCGGCTTCGACCCCACGGCCCCCAGCCTGCACATCGGCAACTTCCTGCAGATCATGACCGTGCGGCGGCTGCAGCTGGCCGGGCACCGCCCGCTGGCGCTCGTCGGTGGCGCCACCGGCCTGATCGGCGACCCCCGCCCGACCGCGGAGCGCCAGCTCAACTCGGCGGACACGGTCGCCGAGTGGGTGGAGCGGATCCGCGCGCAGATCGAGCCGTTCCTCGACTTCTCCGGCGACAACGCGGCGCGGATGGTCAACAACCTGGACTGGACCGCACCGATGTCGGCGATCGACTTCCTGCGCGACATCGGCAAGCACTTCAGGGTCAACAAGATGCTGACCAAGGACGCGGTGAGCGCACGCCTCAACTCCGACGCCGGCATCAGCTACACCGAGTTCAGTTACCAGATCCTGCAGGGGATGGACTTCCTGGAGCTGTTCCGCCGGTACGGTTGCCGCCTGCAGACCGGAGGCAGCGACCAGTGGGGCAACCTGACCGCCGGCACCGACCTGATCCGGCGGGTCGCCGGGGAGTCCGTGCACCTGCTGGCCACGCCGCTGCTGGTCAACAGCGCGGGGGAGAAGCTCGGCAAGTCCACCGGCGGCGGCAGTCTGTGGATGGACGCGTCGATGACGTCGCCGTACTCGCTGTACCAGTACTTCGTGAACCTCGACGACGACCTGGTCGGCGGGCTGTTGCGCAAGCTGACGTTCCTGTCCCGGGAGGAGATCGAGACCCTGGAGAAGGAGACGGCGGATCGGCCCGCGGCCCGGATCGGGCAGCGGCGCCTGGCCGAGGAGATCACCCGGATCGTGCACGGGGCGCACGAGACCGAGCAGGTGATCGCCGCGTCGCAGGCACTCTTCGGCCGTGGCGAGCTCGCGTCGCTGTCGGCGTCGACACTGCGCGCCGCGTTGTCGGAGGCCGGTCTGGTACGGGCAGCGCCCGGCACCTCCGTCGCCGACCTGTTCATCGCGGCGGGCCTCGTCAGCAGCCGCAACGAGGCGCGGCGCACGGTCGCTGAGGGCGGCGCGTACGTGAACAACGAGCGGGTCAGCGACGCGGAGGAGGTCATCGCCGCGGAGCGCGCCCTCGCCGGCGGCCTGCTGGTGCTCCGCAAGGGCAAGCGCACCTTCGCGGGGGTCGAGCTCGGCTCGATTTGACTCTGTCGACGTACTCCACGTAGCTTTTGCGAGCGCCACGGGGCACCTGCCCGGTGGCGCTCTGCGCGACCAGGGTTCACGACCATCACCGAGCGAGTGATCGATTTGGTGGAGATCGGGAAGCCGGGTAAGGTAGATGACCGGCAGGGAAACGGACGACGTCGTCGGACGGCCTGCCGAGCCAAGCGACTGACGGCCGGGTGACCGGACGAAGGTCGGGCCCTCGAGGCGGACGGCAGCCAGACGACAGCGTCGATTTGGATGCGGGCCGCGGAGCGGGTAAGGTTTACAGCCGGCAGGGACACGGACGAGGCACGCGGGTCGCTTAAACGAGCCGCAGCGGACGTCCTGCCGAAACCATACGACACTCGACCGGGGTACCGGAAGAGTCCTCGTGTGTCCGCGAAACGGGACAAAGTACGGCGAGCCGGACTTGACACCGCAAAGCGGAGCAGCTAGACTAAGTGGGATAAACTGCCCCGGGTGAGTTGAGTCGGCAACGGCGAGGCTCAGCGGTGTGTGTTGGTTGTTTGAGAACTCAACAGGGTGCTTGTTAAGCCAGTGCCAATTGATTGACCCCGTGACACGCTTGTCGTGTCCGAGG
>NZ_JBFAIC010000113.1:0-20240 GCF_040654515.1 Dactylosporangium sp. NPDC050688
CAACCAAGGACACCACCAAGTAGAACTACACCCGAGGCCCACCACCTGGGGAATTACCTGAGCGCAGCCCCGGGGAATTTCGTGAGCGACGACAATCACCGGGCTCCGTGACGCCGACGCACACGCCCTGCTCAACTCCGTCACGCACACCCGCCTCGATCAGCACATCCGCGATCGGATCGTCGCCGAGACCAAAGGCAATCCCCTTGCCCTGCTGGAACTATCCCGCGGGCTGACCGTCACCCAGATGGCGGGCGGATTCGGCCTCCTGCACGCCGGTACGCTGCCGGGCCGGATCGAGCAGAGCTTCCTGACCCGGATCGAGGCCCTGCCCGAGCAGACCCGGCTGCTCCTGCTGATCGCCGCCGCCGAGCCGGTCGGCGACCCTGCCCTGGTATGGCGGGCCGCCGGTCGGCTCGGCGTGACACCGGCGACGGCCCTCGCCGGCGGCACGGACGGGTTGCTGTCGTTCGATGTACGCGTGACGTTCCGTCACGCGCTCGTGCGGTCGGCCGTGTACCGGTCGGCGAGGGAAGGTGATCGCCGGGCGGTGCATCTGGCATTGGCGGAGGTCACCGACCCGGAGGTCGACCCGGACCGCCGTGCCTGGCACCTTGCGTCCGCCGCGGCCGCGCCCGACGAGTCCGTCGCCGCCGAACTCGAACGATCCGCCCACCGCGCACAGGCGCGCGGTGGGCTGGCCGCCGCGGCAGCGTTCCTGCAGCGATCCGTGACATTGACCGTCGACAATTCGCGGCGGGCAGAGCGCGCGGTAGCGGCCGCGGACGCCAGCCTCCGGGCGGGCGACCTCACGGCCGCACGAACATTCGTCGACATCGTTGACCGGTACGCCCAGAGCGAGTTCCTGCGCGCGCGAGCCCACCTCGTCCGTAGCCACATCACGTTCGCGGCCGGCTTCAACAACGAGGCACCGCCCATGTTGCTGACGGCGGCGCAGCGGCTCGAGCCCTTCGACATGAACCTCGCCCGGGAGACCTATCTTCTCGCGTGGGGCGCCGCGGGTCTCGTCGCCGCCGACGGGGAGAGCCTCATGGCCGTCTCCCAGGCGATGAGAGCTCTCCCGCCTCCGGACGGCACTCCGCGCCCCATCGACCTGGTGCTCGCCGGCTACGCGCTGCTCGTCACCGATGGCCGTGCCGCCGCGATCCCCACATTGCAACGGGCGATGACCGCGCTCGCGGACTATTCCGCGCAGGACCTCCTGAAGTGGGGGTGGGTGGCCAGCGGCGTGAGCTGCGCCATCTGGGACGACCAGGTCATGTGTGAGACGTACATCCGGGCGGCTGACGTGGTGCGCGCCGCCGGCGCGCTGACCGAGCTTCCCATCTATCTCGCCTCGCTGGGGATAGCGACCTCGTGGACCGGGGACTTCGCCGCCGCGGCCGCGATCGTCGCCGAGGCCGACGCCGTTGCCACCGCGACAGGCATCCCCATTGCGCAGCACACGAAGCTCTTGCTGACCGCCATGCAGGGTAAGGAGGTTGAGGCCTCCGAGCTGATCGCCGCCACGATCGAATGGGCCGGCGCGGACGGCCAGTTGATGGGAGTCACCAGCGCGAACTGGGCGGCTGCGGTCCTCTACAACGGTCTCTCCCGCCACGAGCAAGCCATGGCGGCAGCGCAGGCCAGCACCCAGATCGCCGAGTTGTGGGTCTCGGTCTGGGTGCTGCCCGAGATCGTCGAGGCAGCGACGCGCGTCGGTGACGAAAAGGTCGCTCGTGGCGCGTTGGAGCGACTGGCGGACGCGGCCGAGCCGTGCGACACCGACTGGGCGCAGGGAATCCTGGCCCGCTGTCGGGCGCTGCTGAGCGATGGAGCGCCTGCGGATCGCCTGTACCGCGAGGCGATCGAGCGGTTGGGCCGGACGCGGTTGCGCCCCGAACACGCGCGCGCCCATCTGCTGTACGGCGAGTGGCTGCGCCGGGAGCGTCAGCGCGTCGACGCACGGGCTCACCTGCGTACCGCCTACGAGATGTTCGTGTCGATCGGGATGGAGGCGTTCGCCGAACGTGCCCGCCGCGAGCTTCTCGCGACGGGTGAGACCGTCCGCAAGCGTACGGTCGAGGCCCCGTCGAGTGACGAGTTGACGCCGCAGGAGAAGCAGATTGCCCTGCTTGTGCGGACCGGCCTGTCCAACCCGGAGGTCGGGGCTCGACTCTTCCTGAGCCCGCGGACGGTCGAGTGGCACCTTCGCAAGGTCTTTGCCAAGCTGTCGATCACCTCCCGCAGGGAACTGCGGGATGCCTTGCCCCGGGGCGAGTACGAGCCCACGCCGGAGCAAGAGCCCAAGGGATGAGCTGCTGGCCGCCGTCGATGTTGTAGGTCGCCCCGATGCGTGCCGGATTTGTGACCAGGTGCAGTCCGTCTGCCAGACGCGCAAGAGCGTTGAGGCGGATGTCCGCTCGAGGTCGTCGAGGTCGTCGGCAGCGAACAGTCCGATCGTGCGCGCTCGCCCGCCCCAGCGACAGACGCCACAGGCGTAGCGCGTCCCTGGGCGGCCAGGTCACGGGTGCGGACCGCCTCACGTGTCCGGATGTCTTCCACGTCGTGTGTCGGGTTCCATCCGGCACCCGGATTGTGATCATGACCAAGTACTCCATGTCCAGCCTCCTCGGCCGGTCGGTCGTATCAGCCCGGCAATGATCGGGCGGACGAGGACTCGCTCGCGCCCGTGACTTCCCTGGTCGCCCGTCGACCAGTGAGATTCCCTGGCGCGGCACGGTCCCTGACCGTGCGAGTCTCGTCGCGTTGGCATCTCGTGCGAGCGCAGGAGGCGCAAGTCATGGACATGAAGCGCAAGATGCGCGAGCAGGCCGGAAGGGAGCTGCCGTCGTGAGTGCGTTCACCTACCGTGCCGTGACTGTCGCCGCCGGCAGCAGTTCGCCCTGGTCGACCGCGAACGACACGAGCCTGTCACCAGGACACATGCGGATACGTGTGGACACCTGCGCACGAGGGAATGATCTCCGGCGACGCCTACTTCCGCGTCGTCCTTGACCCGAGGAAATGAGACAGCCATGTCCGACCAGCCACTAAACGGAGCCGTCGCGCTCGTCACCGGCGCCAGCAGCGGTATCGGTGCTGCCACCGCACGCCGCCTCGCCCGCGAGGGGGCGGCGGTCGCCTTGGTCGCCCGTCGTCGCGACCGCCTGGATCAGGTCGCGAGAGATATCGCGGGTCTGGGAGGCCACGCGGCCGCGGTAGAGGCAGACATCACCGAGCCGGAGCGCGCATACGAGGCGGTGCAGGAGACGCTCGAACGGTTTGGGCGCTTGGACATCCTGGTCAACAATGCCGGAATCATGCTGTTCAACTCGGCGCTGCATACCACCGTCGAAGAGTGGGATCGGATGGTCTCGCTCAACGTGACGGCGCTGCTGCACATCACGCATGCCGCCGTCCCGCACCTGATCGACGCGGCGGCGACGTCTCCACGGCAGGTAGCGGATCTCGTGAATGTCAGCTCAACGGCCGGGCGGGTCGCCCGGCCGGGCAGCAGCGCCTACAGCCTGACCAAATTCGGCCTGAACGGGTTCGCCGAATCGCTTCGCCAGGAACTGCTCAGGGAACGCGTCCGGGTCAGCGTGGTGGAGCCCGGCACAATGGATACGGAACTGGTGAACCGCCTCGGTGACGCCACCCGGAAGGTGGCCCGCAGGCAGGGTGACGCGATCGAGGCGCTGCGGGCGGAGGACATCGCGGACGCGATCGGCTACATCGTTACGCGAGAGCGGCGGGTGGCCGTCAACGAGATGCTGGTTCGTGCCGGTGACGAAATATGGTAGCCAGGTTTCCTCGATCGCGAGCTGATAGAGGTTGGTGCCTGCGACGTGCTCGTGTTCGTCGCAAGGGCCGCTGAGGACCGACCGCGTCGCCCGCAACGTGAAACCCTTGGCCTGCTCGAAGCGGCGTGTTCGATGCCGCGCGCCGGGGGCGAGGTCTCGCGCATCACGCCGCGCTCGGGCCAGTCCCGCTTGCTGGCATAGCGGAACGAGTTACGCAGCGGACCTCGTTCACGGCCGCGCGGCGCAGGTGATGGGTAAGACGCCGCTGGATGGCGTATCGGCTGAGATGTCGGCCGGTGGAGATGGGGAACGCCACGGTTCTTCAGCACGGCCAACATGCATAGCCAAAACTTGGCTCCCTCACCGTCGCCGTGCTTGCCCGCCCACAGCCCCGCGCCCGTTCTCACGGGCGAAATCAGTAGCGGTCTCCGGTGGTCGAGGTCGCGTTACGGTACGGGGCGTCGCGGCAGTCGGTGTCCACGTGGAAGGCTCGATACGAGCGCGAGGGCCTGCCCGCGCTTGAGGAGCGGTCCCGGCGGCCGCATCACAGCCCGCACCAGCTCGCCGGCGTCAACGCGGTCGAGTTCGACACTGTGCTCGCCGTGTCCGGCGTACGCAACGTCCTACCGCGGGCGCAACGCATCAAGATGGGTGTGGTCCACGCCGGTCAGCTCGCCCACGTCTGGGCCGACGAACACAGCGTCCACATCCTCATCGGCGGGCAACTCATCCGGACCCTCCCGTCGGGCCTGTCCACAGAGGACATACGCGAGTTGCGGCTACGCGGCGCCGTCCCGGCCGGCCCGCCACCGGCCGACCTCGCCGCCCACCCCAACCGGCCCGATCCGGCCGGCTCGAGAACCGCCCCGTGACAAGGTTCAGAGCCTACGGAACGACACAGACCTGAACCCGATCATGTCCACGATGTCCCACGAACAATCTGTCCAGCATGTTGCGACACCACACAGACCGCCACAGCTGGGAATTACTACGACCCTCTGGTCCACCACTGCGCTCGCCGGCGGCGTCTCCGGCTCCTTCTTCGCCACGGTCTCGATCGTCATAGGTGTCTCCTCCATCCAGCCATGGAGTTACACCGTTGTTCCCAGTGCCCTTCGCACCCGCGTCCCTGGCGTGGGGACCCTGGTGCTTCCAGGGACGCGCACGGCCTCGGCCAGGACAGGCACCGGCGGAGCCGGTCGTCGTGCGACGCGTACCTGCGGCCGGCGTGCAGTCGAGGATGGAGCTTGCGTTCGCGGCGGTGCATCAGCTCTGTGCGCCGATGGCAGGCTGCTGGACAGCCTGTCGGAACCACAGCGCGACGCGCTCGTCGCAGCGTTTCAGGGTGCGCTCCGGGCCGGCGTCGGATCGTTTCCTCGTCGGTCTGGGAGTGCTCAGGCCATGAGTGGCGGCGTATCCGGCCCTCCCGCGGCGGAAGGCATGGGATTGCCGCCTTCAGGGGTGTCGCGGGCGAAAGACTGCGAGGCACGTGTGTCTATTCGCTGATTGCCGTAACCGCAGCAGCGTTGCCGCCGGGGAGTCCCTGGGCCTTGGTCCGGCGTGGTCGCGTCGCAGTGTGCGCGTGGGGGCAAGGACCAGGTAATGGCTAGGGAGTCTCCCTGGGGCGAACGAGTGGTGGGCGGTGTGAGGGTGGTGGGGGCGGATGTCCGGACGCGACCCCGCCGCCCCTTCAGTGGCAGAGAAGCATTCGCTAGCGAAAGAGAACGATCATGGAATGGCTTGTAACGCCGTGGGCGTATTGGTTGGGCCGCATCGGTGTACCCGCCTTACGGAGCGGGGCCGACGACGAAGGTGTACCCGCATCGCGCACCTTCGTTGGACAACGCGCCGAGGCCACCGCCCTCAATTTATGGTTGATCCACATCGTCTACGAGCTCGTTGCGGCCGAGTCGAAGTGTATGCGGTGTGGCACCCCACTCGGTCGCCGCCTTCGCGTGGTGCAATCGGCCGCTGAGTACTCTCCAGTTTGGACTGCATCGGTCGTCACGAGGTGCGGCGGCTGGCGCCGCCACCGACACATGGCCGCAGTCGGCGACGGTTCGAACGGTCTCATGCTCGGGCCTCTTCACGCAGCCGGTCCCGGACGCCACGCCCTGCATCGGCGACCTCGACCACGGCCTGCCATGCGTGCGACGTGACACGGCCTGGATCTCCAGCCCGCCGCTAGTCGGCCGGAGCCGCGCGAACCCGAACAGTTCCGGATGGACGATTTCTTTCGGAACGCACCGGCCACCCGTGGACGATCCGCGAACAGTGGTCACGGATCCGCACACGAGCTACTTCGGAACGGATCGAGCGGACCCTGCTGCCCAGCACTGACGCGATTCTCGGCGAGACCCGCTACAGCAACTCGTCGGGGAGAGCCGCAGTCGGGAAGTAGCAGGTGCCTGCCTGTCCCAGACTTCGTCCATCCAATGGAGGAAAAATGAGCACCCTGACCGGCGATAGCGCCTTCCTGCACGAGCTCGAGCTCAACGTCCGGGCAGAGCTGAACGAAGCCTGGGCGGAGGAAGCGGACAGCAGAGGCCGTGTCATGATCCAGTCGAGCTCGGCGGTACGGTTTACGATCCTGGGCCCGGTCGGGGCCCGGCGCGGCGACATCGAGCTCGACCTGGGTGGGCGGCAGCAGCGGTTGGTGTTGGCGCTGCTGCTGGCCCATGCCGGATCGGTGGTGGGTCTGACCGACCTGGTCGACACCATCTGGAACCAGGAGCCGCCGACGAGCGCCGTCAACGTCGTCCATCGCTATATCGGTACCCTGCGGAGGCTTATCGAGCCCGACCTGCCGGTGCGCGCCGTCGGCAACTACCTCATCCGGCACGCGGCGGGATACCAACTGCGGGTCGATGAGGATTCGCTGGACCTGCTGCACTTCCGTTGCCTGGTGGCCCAGGCCCGGCAGGCAACCGAGCCCGGTCGGGCAGTGCGGCTGTACACCGAGGCACTGGCGCTATGGCGCGGTTCCTGCGCGGTGGGCCTGGACCCGGACTCGCGCGCCCATCCGGCCTTCGCCGCAGTTGACGCCGAGTGCTCACAGGTCGTCCGGGACGCTGCGGACACTGCCCTGCGCAGCGGTCAGGTGCCCCTGGTGATCCCGGCGCTGCGCCAGGCGGCCGGGCATAACCCGCTCGATGAGGCGCTGCAGGCCCGCCTCGTCCTCGCGCTGGCCGCCGACGGCCGGCAGGCCGAGGCCCTGGAAACGTTCCAGGAGGTCCGCCGGCGGCTCGGCGATGAGCTCGGCATCGACCCCAGCCCCGAACTGCTCGACGCCTACGACCGCCTGCTGCACCAGCGCACCCCGGCACTCCGCAGCCCGCTCGCCCACACGGCCGCCGACAGCATGGAAGCGATCGGGCCGGTCAGCCCAGCGCCGACACCGGCTCAGCTACCGCCGGACCAACCGTTCTTCGCCGGCCGGACGGACATCCTGGCCCGCACGCAGGCGCTGCTCGAGCAGGACCGGCGGCAGGGGCGGGCCACTGTCGCGCTGGCCATCGACGGGATGCCGGGTATCGGCAAGACCACACTTGCGATCCGTCTGGGGCACCGCCTCGCCGCCGCGTACCCGGACGGGCAGCTCTACGTCGACCTGCGCGGCTTCAGCGCCCAGGATCGCGCAATGAGCCCCGTCGAGGCACTGCGCGGATTTCTGAGCTCGCTCGGCGTACCGCAGGAGACCGCGCCGGCCGAACTGCACGCGCTGGCCGGTCTCTACCGCAGCATCCTCGCCGGACGGCGGGTCCTGATCGTGCTCGACAACTGCCGAGACTTCGAGCAGGTGCGCCACCTGCTACCCGGCACCCCCGGCTGCCTGGCCATCGTGACCAGCCGTAACCGGATCACCGGCCTGATCACCACCGGTGGCGCCCACCCCCTGCCGCTGGACCTGCCGCCGCCCGACGAGGCGCGGGAGTACCTCGTCCGGCGGCTGGGCGCCGAACGGATCACCGCACAGCCCACCGCCGTCGACCAGATCATCGCCCGCAGCGGGCGGCTGCCGCTGGCCCTCGCCGTCGCAGCCGCCCGGGCCGCGGCACTACCCGACACACCACTCGCGGAGATCGCCAAAGAACTGGCCACCTCCCGCAGCACTGAAACCAACCCGCCCGCGGTCATCTCCTGGTCGTCTCGAACGCTCAGCCCACCGACGACACTGTCCACATGGGTCGGTCGGACCAGGCGAGTACGAGCAACCCCAAGTGCTGGTTGTGGAATGACTACGGGCAGCGGTGGTCGGGTGTAGCCGCTGAGGGCGGCGGCTACACCGGCGACATAGCCCGGACAACAGAACAAGGAAACCGGCCCGCGCGTGGGGTTCGGGGTGCCATTCTGCCTGCTCGCATGTTGACCATGCGACGTGCGATGTCGTATGCAGAAAGGGGATCACGCCGCAGGAGCGGACGTTGGCGTCGCTGGCCGACGCGCTGAATCTCAGTGACGGGGATCGTGCCGGTCTGGTCGAACAGACCGGCACGATTTTGCGCGTGCGGACCGGTCGGTGAGCCGGTTGGTGAGGCGTTGACGCGGCTGTTGCGGGCGCTGTACGTCAGCCGCCTCTTGCAGTACGCGCGCTCTCTACTCAGGTGAGCCAGTGACCGCGCGCATCCACTCGTTCGGCACTGCTTCCGCACTCGGCCTCCGTAGCGTTCCTGAGCACAGAGACACACCGACTGAGGAGGCACATCGTGTCCGATGTTGTGCTCGAGCCGGCCGCGCGGGAATTCGCCGAGGCCACGTCAAAGCCACCGTTCATCTACCAGCTCTCTCCAGAGGCCGCGCGCAAGGTCCTCGACGACGCGCAGGCCGGGCCGGTCAAGGCGCCGCCGATCGACGAGCAGTGGGTGACCGTCGCGGCCGCCGTCGGAGACGTGCGCGTACGGGTCGTGCGACCGCAGGGTGTCACGGGCACGCTGCCGGTGGTGCTGTACGTGCACGGTGGCGGCTGGGTGTTGGGTAACGCCAGCACGCACGACCGGCTGGTGCGGGAAATCTCCGTCGGGGTCGGCGCGGCGGTGGTGTTCGTGGAGTACACGCCCGCCCCGGACGCGCACTACCCGGTGGCGATCGAGCAGATCTACGCGGCGGCGCGGTGGATCGTGGCCGACGGCGCGTCGTACGGCCTGGACGCGTCGCGGCTGGCGATCGCGGGCGACTCGGTGGGCGGCAACATGACCGCCGCAGTGACGCTCATGGCCAAGCAGCGCGGCGACGTCAGGTTCATGCACCAGTCGATGTACTACCCGGTCACCGATGCCGGGCAGGACACCGGCAGCTACACCGAGTTCGCCGACGGGCCGTTCCTGACGGCGAAGGGAATGGCGTGGTTCTGGGACTGCTACGCCCCCGACCGCTCGGTGCGCTCAGAGATCACGGCATCGCCGCTGCGGGCGTCCCTGGAGGATCTCCAGGGCCTGCCGCCGGCGTTTCTGATCGTGGACGAGGCCGACGTGCTGCGCGACGAGGGCGAGGCGTACGCGGCGAAGCTGCGCGCCGCCGGGGTGCCGGTCACGACGGTGCGCTACGACGGCATCTGCCACGACTTCATGATGCTCAACCCGCTCAAGGACACCAACGCCGCCAAGGCGGCCACCGCACAGGCGATCGCGGTGCTGCGGCAGGCGCTCGGCACCCACACCCCGAAATTGAAGATCGTGGTGGTCGGCGGCAGCGGACTCATCGGAACCAAACTGGTGAACAAGCTTCGCGGGCTCGGTCACGAGGTCGTGGCGGCCTCACTCGATTCGGGTGTCAACACCCTTACCGGTGAAGGCCTAGCCGCTGCGCTGGTGAACGCCCAGGTTGTTGTCGACGTGACGAATTCACCGTCCTTTGAGGACACAGCGGTGATGGATTTCTTCACCACCTCGACCCGCAACCTCCTCGCCGCAGAGGCGAACGCGGGCATAACGCATCACATCGCGCTGTCGATTGTGGGAATCGACCGCCTGCCCAGCAACGGCTACTTCCGGGCGAAGGTCGAGCAGGAGAACCTGATCAAGGGATCCTCCATCCAATACTCGATTCTCCGTGTGACGCAGTTCTTCGAATTCATCGAGCGCATCGCCGGCGCCGCCACCGACGGTGACACGGTCCGCCTGTCGCCCGCGCTCATCCAGCCGATGGCGGCCGAGGACGTTGCCGAAGCCCTGTGCGAGCTCGCCGTCGAGGTACCAGTGAACGGCACCGTCGAGGTCGCCGGACCCCAGCAGTTCCCCCTCGACGAACTCGTGCGAAGCGTCCTGCGCACACGCAACGACCCGCGCACGGTGATCGGCGACCCTCGCGCGACGTATTTCGGCGCGGAACTGGACGAGCGCAGCCTCGTCCCCGACGACGGCCGCGCCCACCTTGCCGGAACCCGCTTCGACGAGTGGCTGAGTCACTCGCTTGCGGGCTCGTGAATCACAGTCAGGAGAGGCACATGTCACTAAGTAGGAGACTGCGGGTCTTAGGTGTCGCCACGGCGGCGCTGGCCACCGCGGCGGGCATCATGGCGGTCAGCGGCAGCGCCGCGCAGGCCGGCCGCGATCGCGGGATGAAGCCGACGGTCGTCCTCGTACACGGCGCGTTCGCGGACTCCAGCGGCTGGAACAGGGTGACCCGCCAGTTGCTGCGCGACGGCTACCCGGTCGTCGCCGCCGCCAACCCGCTGCGCGGTGTCGCGTCCGACGCCGCACAGATCAAGGCGTTGCTGCAGAGCATCGACGGCCCGATCGTCCTGGTCGGACACTCGTACGGCGGTATCGTCATCTCGGACGCGGCCACCGGCAACCCCAACGTCAAGGCGCTCGTCTACGTCGCTGCGTTCTCCCCCGAACAGGGCGAAAGCGCCTTCGAACTGTCGTCCAAGTTCCCCGGCAGCACGCTTGGGGACACGCTGCGGCCGGTCCCGCTGCCCGACGGCAACGTTGATCTGTACGTGGATCAGAAGCTGTTCCACCAGCAGTTCGCCGCGGACGCGCCAGCCCAGGAGGCCGCCCTCATGGCCGTGTCGCAACGGCCGGTGACGGCGGCGGCGCTGAACGAAGGGGCGGGCGCGCCGGCCTGGCACACCATCCCCAGCTACCACCTCATCGCCGAGGCCGACAAGAACATCCCGGCCCAGTTGCAGCACTTCATGGCCGAACGCGCCCACGGGGTCACGCAAAGCGTCGAGGGCGCGTCGCATGCGGTGTTCGTGTCGCAGCCAGGAACGACGGCCGCGTTCATCGAGCGGGCCGCTCGCGGGACGGCCTGACGACCGTCGGCCCATCGCACCATCCGGGTCAGTAGCCGGCGGGTGGCGGGAGATTCTTCCGCCACCCGCCGGCTCAGGTCACAGAACCGGGGTCTGGCCGGTCCTGGTTGACGGCTCTTCTCGTACACAGGAATCACCTGATTAGGAGGCACGTCATGTCCGATGTCGCCGAGACCCGCCGGGGCGGGCTCGACAGGCAAGGTCGGTCGAAATGAGCGCCACAGAGGTTCACGGTGCGCCGCCGCGCATGGACGACGGCCGGGCACCGGCCCGATCCGGGGATCGGCGCTTCGGCCTGCCGACCGCCACTGCGCTGGTGGTCGGGTCGGTCATCGGCACCGGCGTGTTCGCGCTGCCGTCGGCGCTGGCCGGCTTCGGCCCCATCTCGCTGGTCGCGTTCGTACTGGTATCGGTCGGGGCGATCGCTCTGGCGTGGACGTTCGGCGCGTTGAACCGGCGGGTTCCGGGGTCCGGTGGCCCTTACCTGTACGCCCGGGAAGCATTCGGCGACTTCGCCGGCTTCGTCAACGCATGGAGCTACTGGATCACCGCGTGGGCCGGCAACGCCGCCATCGTGGTGGCTTGGGTCGGCTACGTGGAGGTGTTCTGGAATACCTCCCATGCCAAGGGCTGGTCGATCCTGATCGCACTCGTCGGGCTGTGGGTGCCGGCGGCGATCAACCTGGCTGGAATCCGCAGCCTGTCGGTCGTGCAGGTACTCACCACGGTGCTGAAGTTCGTGCCGCTGCTGTTCATGGCGACGGTCGGGCTGCTGTTCATCAAGTCCGCCAACTTCGGCGAGTTCAACGCCAGCGGTGGCTCCGCGCTCGGAGCGATCAGCGCCGCCGCGGCGATCGCCCTGTTCGCATACATCGGGATCGAGACCGCGTCGGTGGCCGCCGACCGGGTCATGGACCCGCGGCGTAACGTCGGCCGCGCAACGGTTCTCGGCACCCTCGCCTGCGCTGCGGTGTACATCCTGGGCACGGTCGCCGTGTTCGGCACGGTCAACCATGACGCCCTGGTCGCCTCGACGGCGCCGTTCACCGACTCGGCCAACGCGATCTTCGGCGGCGAGTGGGCCGGCAACGTGGTAGCGGTCGCGGCGATCATCTCCGGCTTCGGGGCGCTGGTCGGCTGGACCCTCATCGTCGGGGAAATGCCGCAGGCCGCCGCCCGGGACCAGCTGTTCCCGGCCCCGTTCGCGCGGGAGAGCCGGCGCGGCGTGCCGGCGTACGGCATCGTCGGCGGGACGGTCCTGGCCTCGGCGCTGACGGTGGTGAGCTACACCAGCTTCACCAGGGTGTTCACCACCGTGGTGCTGCTGTCGGTGCTGACCGCCGTCATCCCGTACCTGTTCTCGGCCGCCGCCCAGGTGTACTGGCTGCTGACCGAAGGCCGCCGGGTGCGCTCCGGCCACCTGCTGCGCGACCTCGTCGTCGCGGCCACCGCCCTGGTGTTCGGCTTCTGGGCCCTGGCCGGCAGTGGATACCAGGCCGCCTACTACGGGCTGTTCTGCCTGCTGCTCGGCGTGCCCGTCTACATCTGGCTCAAGGTAGGGCGCCGCGAGTACGGACAGACACCGACCGGCCGCCTGGCTGACGGAGCACAGCGATGACCCTCACCAGCCCCGGCAGGCGCCTCACCGGCGGCGTGGACTCCGAGATCGGCGCCCTGCGCGAGGTGATCGTGCACCGCCCCGGCCTCGAGCTCGAACGGCTCACCCCTGGCAACGTCGCCGAACTGCTCTTCGACGACGTGCTGTGGGCCAGCCGCGCCCGCAGCGAGCACGACGCGTTCGTCGAGGCATTACGCGAATACGACGTGACCGTCCACCTGTTCGGCGAGCTGCTCGCCGAGGCACTGTCCACTCCGGACGGGCGGGCGTTCGCCCTCGACCGTACGATCACCGCCGAGCGCCTCGGCGCCGGCCTCGCCCGCGAGGTCCGCGCACTGTTCGACGACGCCGAACCGGCCAGGCTGGCCGAGTACCTCATCGGCGGGGTCACCAAGGCCGACCTGTCCCCGCTCACCCGGCCCAGCCTGACCTGGCAGGCCCTTGACGTCGACGACTTCCTGCTCGCCCCGCTGCCCAACACCCTCTTCCAACGCGACAACGTCGCCTGGATCGGCACCGGCGTCACCATCAACCCGATGGCCAAGGCGGCCCGCCGCCGTGAGTCCATCAACACCCGGACCGTGTACCGCTACCACCCGCTGTTCCGCGACGCCGACTTCCCCATCTACTACGGCGACGACGACGCCGACCACGCGCCGGCAACACTGGAGGGCGGCGACATCCACGTCATCGCCCCAGGCGTCGTCCTCATCGGCATGGGCGAACGCACCACCCCGATGGGCGTCGAGACGCTCGCCCACCAACTGTTCGCCAGCGAACAGGCCCACCTCGTCCTCGTGGTGGAGCTCCCCAAAGCCCGCTCCGCCATGCACCTGGACACCCTGCTCACCATGGTGGACGTCGCCACCTTCGTCGCCTACCCGTACCTGGACTGGAACGAGGTCCGGTGCTGGCGACTGACCCCTGGCGGTACCCCGGCCGACCTCGACGTGCAGGAGAGCCGCGGCGTGCCGGCCGCGCTGGCGCAGGCCCTTGACGCGCACCCGGTCAGGGTGCTGACGGCCGAGGCGGACCGCCATAGCGCGCAGCGGGAGCAGTGGGACGACGCGGACAACTATCTGGCCATCGCGCCCGGCGTGGTCATGGGTTACGACCGCAACGTCGTCACCAACACCATGCTCCGCCGAAACGGCATCGACGTCATCACACTCGCCGGCAGCGAGCTCGGCCGCGGTCGCGGCGGAGCCCGCTGCATGAGCTGCCCAGTACGCCGCCACCCACTCTGAGCAAGGGAGAGCCCTCATGACCTCGCGACCCCATCCAGGCTCGTTGCTGCAGGATCTGGACCTGGACAAGCAGCAGCTCCTCGACCTGTTGACCCTGGCCGCCCAACTCAAACGCGACAAGCGGCACGGCGAGGAACTCCCACGGCTGCGCGGAAAGACGATCGTGCTGGTGTTCGAGAAGAACTCAACCCGTACCCGCTGCTCGTTCGAGGTCGCCGCTCACGACCAGGGCGGACAGGTGACCTACCTCGGACCCGAGGGATCCCACCTCGGCCGCGAGGAGTCCGTCGCCGACACCGCCAGGGTGCTGGGGCGGATGTTCGACGGCATCGCGTTTCGCGGCCACGCCCAGGACACCGTGGAACAGTTCGCCGAGCACGCCGGCATACCGGTCTGGAACGCGCTCACCGACGCCTGGCACCCGACCCAGAGCCTCGCCGACATCCTGACCATGACCGAATACCACGGCGGCGGCGTCGAGGACATCGCCTTCTGCTTCACCGGTGACGGCCACAGCAACGTCGCCCGATCGCTGCTCGTCACCGGTGCGCTGCTCGGCATGGACGTGCGCATCGCGGCGCCCGCGGGCCTGCAGCCGCCGCCGGACGTCGTCGCCGCGGCCGAGGGCGCCGCACGATCCAGCGGCGCGCGCCTCCTGGTCACCGACGACCTCCACGCGGCCGTGGACGGCGCCGACTTTGTCTACACCGACGTGTGGGTCAGCATGGGCGAGGCTGACGACGCGTGGGCGGCCAGGGTCCCGTCGCTGTTGCCGTACCGCGTCACCGACGACGTACTGGACGCCAGCAACCGCTCCGGCGTGCGGTTCATGCACTGCCTGCCGGCGATCCACAACCGCGGCACCGCCATCGGCGCCCGGCTGCACCAGCAGTTCGGCCTCGACGGTGCCGAGGTGACCGAAGAGGTGTTCGAGTCCAAGCAGTCGATCGTGTTCGACCAGGCCGAAAACCGGATGCACACCATCAAGGCCCTGCTCCTGCGTGCGCTGGCGGACTGAACCGTGCGCATCGTCATCGCCCTCGGCGGCAACGCCCTGCTGCAACGCGGCGAAAAGCCCGACGCCGCTGTCCAGCGCCGGCACGTACGCCGCGCCGCACAGTCCCTCGCGCTACTGGCAGCCGATCACCAACTCATCATCTGCCACGGCAACGGTCCGCAGGTCGGCCTGCTGGCCCAGGAGAGCGAGACCGACCCGGCGCTGAGCCTGCCGTACCCGCTCGACGTGCTGGGCGCCCAAACCCAAGGAATGATCGGCTACTGGTTGGTCCAGGAGCTGCACAACGCTGGTATGCCAGCGGTCGCGGTGCTCACCCAGACCGTCGTCGACGCCGACGACCCCGCCCTCGCCGCGCCGACCAAGTTCATCGGACCCAGCTACGACGAGCAGCCCGCCCGGACGCTCGCCGACCAGCGCGGCTGGCAGATCCGCCGGGACGGCGACCGGTGGCGGCGCATCGTGGCGTCGCCCCAGCCGAGAGGGCTCGTCGAGATCGAGACAGTGCGAGCCCTGGCCGACGGCGGCAGGGTCGTCGTCTGCGGCGGTGGTGGAGGCGTGCCGGTGGTCGAGACCGCCGACGGCCAGCTGGTCGGCGTCGACGCGGTCGTCGACAAGGACCTCACCGCCGCCATGCTCGCCCTGCGACTGGGCGCGCAGCGGCTGCTGGTGCTGACCGACGTGCCCGCGGTCATGCGCAACTACGGCACCCTGGCCGCCACCCCCATCCACACCATCGACGTCGACACCCTCGCCGGCATGCGGTTCCCGGCCGGGTCGATGGCACCAAAGATCGAGGCCTGTATCCGGTTTGCACGGGCCTCCGGACACGCCGCGGCGATCGGCGCCCTCGGCGACGCGGCCGCCGTTCTCGCCGGCACAGCCGGAACCACCGTCGTGCCCGTCCTTGTCAACGCACAGCATGGAGGAGAGATGACCACACCGGCAGGCGAAAGCGCCTTGCACGAGCTCAAGATCGAGGTCGAGGCGGAACTGGCCATGGCCGAGTCGAGCCACCCGGAGGACGCCGCCAGCGTACCGGTCGCCGAGTGGCTCTTCGATCAGGCGGACGCCGAGCGTGAGGTGATCGGCCTCCGCAGTCTTCTCGGCGCGGTCGAGGCACTGGAAGCCGGCTCCGGACCTGGTGATCGCTCCACCGCCGCTGCTGCGAAGCAGTGACGTTCGTACCCCTTTCTGTCACCGATTCCGGGCCCCCGGTCGGTGCTGACTACACCGAACCCACAAGGAGAACAACATGTCCGAGCAGGAACCGACCGTCGTCCTTGTCCACGGCGCCTTCGCCGAGTCCGCGAGCTGGTCCGGGGTCGTCGAGCGGTTGCAGGACCGGTCCATCGACGTCGTCGCGGTCGCCAACCCGCTGCGCAGCGTGCCGGGCGACGCCGCCTACCTCTGCGACGTGCTCGCCGGAATCAGCGGACCCGTGGTGCTCGTCGGCCACTCGTACGGCGGCTTCGTGATCACGGAGGCCGCGGCAGGAAGCGACAAGGTGGCCGGCCTCGTCTACGTCTGCGCGTTCGCGCCCGAGCACGGCGAGTCCGCGTTCGAGCTGTCGACCAAGTACCCCGGAAGCACCCTCGGCCAGGCACTCAACGCCTACCCAGTCACGACCGGCGGCAACGAGTTCGCCATCCGGCCCGACGCCTTCCACCACCAGTTCGCCGCCGACGTCCCCGACGTCCAGGCCGCCGTGATGAGCGCGACCCAGCGCCCGGTCACCGAGATCGCCCTGTCGGCAGGACTGCCGACGGACACCCCGGCGTGGAAGACGATCCCGTCATGGTTCGTCTTCAGCGACGAAGACCTCAACATCCCGGTCGCCCTGCACCGCTTCATGGCGGACCGGGCCGGCGCCAAGGGCGTATGCGAGGTGTCCGGCGCGTCCCACGCGCTCAGCGTCTCCCACCCTGACGCCGTGACGGCGTCGATCCTCGAAGCCGTGCAAGCAGTCTCGGCGTAACGATTCCCCGGTGAGGTCCCCGGCAGCACCGCCGAGGACCTCACCCGACAGCCGACCGCGGCCCGCACCTCAGGCTGCGCCGCGACGCGGAGCGGATCGCACCGCGACGACGGAGTGGGTCCGGTACGAGTACGAAGTCCCGCGCGGCTTGCGCAGACACAAGTCCCGATGCAGCTGATTCATGCGGTCGCCGCCCAGCCCCGGACAGACGCCTATACAGGCAGCGCACGGAGGAAGAATGACAATCCCTTTCGACAGCCGAAGTGAGCCACCCATGAAACACCCGCCACGGCAGCGGATCGCTGTAGCTCCAACGACGGCGCGGATCGAGACGCCCGAAGATCTTCGCAAGCACCTTCAATGGGCGATCGAATTGGAACACGCCACTCTGCCGCCGTACCTCTGCGCGCTCTACTCGCTCGACCCATCGCGAAACCTCGAAGCCGTTCAGGTGATGGGCAGCGTCTTCGTCGAAGAGATGATCCACCTGGCGCTGGCTGCGAACCTGCTCAACGCCGTCGGCGGGCACCCTCGGCTGGACACGCCGCAGATGCTGCCGCGCTATCCCAGGCACCTGCCCCACGGCGACCGCTCTCTGGAGCTGTCACTGGTTCCGTTCGGGGCGGAAGCACTTGAGATGTTCCTCCGGCTCGAACAGCCGACACCGCCTGGCGCTCCGGCCGAGGATGACAATTATGAAACGATCGGGCAGCTCTACGGCGCGATCGAAAAAGGACTGCGCCATCTGTGCGCTGAACTCGGCGAGCGGGAAGTCTTCTGCGGTGACCCGGCTCGCCAGGTCACCGCGGGCCCCTTCCGCCACAGCGGCGGACGACTGACAGGGGTCAACGATCTCGACTCCGCACTGGCAGCGCTGGAGGAGATCGTCGAGCAGGGCGAAGGCACACCACGAGGCGAGGTCTGGGACGGCGACCAGGACATCTTCCATCCAGGCCGGGATGAGGTCGCGCATTACTACCGGTTCCAGGAACTCAAGCTGGGCCGGCGATACCGGCGCGGTGACACCCCGCAATCCGGGCCCACCGCCGAGGCTGTCTCGGTCGATCTCGGCGGCGTCTACCCGATGCGACGCAACCCGCGTCTGGCCGATCACGCTCCAGGTAGTCCGATCCGGGTCGCCCAGGAAGACTTCAACCACACCTACTGCGCCGTGCTGCATCTGTTGGAACAGGCGTTCAACGGCAGCCCGAAGATGCTCGCCGTCGCGACCGGCACCATGTACGCCCTCAAAGCCCAGGCGCAGGGCCTGATGGAGATGTCCGACGGGGAAGGCACGACGGCCGGCCCGACATTCGAGTACGTGCCGCCGGAGCTCAGGCGATGAGCCGCGACGAGCGGCGCCGGATCGTCGTACTCCGTGATGGGCCATACGTCGTCTACGGGCGGATTCCGCTGAGACGCAAACGCAAGATCGTGTCCGCGGACAACGATTCGCTGACCTGGGAAACCGGCGACGCCATCGAGACCGAGGACACGTACGTGCTGTGTCGCTGTGGCCGCTCCGGCTCGAAGCCGTTCTGCGACGGAACACACGCTGTGATCGGGTTCGACGGCACGGAGACGGCAGACGTTCGGCCGTACGAGGAACTGCAGCACGTCCACGACGGGGTTGGCATCTCGGCCCAGCGGGTTGGCGAACTGTGCATCCACGCCGCGTTCTGCATCGGCCGGACCAGGCCGATCGCAGAGATGCTCGCCGACAGTGCCGACAGCGACGTCCGCTCCAACATCATGGGACGGATTGATCACTGCCCGTCCGGGTCGTACAGCTACGCCCTTCACCGCGGGGGCGAACCGATCGAACCCGACCTTCCACAGGCTATTTCAGTCCTCGAGGAGGAGAACGGTCTGGCCAGCGCGTTGTGGGTCACAGGAGACGTGCCTGTCTTTCGGGCGGACGGTCAGCCACTCCAGACCCGGAACAGGACGACGCTGTGCCGCTGCGGCCACTCGTCCAACAAGCCCTTCTGCGACGGAACCCACCGCAAGATCGACTTCCGCGACGAGGAGAACACATCGGCGGATGACCTCGAAGGTCGCCGGCGTTAGGTAAAAAGATCACAGAGCGAGAAGGAAGGCGGCGCGGTGAGGGCCAGTCGACTGGAGGCGTTCAGTGATGGCGTGCTTGCCATCATCATCACGATCATGGTGCTGGAGTTGAAGGTGCCGGAGGGTCACGACCTCTCCGATCTCGTCCACACGACCGGCGTGGGGCTGCTGACGTATCTGCTCAGCTTTGTCTATGTGGGCATCTACTGGAACAACCACCACCACATGTTCCACCTGGTACGGCGGGTCAGCGGAGCGGTGCTGTGGGCGAACCTGGCGCTGCTGTTCTGTCTGTCGCTTTTCCCGTTCACGACGGCTTGGATGGACGAGTCGAGGTTTGAGCGGATCCCGGTCGTCATCTACGGTCTGAACCTGCTCGGCGCGGCCACGGCGTACTTCGTGCTCCAGACGGTGATCGTCCGGCAGCAGGGACCGAAGTCGCCGCTGCGGCAGGCTGTCGGCACTGACATCAAGGGCAAGGTCTCCCCAGCGTTCTGCCTTGCCGGGATCCTCAGCGCCCTGACACTCGACCGGAGCGGGAATGTCGGAGTTGGGATTGCCCTGGCGTGCTTCGTCGGCGCGGCGATCATGTGGATCGTCCCCGACCGCCGCATCGACCGGGTGGTCCGCCAGTACGAGACTCCCGACTGAGAGTGCGAGGTCGACCTCGTCGCTCGTCGCATCCTTCGACCGTGTCAGCTGCGGCACTGACCATCCGCTTCTGCCGCTGTCAACGCGCGGAGACCGGCCGGCTCCGATGAAGAGCCTTGTTATCTTGACTTCACGGGCGCCGCCAGGCCGCTGCTCGGGCGGCATGCAGATGTTGGTGACCAAGACATCCAGCGCCATCGCTCCACAATGGACAGTTGCTCGTCGTGATTAGCCGCCAAGCCGCAGCCGGTGCTGACGGAGATTCAGCCTTGTTAAGGATCTTCGTGAGGGTAGGCGGGTAGCTGCGGTTGGAGGGATGCTGGTAGGTGGGGGTGGCTGATATGAGCACTCTTCGTCTGGCACATAGGAAAGCTCAGCAGAAGGTGTGGGCGCGGCAGCGGCTGCGTGCGGGGCGGTTGTTCGTGCGGAGCTGGCTTCAGGCCGATGTCGCCCGGCAGGTCGGGGTCGATCCGCGCCGGGTCAGCGACTGGTATCAGCGGTGGCTGTGCGCCTGCCGAAAACCTCGTCCGTGTAGCTCAAGCCGCATGTTGATACTCGTGAAGGACACCGCCGAGGCGGTCTCGTCGGCGTATGTCG
>NZ_JBFAIC010000114.1:0-19671 GCF_040654515.1 Dactylosporangium sp. NPDC050688
CGGCCCAACCAGAATCAGCGAATTCGTCAGGGCGGCACTCGTCCTCACCCACTTCGAGCACCGCTACCTCAGCAATTCTTGCTGAGATCACCTCACTGCACGCCGTCGAGGCTGAAGGTGACGCTCTCGTCTGCGGGCTTGCCGTCGATGTCGTCGATGAGTTGCTGAATTACACGCCGAGCCATCATCTGCCCCTTACGTCGATGTCGGCGGCCGCTTCAAGCATCTACGGCGCCGACGAGCCGATCACCAATCACCGTGTTACCCGCCAGTTCATTCGCACCCGAATCATGGCACATACAGGGGCCGGGTTCGGTCTGCGCTCGCCGAACTCGCTCAGCCATGCACGGCAGCGACTGCCCATCCGAACTCGCCGTCGTCCCTTGGCAATGCTCATACACGCCGAAGTTGGGCGCCTTCCGCGGATAGCCTCGCCGGGCACCGGGGTGCGGCCGCCGCGGAACACGCCCGGCGTCACCGGCGGTACTCACGAAACGCGGCAGCCGAAAGACCCCGGCAATCACGCCGCACCTTCCCTGAGCTCGCAATCGTAAGGAGCACATCCCTCGTGGCCTGGTCCACTCCACTGCATCAGCCTCCCAATGCCAACTCACCCGCCGCAGGCTCGGCGTGGACGACCGAACGGATCCGCGCGCTGGGCGTCGCCACGACGCTGAGCACTGCCGCAGCGGTGCTCCAGATCAGCCGATCCGCGGCATACCAGCTCGCCGCGACCGGCACCTTCCCGGCGCCCCTGATCCGGGCCGGAACCCGCATCGTCGTCCCGGTCGCCGGCCTGCTGCGGCTCGTACACCCCACACCCAGCGGCGATCCGCTCGTATCCGACCGGACGGATCGGCCGCGACTTGATCCCTGCGGTGATCCGAGCGTGGATGCAACCACCACGCCAACCAGCGGATTCCGCCCGTCGACACCGGCGCGACCGCCCCGATCACCCAGGAGACGAACCGTGCGAGGTTCCACCTTCAAACGCTGCGGCTGCCGCACCAGCGACGGCCGCCGGCGCCTCGGTCAGTCCTGCCCCCAGCTCCGCCGCCCCGACGGCAACTGGTCCCGCAACCACGGCCAATGGCACCTGCAGATCGAACTGCCCGCCCGCACCGATGGCACCCGCCGGCCGCTGCGGCACGGCGGCTACCCCACCCAGGCCGCCGCCGACGACGTCCTGAACCAGATCCGCGCAGCCCTCGCCGTCCCCGACCCCACCGACCCGCACACCACCGTCAAAACCGGCGACCTCATCGAAACCGCCGTCACCAGCGGCGCCCCCATCCCCACCCCCGACCAGATCCGCCGCGCCCTGCACCTGGACATCACCCCCGACGAACTGCCCACCATCGCCGACTACCTCACCCGCTGGCTCGCCGCACGCAGAACCATCAAGCAGGGCACCGCCCGCAACTACGAAGGCCACATCCGGCTGCACCTCATGCCGTACCTCGGCCACCTGCGCATCGACCGGCTCCGCCCCGTCCACATCGACGCCATGTACGACGCCATCGACGAACGTAACACCGCCATCGCCGCCCACCGCGCCAGCCGCGACCCCGCCGTCCGTGACCGGGTCAAAGGCCAACGCATCGTCAGCGCCTCCACGAAGCACCGCATCCACGCCACCCTGCGCAAAGCCCTCAACGACGCCATGCGCCGCGACCGGTACATCGACACCAACCCGGCACTCATGATCGAACTGCCGCCCGTCCGCCCGCCGAAACCCACCATCTGGACCGACCAACGGGTTCGAACCTGGCGCGACACCGGCAAGATCCCCAGCCCTGTTATGGTCTGGACCCCGCAACAGACCGGCAGGTTCCTCGACCACACCTACGCCGCCAACGACCGCCTCTACGCCCTCTACCACCTCGTCACCTTCACCGGCCTACGCCGCGGCGAAGCCTGCGGCCTGCACTGGGACGACCTCGACCTCGACACCCACACCCTCACCGTGCGATGGCAGATCGTCCAACACGGCTGGGCCACCAGCCTCGACACCCCGAAGACCGCCGACAGTGAAGCCGCCATCGCCTTGGACGCCGAAACCGTCGCCGTCCTCCGCGCGCACCGTGCCCGGCAGGACCGCGAACGTCTCGCCACTGGACCCGCCTGGGCCAGGACCGGGCTCGTGTTCACCACCCCGACCGGTGGACAACTGCACCCGGCCGACGTCACCGACCACTTCCGGCACCTCACCGCCCAAGCCGGCCTGCCACCCATCCGGCTGCACGACCTGCGTCACGGCACCGCCACGCTCGCCCTCGCCGCCGGCGTCGATATGAAAGTCATCTCCCGAGGACTACGCCACTCCAGCCCACACTTCACCGCCAAGCACTACGGCGACGTCCTGCCTGAACTGTCCCACGCCGCCGCGGAGGCCACCGCCGGCGTCGTTCCGCGCCGCCACCACACCGGAGGCACCGGCCAACAGATCGCCTAACGCGCCCGCCCCATCAACCGGCAGCACGAGCCGCAACCCAACGGCGGCAGCTGCGCGTGACGCACACGATCGTTCGTGGCGGCATTCGTCAACCAGATAACCTCCGAACCAGCGCTTTGCTCACGCACCGTGATACGTGCTGGGAACACGACGCGCGATGTCTGCAGCAGATGTGAGCGTCGCACTGGACCTGATATCACCGGTGCCTGCCGCGTCACCGTCCCCGCTCTGAAGGTTATGGCCGCGGCCGATCAGCGGCCGTAGCAGTGCGGACCTCCCAGCCAGCGGCTCAGATACTCCGACTGGATATCGCCGGTCAGCAGGTCGGCCAGTGCGGTGGCGAATCCGGCTCCGTACTGCTCCCAGAGCGGTCCTTCCTCTTTGAGCATGATGGGCCAGTTGTCGGGGGCTGTGCCAGGTTTGATGTGCCAGAAGAGGAAGTCGCCGTTCCCGGTGTGTCCCCAGGAGATCAGGTCGTCGCCGGGCTCGAACCATGAGGGAATGTCTTCCCGGTCCGGGTTCCAATGCGACGCGTCACCCAGATGCCAGTCCCGCCGCCAGTTGCCCGGCCCGAAGAACTCCGCGCCGACGCACTCGTGCGCGTAGGAGTTCTGCCCGACCAGGTCCGCCCATTCCTCGACTGCCTCGGGGGCGCACACGTGGACATGGTCATCGACCGAGCCCGGGCCGTAGGCGTCGATGAATGCCTTGTAGTCGCCAGGCAGTGTGACGCCGAGCTCGGTCTCCACCGCCGACCAGTCCTTGCCGTTCCCGGCGGAATCGGCCAGGGGCGGCAGATCCAGGATTTCAGCCAGATGCGCGGCAGCCTCGGCCGGCGTCCGCCGCGTTTCGGCGAGGTCCGCGACGGAGCGCTCACCGGACACGATATCGTCCGGCCGGAGCAGGTCACCGCCGGTGCCGCTCACGATGGCGTACGACTCGGTGAGCTCGACGACGACCAGGTCCACGTCGCGCCGCCGCCGGCCATGTTCCTCGCAGGCCAGGCGGAGGCGTTCACCCGGCCGTGCCCAGTGCCGCGGGTGATAACCCGGCTCGCCCTCCAGCCGCCACCCGTCCGGGACGGCCTCGACGGAGTCAACGGAGAACTCGAAACGCTCAATACGCACAGTTCGTATCGTGCATGACCTTCGGAACCCGGGCCGTACCGCCCTACCGCCCGATGGGATGCCCTCACGAACCGTTCCGGCGGTTCCTCAGACGAACGAAGCTGGTGCAACGCCAGTGGTGTAGAACCGGTGTCCGTGTCCTCCTGGCCTCGGTCTTGCCGCCGGCGATGAGGATGTGGCCGTCGCTGTGGACTTTACGATCGAACCCGACGGCCTGGCCGGCGTTCGCGGAGCATGATCCGAGTGCGCGCTCATCGGCAAAGCAGGATGGTTGAGCCACCGTCGGCTGGTTACGCCAGGTGACACACACGATGGTCTCCGCGCCGTGACAGCGGCATGAGCGGATGCGGGTCCGGCTACGCGGGTGGAGCGCGCCCCGTCTGCAGCATGAGCAGGCGGCGGACCAGACGAAGCGCGATAGGAAACCGGTGTGAGCAGTAGTTGAACGGCGATCCGCTACCGGGTCAGCAGGCGTGGCCCGGCGGGACTACCGTCGGGCTGCATGACTCACGTCGAGATCGAGATCACCGCGGAGCTGGTCCGAGATCTGGTCCGCGACCAGCACCCCGACCTCGCCGATCGCCCGATCTGGCTGGGCGCGCGTGGATGGGACAACCAACTGTGGCGGCTCGGTGACGACCTCGCCGTCCGGCTCCCCTGGGCGACCGGGTCCGCGGACGCGCTGCTGCGCAAGGAGCACGCCTGGCTGCCCAAGCTTGCCCCACGCCTCCCGCTGCCGATCCCCGTCCCGCAGCGACTCGGCGAGCCCACCGAACGATTCCCTCGCCCCTGGATCATCACCACCTGGGTTCCGGGCACGCCCGCCGACCTGACCCCCGTCACGCGCGCCGCCGAAGCCGCCGAATCCTTGGCCACGTTCCTGACGGCGCTGCACCAACCCGCCCCGAGCGGCGCGCCTGCGGGCCGGAACCGCGGCGGGCCGCTGGCCGACCAAGCCGAGGGATTCGCCAAGGGACTCACCGCCGCCACTGAGCGAGGGCTGATCGGCGACCCGGACGCTGTCCGCGCCGTCTGGCACGACGCGGTCACCGCGCCGCAATGGACGGGCCCGGCGCTATGGCTGCACGCCGACCTGCACCCAGCTAACGTCCTCACCACTGACGGCACCTTCTGCGGCGTGATCGACTTCGGCGACCTCTGCGCCGGCGACCCGGCATGTGACCTCGCCGCCGTGTGGCACCTGCTGCCGGACGACACCATCGACGACTTCTACGCGGCCTACCAGCCGACCCCGGACACCGCCACCATGCGCCGTGCCCGCGGCTGGGCGTTGGCACGCGCCCTCGGCGGCATCCTCATCGGCGACGCCGGCGTCCACGGCGAGCCTGGCGGCAAGCCCACCTGGGGCCCACCCGCCCACGCCGCCCTGCAACGCCTCATCACCACGCTCCGCTGACCCGGCGTCGTCATTGCGTCCGACCAACGGCGTGATCCACCATCCGAACATCAGCATGTCCGCGAACCGGTGACCCTACACGCCGTGACGTTCCGTAGCGATCGGATCGCGGCAGATGAGTGGGCTTGCTTTCAGGGCTGCACCCGGAGGAGCCTCAGGCCAGTGGGGATCTGCAGTCGAAGACCGCCTTACCTGCCGCGCAGCCGGTGCCAGATCGCGATGAACGGTCCAACCTCGTGACGCCAGGCCGGAGTGATGAGGAAGCGCGGCCGGTTGAAGCAGTAGGCGAATAGGTGCACTGGGAGCAGGGCGATACCGGCAAAGAACAGGTACAGCCCGCTTCGAGCGGCGACTTTGAACAACAGAGCGGGACCGACCAGCGTGTCCACGGCGACGAAGAGCGCCATGAGGCCAGTGCCGCCACAGACCATGGTGAACCACAGCACGTAGGGTAGGTATGTCCTCGCGTCGGGCGGGATTCTGGGGACTATCGGCACTCGAGAGGCATCCCCTCGCCAGATTGCCGGGGCCGGAGACGACACTCGGTAGACCATCCAGCTCATCAACGTTGCATACCCGAAGCCGAACAGGACATGGCCCAACATGGGCCGGACGGTACCACCCAGGCCAACGTCGGTGCGGAGAAGCGATGGCAGACAAGCCGAGTCTCCCATCAGGTGCACGCACATCGGCATGTCCGGCCGCTCACGCCACCGACACGTTGCTACGGTGCGTGACGACCCACAGGTGGGGTCTGCGCCGTGACAGCGGCAGATGTGCGCACGTGATCTTGGCTGACCGGCGCGTTCAGGGGCTGGAGCGGTGCGGTCCGCTTCGACTTGCGCGGGAGCAGTGACCTTTGGCGACCCGAGGCATCGCCGCGTCGGCAGGGCGTGTGTCCATACGCACCAGCGGGAGACTCCGACGGACGTACGGACGGTGAGGAAGGTGCCAGCGGCGCAGCCCGCTCGGCTATGAGCGGGCGTCGGTGGAAGGCGCGCATGAGCACGGTTCGATCACTGCTGACCGGTTTCCTCGCCGGTCACCTTGTCCTCGGAGCCGACGGACGGGGCCGTGCCGTCGCGGAGGTCGTGGGCGGCGCCGGGCACGGCGAACTCCAGCAGCCGGGCGCCTTCGGCCTCGATCTCGGCGCGCTCGATGGCGGTCAGCGGCCGGAACGGGTCGATCTCCAGAGTCGCTGACGCCTTGCCTGGATGGAGCTTCCAGGCGCCCGTCACCTGCCCGTCCACGAGGAAGGTGGCGCGCATCCCGTTGCGCGTCATGACCCGTTTGCGGGCCTCCTCTGAGATCACGCGGGTGCGGTCGGTATGGGAGGCCAGGAGGTTGTCGTATTCGGGCAGGAAGCGAACCGGCGCGCGGGCGTCGGCGTCGGGGCGTGGCGCATCCGGGAGGTCGAACAGCTCCACCCCGTGCTCGTCGCGGAAGACCGCCAGCCGTGGCCGCAGCCTCTCCAGGACGGGCCGCAGCCGGGTTCGGCCGGCCCACGTCTGCACGTCGGCGACCGACGCCGGGCCGAACGCGGCGAGGTAGCGCAGCACGATGTGTTCGGAGTCGGCGGCGGAGGCGGGCTCGGCTCCGGTCCAGCAGGCCGCCGTCGCGTACCGGGTGGTGCCGCCGACGCCCCAGACGGCGCGTGGCGGCACCTGCACCAGCGGTACCAGGTTCCGCACCACGGTGGCGAGTGCGCGGGGCTCGCGATCGGGCCGCCGCTCGTGCAGCGCCGCGCCGAGTTCCTTGGGGGTGAGGTGTCGTGCGCCGAGCAGTGCCCGGCCCGACTCCGCCACGGCCGCACGGTCCAGACCGGTCAGGATCGTCTTGAACGCGGTGTCCAGCTCACGGTCGAGCGCGGGCTGCGCCCATGGCCGCAACGAGCGGTAGTCCGCCGTGGTGACCAGGTGGACGGTGCTGCGCATCAGCGCGACCCGCACCAGGCGGCGCTTGGTCAGCGCGTCCGTCAGGTCGGCAGTGCCGAACTTCCGCAATCTGCTCCAGAGCCCGAAGTAGGGCGCGTAGGGCGCCTGCGCCTGCATGCCGACCAGCCGGGTGACCGCCTCCTCGGCGGTCGCGTCGGCCCGTTCCAGCAGCATCTGACGGGCCAGCAGGGCTCGCCCCAGCTCCCGTCGCCGCAGCACCTGTGCCACCGTGCCGTCCTTTCCATCGTATGGCAGGGGCGGCGGATGCCGCCCCTGCCTCGTCGATCAGCCGCCGAAGTCGGCCCGGTGATCCGCGGCCCACCGAGCGTAGGTACGCGCGGGGTGCCCGGTGATCTGCTCGATGACGTCGTTGACCGGCGCGGGCCTGCCGACCGCCTGCGCCATGAGACCGAACAGCGCCGCCAGGAACTCGGGGTCCATGAACTGGCTCATCTGCTCCAGCACGGGCTCCGGGTCGAGGTCCTCGACGGTGAGCGGGCGCCCCAACGTCTCGCCGAGGATGCGGACCTGCTGCGCCTGGGTCAGCGACTCGGGGCCGGTCAGGTCGTAGGCCCGCCCCGCTTGCCCGCCGCCGGTCAGGATCCGCGCGGCCACCTCGGCGACGTCCCTCTCGTGCGCGGCGCTGAACGCGGCTTCGGCGTACGGCGCGCGAATGACGTCACCGCCCTGGAGCTGCATCGCGAACGTCAACGAGTTGATGGCGGGGAAGAGTAGCCGCAGGAACGTCCACTCGATCCCAGATGCCTCGATGGCCTGCTCGACGTCGCGGTGGTACTGGGCGATTACGTCGGGCTGCCGCTCGGCGCCCGGGACGATCGCCCCCGAGGACAGGAACACCAGCCGCCGCACCCCGGCCCGCCCCGCGGCCGCCAGTAGCGGAGCGACATCCATCCCGTACTGCAGAACCAGGAAGGCGGCTTCGACGCCGGCCAGCGCCGCTGGCAGCGTCTCGGGCTTGGTCAGATCGCCCTGGACGACGTCGACTTCCGCCGGGAGCCCGGCCTGTTCCGGGGTACGGGTCAGCGCCCGTACCGGCGCACCCGCGGCGACCAGCTCTTCTACTGCCTGACGTCCGAACTGAGCCGTGGCACCAATGACGAGATACATGAGGGTTTCCCTTCGTGTGAAGACTGGGGGGTCTGATGGGGTCCGCCTACAACCGGCGGCGGATCAGCGAACCTTGCGGAAGAACTGCTGGATGTCGTGGACGAGCAGATCGGGCGCGTCGTGGGCGGCGAAGTGGCTGCCCCGGTCGTAGACGTTCCAGGAGACGATGTTTTCGTGGTCGCGGTCGGCGAACGTCCGGATCGACTGGTAGTCCCAGGCGAAGTTGGCCAGGCCGAGGGGCACGGTGGTCGGTTTCGGCACGGTGGTGCCCCGGCCGTTCGACTTCTGCTGTACGGGGGCCGCCGCCGCGTCCTCGTAGTAGAACCGGGCGGCTGAGGCGGCTGTGTTGGTCAGCCAGTAGATCATCACGTTCGTGAGCACGTAATCCGGGTCGAGCGAAGCGCCGAGCAGCTGCGCGTTCCAGCCCAGCAGGCCGGCCGGGGAGTCGGCTAGAGCGTGCGCCAGATTCTGCGGCTCGGTGGACTGGAGCTTGTCGTACGCGCCCCGGTTCTGGGTGAACCACTCGGCGAACGCGAGCTTGCCGCGCTCCTCCTCGGAGAGGCCGGCCAGTTCGGCGGGGTCGCCCGACGGGAACGAGAAGACCTGTGTCACGTGCACGCCGCAGACGTGCTCAGGATCGACCCGGCCCACCTCGGGCGAGATCAGCGATCCGCCGTCGTTGCCGGCCGCGCCGTACCGGTCGTAGCCGAGCCGCTGCATCAGCTCGGCCCAGGCCCGGGCCACCCGGTACCGGTCCCAGCCGCGCTCCCGGGTCGACCCGGAGAAGCCGAAACCCGGCACCGACGGAATGACCAGGTGGAACGCGTCCGCCGGGTCACCGCCGTGCGTTCGTGGCTCGGTGAGCGGGCCGATCACATCCAGCCACTCGACCACCGAGGTCGGCCAACCGTGGGTCAGTATCAGCGGCGTCGCGTCCGGCTCCGGCGACCGCACGTGCAGGAAGTGGATGTTCTGGCCGTCGATCTCGGTGGTGAACTGCGGGTACGCGTTCAGCCTCGCCTCCCAGGCCCGCCAGTCGTACCCGGTGCGCCACCGCTCGACCAGCTGCCTCACGTAGCCCACCGGGACGCCGTACTCCCAACCGGGCGGCACCGGACCAGCCGGCGCCGACTCGTCCGCGGGCAGTTCCTCCGCCCACCGAGTGCGGGCCAGCCGCTGCTGGAGATCGTCGAGCTCGGCCTGGGGGATGTCGATCCGGAACGGTGCGATCGTGCTGTCGTTCGTCATGGTCATCAGCGTAGGAGGAAATTAGGCAAGACCCGTTCCTAATAAACTGGCATACTGCGAAGAATGTTGGAAACCGCGGCGCGGCTGCTGCGCCTGCTCTCGCTACTCCAGACACCCCGCGAGTGGACCGGCGCCGAACTGGCCGAACGGCTGTCGGTCAGCACCCGGACCGTTCGCAACGACGTGGACCGCCTGCGGAACCTCGGCTATCCGGTGCACGGCAGCCGGGGCGCGGTGGGCGGCTACCGACTCGGCGCCGGGGCCACGCTGCCGCCGCTGCTGCTCGACGACGAGGAAGCGGTCGCGGTGGCGATCGGGCTGCGCACTGCCGCCGGGGGCACGATCACCGGGGTCGAGGAGACCTCGTTGCGCGCGCTGGCCAAGCTGGAGCAGGTGCTACCGGCGCGACTCCAGCGTCGCGTTGACGCCCTCAAGCGGTACGCCGTCGTGGTGCCGCGGGACGACCTGGGCCCGCGGGTGGACGCGGACAGGCTGAGTGTCCTCGCCGCAGCCTGCCGGGACCACGAGCGCCTGCGATTCGGCTACCGAAGCCACGACGGCTCCGAGAGCCGGCGCGAGGTGGAACCGTACCGGCTGGTCAACTGGGGACGACGGTGGTATCTCGTCGGGTTCGACGTCGAGCGGGCCGACTGGCGAACGTTCCGGGTGGACCGGCTCCACCCACGTACCCCGACGGGCCCCCGATTCATCCCCCGCGATCTCCCCGAGGAAGCCGTCGACCAGGTACGCCGGGGCGTGTCGTCGGCCGCATGGCGGTACCGGGCCCAGGTCGTCGTACACGCACCGGCCGAACAGCTCATCGAGCAAATCAACGCCGCCATCGGCACCATCACCCCGGTCGACGACACCCAATGTCTGCTGGACACCGGCGCGGACAGCATCGAGGCGCTCGCCGTCCACCTCGGCCTGCTCGGCGTCGACTTCACCGTGACGGAACCCGCGGAACTCGTCGAACTCGTGCGTACGCTCGCCGGCCGCTACCACCGCGCCACCACCGAACCGCGTCCGCAGGACACCTAGGCCAGGGCCGCCTCGGACCGCCCGGCACGACCCATCTTCACCATCAAGGTCGCACGGATTACCGCAGACCGACAGGACGATCCGCACACCCGAGGCATGCACTCTTCTCGGCATGTCCGGCCGCTCACGCCACCGACACGTTGCTACGGTGCGTGACGACCCACAGGTGGGGGTCTGCGCCGTGACAGCGGCATGAGCGCGCACGGATTCAGGGCGTTGCTGCTGGTGGAAACGATCGTGCTCCGAGCGCGCCTCGACGGATAGCATGGCGAGCCACCGATCGCGGGAGATCCCTTGGAATACCTGGACCTGACGCCATACAAATACTTTTCGTTCCCGCTACCGATGCTTACCGTCGGTTGGCTGGGCGCCGGTCATGGCGCGCAGGACTCCGGTGCCCCACCGATGACGGCGGCCGACCTCCGCACGCTGCGCGCCGCGTCTCGGCGGCGGGGCATGATCACGCTCGGATGGCATTCCTGCGATTTCTGTCCGAGGGTTGAGGACTGGCTGGAGGGCTCACGCTCCGGCAACGGTGAGTACCACTACTACGGCCGCGATGGTAATACATACGCAGCACCGGTGATGATCATGCATTACGTGGAGGTGCACGCCTACCGGCTTCCTCTGCAGGTCCGGCAGGCATTGACGACGCCCGGCGAGCTGCCGTGGGACGGTCGCGCCGAGCGGCTCGCCGAGGTGCTGCTGGCCCCGTCAGCGGACATGGAATGGCGGGCCGAGGCCGCGATCGACCTTGCCCACTGGCATGACCCCCGGGCCCTGGCCGCGCTGCGCCAAGCCGCCTACGACGAAGAGCTGATCTCCATCGCGGGTCACGATGTTGGCATTTCGATCGGGATGCTCCTCAGCTTCGACTTCGCCTCGGGGCTGCGCACTGAGGACTTGCCCCTCGTGGTGCGTGAGGGCATCACGGAAGCGTTGCGCCACCCTGCACAGGACGAACACCCAGCCGCCGGCCTCTGGTAACCGAGTCGGCAAGCGAGACCACACGCGACCGGAGTCGGGCGCCGACCTCACACCTGCCCGATGGCAAATCAAGTCCGTCCGGCGGCGCCAACCGTTTCAGCGAGCGATACGGCCGACCGGCAAGCCGGCCACATGCTGTATCAGCGCAGCCTGGGCAGCCTGGTCTCCCGCATCGGCGCACGTCGGCAGGGCACGCAACGCCATGAACCAACGCACTCAATTCGACAAAGCAGGTTGGTTGCACCACCATCAGCTGGTCACGCTAAGTGACGGATGCGCGATAGTCTCCGTGCCGTACCAGCGGCAGAAGCGGATGGCGGCGCAGGCCTATGGATCAACATCCTCAAGAGCGGACGAACACTGCCATCCGCCCAGCTGGCCTGAAGCCATTCTTCTGGTAGAACACTGAGGCGTCGCTATCTCGGGCAGTCAAGAGGTACCAATGATGAACGCCGGGCAGGCGGTCCGCCAGGGCTTCGAGCAGCGCGGTGCCATGTCCATGCCGTTGGCGGGCTGGCCGCACACACATCTCCTGCAACAAGAAGTGGTCCACGACCCCTGAGCGCTCCAGGTGTCCAATGGCGAATCCCAGTAACTCGCCATCCTGGGCTCGAAGGCCGACGCCGTGTGCACGTGGAGTCGCGAGAAAGTCTGCGAGGCGCTGCGTGGCATCCTCGACGCGCCAAGACTCACTCCATGGCGGCGCGTTGAACGTGGCGACGAACAGCAAGGCGCAAGGGTTGAGGTCTTGTTCCGTCAGGGTGCTGATCACCCAGAGAGGATGTCACGTCCCCGACGAGGCCGGGCGCATCCGCTCATCGGCACGAGTGAGCACTGCGGCCGTGATTCGACGCACCGAGCCGCCGTCACGAAGCGTGACGACCTCCGTGACAGTGGCCGCGCGAAATTTGCGGCATGAGCGGAAACGTGATCACGGCGGTGTTGAGTGTCTGCTGTTGCTTGGCCGTTGGCCGCGCGATGTCGACCCGGACCGTTGCCGCAAACGAGTCGCGTCGACAGCGAGGCGTGCCTACGCTGACCCCGTGACGGAGGCAGATCCGCTGGAAGTGGCCGCCTGGCTGATGGCGATCGGAAGACTCGCATCCGAGGATCTGCCCGAGATCGCGGCCGAGGCGCTTGTCCGGGGCCTCGATAGTCCTGCCCTTCGCATGCTCGCCGGACAGGCACGGTCGGACGTTCGAGACTCGTCGGACCTGTTCCGCGCTGCTCTGGACGAATTGGCTATCAAACTTCCCGACGCTGACAAGGCGCAGTGGCACCTGGCCCGGCGTACCGCGGGCGAAATTGTGACCGGGCGCATCAGTGCGGCCCGCGGAGCCAACGAACTCTGGCTGGCGTATCACAAGGTTCGAGACAACGGGGACCTGCGGATCTTTGTGGGTCTGGCGTCAACATTGGACGATCGTCCCGAGGACGTCGAGCAAATCGAGGCCGCCATCGTCGCGGCGGCGCGAGAACTGCTGGATCGGCCAGCACCTCGTCGCTGGATCAAGTTGATGGCCGTACCGCGACGATCCCCGCTCACGCAGACGATGGCTCCCGACGACATTGAGGTTGATCCCGAGACTCTGCCACTCAGCGACGGCCTGCGTTCCAACCTCGCGCAGTGGCAGACATACTTCGAGACGACGCTGTCGGGCTGGCCAGCGTCGGGTGGGTTCGACTCGGAGCACGACGCCGAGAGCTTCGTAGCCGCCGGCCAGCGACTCGTCCTGCAACTTCAAGACGAGCTTGGAGCCGGCTACCACGTGGAGTACATGCCAGAACCAATTCGTCCTCCGGGCGTGAAACTGCGCGCCCGGTCGAACCGTTGAGCGACCGCTCGGCGGTGTGAGCGAGCAACGCGGCTGCGGTTCGACGCGGCGGCCCGCCGCCACGAAGCGTGACGATCTCCATGTCGGCGACCCGCGCCCGCGCGAGACCTGCGGCAAATGAGTGCACAGCAACGGAGTGCTCCGCCGGCCGGGCCCGGCAGAGAAGGGCTTCGCGGTAATAGGCTCCTGGCGTGTGGTTCGTGGAGCGGTCGCGTGTTGATTCTCCGGTCGGCAAGCTCGCCTATCATGTGCCGGGGACGACGGTGCTCGCCTGGTTCCAGCGAGCCTGGCACCACGAGGATCCGCAAGCGCTGCTCGACGCCGACATAGGCGGAGGCCCGTATGGCTTCGACTCAATCTTCGAGGCGATCGAGGAACACCGTCTGCCCTGCCCGCAGACCCTCGACGACTTACGGACGACGCTGAACGAGCACCTCTGGATCGAATCGGATGATCCGATCCGCCTCGACGAGCGCGGGCTGCGCGTCCGCACCAACGACGATGAGGTCGACCTGGCCTACTTCTTCTTCGAGGACGAGGCGGTCGCCGCTCACCCCGAGCGGCTCACCTATCTCGTCCATCAGACCTGGCCGCTGCCGTCCGGAGCCGCTGCGCCAGGTGCGACCTTCAACTCTGGCATGGCGCTGCGCATCGTCGGTCCACCCGCACCGGTCTCGGATGCCGTCTACGCGGTCCGTATCGCCTGGGAGAACGCCGAGGGCTACGGCACGAACCTGGATCGGCCGGGTGTGACAGTCTTCCCTGGTACCAACCTGCCCGGATTTACCGACCACATCCGCGGTATCGACGGCTCGTCGATGCGGGAACACGTCGACGCCGGCCTGATGCGCTCGCTCATTGGGACAGACGACCTGCATGCCGCGTTGGACCGATACATCGCCCTCGAATCATATGACCTCTCGGTCTTCGGCACGTGGCCCGCACCCAGCCTTGAGCAGATTCTGCAATGGAAGCTGCCGGAACCGCCCTCAGCTGCCCGCGTCTCGGTGGACGAACACCTCGCGCAGGCCGCCCGCTACATCGACGACTTCTTCGGCCACGAGCAACTCTTCCTCTTCGACACGCAATGGGCGGCCGCGAATCATGACCTGGCGCTCTCCCTCCTCCGCTACGCAAACCACTGGGATCCGTTCGCGATGTGAGGGCACCTCGCGGATACCGGAACCAACGGATGGCCCGACCGGGGCACATCGCCGCGGTTCCCAATACGCGCCCGCTCATCGGCCAGTTGATCGCGCGGAACCAGACCGACCGCCCGACACGGACGGTGACGAGGACTGCAGGCTGTCGGCGCGCTGACAGCGGCAGATCCGGTAACGTGATCAAGAGATTGCCGGCAGCCGTCTCAAGTACACGAGTGTGACGTTCTGGCCGGCCCGGTTTGCGATGTCGGGCTTCGAGGGGCAGCGTGGATCGCGTGCTTCGAGCGTTGATCGACCGGGCCGCAGCGGTCGGACGGGACGTGGAACGAGCCGACGTGCACCGGATCTTCCGACACGGCGGCCCGAACCCGGGCGCGGACCCGTCGAGGGTGGCCGAACTCGGGCAGCGCGTCGACCTGCCTCCGCCGTACGCGGAGTTTCTGACCTCCTGCGACGGGTGGGTCGGGCTCGACGGGCAGACGGACATGCTCGCGATCGCCGAACTGGTCGACGGGCCAGCGACCTTTCGCCGCCGGAGTAGACCGTGACCTGCTGCGTGAGCTCCCACAGAAATGCCTCTTCTGCGATCAAGCTCCGCAGTTGGCAGACCAGGTCAGACGGTGCGCGTTCGTTCACCAGGCAATGCTGCCATGCGACCTCCTGCCGAAGATCGCACCGCTGTCGCTATTTCCTATGCGCGATGCACCCGGGACGTCGACCAGACCGGGTCGTGCGTCCCGCATGCGGTCGCACGCCTCAGGTGGCCTTGACCTGGGAAATCTGCGGCGACCCAACCGAGTGCAGGAAGAAATTGAACACCTGTTGCGGGTCCGGGAGGCCCTCGAGAGCCGCTTCGCATTCGGCCTTCGACATCGGCGGCCGCAGGCTGGCCCTGCGGCAGAAGTCGAGCAGCTCCTCGGCGCCGTACTCGCCGACCCGCGTACCGAGGAAGTCGACCAGGCTGGTGCCGAGCAGTTCGATGCTCGCCTCGTCGTCGACGTAGATGACCGGCGCGCCGACGAAGGTGTCCGCGCCGGCGCTCCAGTAGCCGATCGGCAGGCGGTCGTCGGACTCGCCCAGCCAGAGGATGTCGGACAGGAACCTGGCCACGCCCGGGTGACCGTCGGCCAGGTAGTCCTGGACGACGGGCGGGTCCTCGGTGATGGTGAAGAACTCCGCGAGGAACGGGTCGTCGCGCATCCGCCGCCACACCGCCAGCTCGGGCGGCTCCACGTCCCGCGACGCCGGCGGCACCCCGGCATCGGAACGCAGCCGCCGCAGCAGCTTCTCGGTGGCTTCAGTGCGGTCGGTCATAGGAACTCCTGCTTCGGCACGCGCCGTCGGTCGGCGACCCGCGAAACTACCGCACCGCGGCAACCGCTACGGACTGTGGCAATCTCCGGTCGGCTTTGGCGCGGTCGGCGGCATGTGCGCGCACCCGATCTTGAGGCATCCGGACGACAGATGCGGACGCCGCCAGGCGGTCCGTACCGTTCACGTGTCTGGGCGCGAGACGAGTCCATGACCGTCCAGGATGAGCAGCGCAGACCGCGCCGAGGATGCCAGCCCGTCATCCGGATCACCGGCAAGCTGCTCAAGGCCGTGTCGGGATACCGCTTCGAGTAGGGCCCGAAGCGGGCCTGTCACGTCGGTGTCGCGATGCACCCACCACCAGTAAGCCGCATCGACCAGGTCGACGACGGCTGAGGCATCGTTGTGCAGGCACTCCCGCGCAGCAGCAAGCTTGTGCTCGCCGTCCACGATCAACGCCTCACTCACGACCGACGGATCGCTACTGTCTCGGTGCGGAACCGCCAAAGCATGCGTGAACATCTGCCACCGTCGGCGGCCGATCGCCTCAGCAAACGACTTCCCGCCAAGGAACGCCGATACGGCCGCCGCCGCCCGCCCTGCAGACGGCTGTGCCAACCGCTGCAGAAGAGCCGGACCGGCTCGTCGCACGGCCCGCTCAAGCTCTGGTCCCGGATCGACGCCGACCTCGAGCCATACCCACTCCGCCACCGCGATCAGGTCGACCACGGCCCCGTCACGCGTCGCAGCCTCCTCAGCGAGGACATGGAGTCCGCTGAACGAGCCGGCCTGCATGGAGAACCCGACCAGCGCCCACCGGGCCGTGTCGTCCGACGGATTCCGGCTGACGCATCTACGGGCGAAATCTTCGACCTTTGACCGCGTGACGCGCTGGTTGGTGCCGGCCCAGAACTCGTCGTTCCTGGGCAGCGACTCCAGACGGGACCACATGCTCTGCAACGCCCGAGTGACCCTGTCGATGAGTGCGTCGTCCTCGAACACGCCACCCGCGCGCTCCAAGCCACCGATCGATGAACCGTCACCACCGCTGCTCACCCAGCGATCATCGCAGGATCCGCTCCTCGGCATGTCAGGCCACCGATGGCGGAAGCGCCGGTCATCCGCTGTGACGAACCCCTACTGGCCTTCACGCACCAGACGCGGCATGTGCGTGCACCCGATCGAGCCGCGCTGGATGGCCGTGACGCTCGATCGGCGGCATTGCAGTGCGCGATTGCGTGTCGTCCTGACGTGATCGGGGCTGCGGCACCACTCAAACGGTCAGGTCCTGCACCGCGGCGATGAATCGGTCGCGTTTGCCGACGACGAACCGGTACTCGATGCCCGACGCCAGGGTTACGGTGAGGCCGTTGGGGATGAAGCCGTAGGACCGATGTTTGCGTATGTCGGCGATGTCCTCAACGGCAATGCCTAGCAGCGCGGTGTCGATGTTGAGCCCATGAGCCCGAAACTCGAGGCGTTCGCGGGTCAACGTGAGCCTTCCGCCGACCGCCTCCCGGCCGCGCCAGAGGTTCGCGCGGGCCCGGACGAGTACGTCGGGGTCCTGAGCCATCCACACCACGCCCCGATCATCGATCCTGCCTACTCGCGGAGTTTGCGCGGCCCCACCTTACCGGCAAGGCATGCCTCGTAGGCCGGACTTCGAGCGCGCAACGCGGCATGAGCGTGCACCGGCCGAGACGTGGGCTGCGTTGCGCGGTGATCGGGGTGGGCGTAGTTGATCGCCGCTACGGACCGAGGAAGTCATCCTGGCGGGCGGGCGTGATGCTTGCGTGCCAAGCTGCGGCGTCGGCGGGTGTCATGATCTCGTCGAGGGCGAGTGTCGGCACCATGTTGACGAAGCGCCGGCCGTGCAGCCATCCATGATTGCCGCGCGGGGGGTGCGCGACGACGACCCGGACGCCGTCGCGCTCGGCAATGTCGGACGGGCGGCCCTCCGGGGAGAGGTAGGCGCCGGTTCCGTCGAATAGCCGGAATCTTCGAAGTGTGTGGTCGGGGAAGGGCGTTTCCGCTGGGCCTGTGGTCGCGGCTGCCACCCAGGCCGGCTGGGGGCGCAGGCCCAGGATCAGGCCGTCCGCCGGATCGCCGATGAGCCGGTCGGCGAGCAGCGTGTGCAGTTGGCAGTTGTCGCCGATGCCGCTCATCGTCAGGTGGTAGCCGCGGCCGGAGTCCGCGTCGAGCACCACCAGCGGCGCGTCGTCGAGCACCCGGGCGAGGCCGGCTATGCAGTCCGCCGTGTGCAGTTCCTCGGCGAGTTGGTCGACGAGGTCGGTCAGCTCGGGCAGCAGCGGCGCGACGGCGGCCCGGAACTCCTGCCGCTCCATGGCGGTGTGCAACAGCCTGAGCCAGGGATCGATGTCTCGCCAGGAGCGGGCCATGGCGACTGCTCCGGCCTCCGTCAGGTCGAACCGATCCGCGTTGGCCTTGCACCGCACGACGAAATCACCCCACTCCGGCACCCGGTCCGACGCCGGGTCCGGCGGCGTCTTCGGCCATCGCCACCGCCGCACCGTCGGCCACGCATGCGACAACAGCACCCGCAACGCCAAGACCCGCACGATCCATGGCACCACCTCGGGCACCAGCGGCAGCGGCGAACCGCCCCGCAGCACGAACGACCGCGCGACGAGCGCAAGGCGAGCGAACTCGCCGTACGGCCCGACCTTGAGTACCTCGGCCAGCTCCCCGACCGCAGCGGTCAACTCGTCCGGCGCAAGTCCCCTGCTCTCGTCCAATAACCGCTGCCCGAGCACGACCAACCGGTCCAGGTCCGGCTCTCGCACCAGACCAGCCAGTTCTTCAACGGTCGAGAACAGCGGCGAAGCCATAGTCGATCAGCCTAGCGACGCCCGCTCATCGGCATGTCCGGCCGCTCACGCCACCGACACGTTGCTACGGTGCGTGACGACCCGCAGGTGGGGTCTGCGCCGTTACAGCGGCATGAGCGGATGCCATGCGGCTGCTGTCAGCGGCGGCGAGGGTGTTCGGCGGTGCGCTGAGCGCCGCCGCGGAGTGCGCGGGACATTCAGCCGGGTGATGTCTGCGCTTGTCGCCAGAGTTCATGCATGAGGTCTTCCGGCAAGCTGGGGTGGCGGGCAGCGGCGGCACGGATGTCGGGCGACGGATCGTTGATCTGTTGTCGTAGCTCGTCAGGCGTCGGCGATGGGGGTGGGGCGGCCGCGGCGGCGCGTGTTGTGTCGGGGTCATGGGCTGGTCTGGCGCGCTGCTCGTCGGTCAGGCGTTGTGAGTAGTCGGCGAGCCAGCGATGGTCGGGCTGCTCCGATCGGCTCAACTGTTCAATGACGGCGTCCGGGACTCGTGGGTTCCGCGCCAGTATGGCTCTGCTCCAGCCGGTCCACGTCAGTAGCATCTCGACCAAGACGTCGATGGGCACGCGGTCGCCGTTGCGCTCCGCGAGCATCAACCGAACCGCGTAGTCTTCGTCGGCGGCCAGGTGCTCGACGACCTCGGCCGCGAGGCCCGGCATACGCGCCACGGTCCGGCGATGGACGACGTGACGGGACCGGGCGTAACGGGCAACCAGTACGTGGTCGTGGCGCTGCGCCCAAAGCCAGTCCACGGGGTTCGTCCGTGTGCGCGGATCGAGTTTGTAGTCGATGGCGTCGAGGACGTCCATCGGGACATGGGGACGGTGGATCAGCGCCCAACGCACTTCGCGGTCCGGGTCGGCGGCCAGGACGTAGAGCAGGTCCCGCGACAGGTCTGGGTTCGCCGCCACTGCCCGACGTACACGAGGGTCGGCGTCGGCCACCAGCGACCGCGCCAGTTCAGCGCTCAGCGGTATTCGCTGCATTGTCTGGAACCGGTTCTGCTCGTCGGAGAGCAGCTCCGGAATCAACCGGGCCGGGGGCCGGAACCGGTCGCTCGTCAGGGCCGCCCGGCGGGTCAGGTCAAGCCCCTGGAAGTGGTGTATTGGCTGATCTTTCGAGTTGTGCTGGTCAGAAGGGTTGGTGGCCGGGCTGGTAGGTGGTGGGGCCGCTGGT
>NZ_JBFAIC010000115.1:0-19142 GCF_040654515.1 Dactylosporangium sp. NPDC050688
GGGTGAGCAGGGGGCGTTCACCGTTCTGGTTCGGATTCTCCGCGCACCGGCTTCGCCGGTGCTCCCCGGTGGGGGAGCTTCGCTCCACCCACACCCCCTCAAAACCGTCCGCCGCCGCTCGGTCCACATCCTCCTGGGCGGTGTCCGGGCCTGTTTGCGGCGTCACCGGGGTTCGTCACCTGTCCCTCGCGGGACCTCGCCGGTGGTCGCCTTCAACGTCACCAGTGCGGACGTGATCGGCATGAAGCCGTGCCGGGGCTTGAGCAGCGCCCAGTCGTTCGGGGCGGCGGGCCGGCCACCTTCCCCGACGGCGGAAGGATGGCCGGACGTTGGCCGCGTCGAATGCGGTACCGACGATGGACACGAACTCCAGGCCGGCCTCGTGCTACGACCCGCCAGCCCTCCGTCGAGCCCCGTCCCGCTCCCGCCTGCGCAGCTCGAGCGCGTTGCCATCATCGATTTCGCAGCTCGCGCTCATATGCCCTCAGCACCCGCCGGTCTCTGGCCTGGCTCACCAGGACGATGAGCCAGATCGCCACCACGAGGAACCCCACCACCCGGACGAGCCAGACGAGCGTCGGGTACACCACTGCCGCACCCGGCACCACCACGGCAGAACGCTCGCGGGCAGAGTCCGGCACCGACACCTCGTACCAGCCGTCGGGCAGCGGCGGCCCGATGTTGTACCAGTCAGCGCGGCTGACACCTGAAACGAGGTGCACCCGGCCGGTGACGGTGAACCCCGCGGTCGACCAGTGCCCGGTGCACTTGGTCTCATACGGCGTCCACCCGTCGCCGGGCAACCGCCTGTAGCAGTGGTCGACCGTCGCCTGGGTCGAACTGCCCGGGAAGAACCCGGTGACGAGGCTGAGCGCGAGGACGACCGTTCCCCAGAGTGCCCACCACTTCCACACGAACTCAGTATTGACGACCGTGACCGCGCAGACCGGTCCGAGCCTCGCCCGCACCGGTCGGGATGTCCGTCGCGCAGGCGGTCGAGCGCGCAGCGGCGCTGTGGTGCGGCGACCAGCGGGGACAAGGCGGGCGGTCCGCCGGCTACGGGCACAGATGCGATCACGCCGGTCTGGGAGTGGGAGCACCCGCCCGACGGCCTCGACGTCTCACGGGACGGTCACACCCAGGTCGACGCCGCCGACGTGCAGCGCCTGCCTCAGGCCACTCGCTAGGGTGCCAGCCGCGGCGGAGTTTCTCGACCGGGCCGACACCGACGCCCAGCTGAGGGCGTTCTGATGCGCTGGCTGGTCGACTCCGTACGCACGCCCGACCAAGACCAGTGGGTGTGGGCATGGCGACGGCACGGCTCTGGCCGGGCTGCTCCGTGGGGTTCGTCGGGGCGCTGGTGTCGGGTTCAGCGGGGCGGCTTCGACGACATCGAGCACTGTGCGTGGGCCGGGCCGCCGATGACCACGGTGCACCGGCCGTTCGCGGAGATGGGTGTCGCGGCCGCGCCGCTGGGGCTGGCCCTGGGCCGCCGGTGAGCGGCCGACGCGGAGCCGGGTCCAGCTCGGTGCCGTCCTGGTGGTGCGCGGCAGCACCGCACCGCCCGCCATTCGCTGAACGTCCTGGGCCCGGCAAACCCTCGCGCAGGATGGTCGGCCCGCGCCTTTCTGTCACGTCCCCAACGATCGCCAGGTTCAGCGCGATGGCCATGACGGGGGCGCTCGCCGGCCGTCGCTGAACTGGCCCGTCGCTACGACGTCGACGTGACCGGCCGACCTGGCCGTGCACGGCTGAGGCGCGGTGGCGACCGTACCTCAGCCGTGCCGTGTGCAGATCCGGCGTCAGCCGGCGCTGCAGGATACCGATGGCCAGTTCCATTGGCCGTTGGCCATGATTGTGACGCCGAAGTTGTTGCCGCTGCCGTTCGGCTTGCCGACCATCACGTACTGGCTCGGCCAGGTTGCGCTCACGTTCCAGGTCGAGCTGACCACCGCCGGCGCCGGGAGGTTCATCGTCACGGTCCAGTTGTTGGAGCCGGACACTGCGACGTTGAGGTTGTAGCGGTCGCCCCACCGCTGGCCTGCGGACAGGGTGGCCGTGCAACCGCCGCCGCCGCCACCGCCACCGCCGCCGCCACCGCCGCCGCCGCCGTCGCCACCGCCACCGCCGGAGCCCTCGCTTACGGTGATGTTCGAGCTCACGCTGCTCTGGTAGCCCTCAGTGGCCATGATCTGGTAGTTCGGGGTGCCGATCTGCAGGCCGGCGTTGCGCCATGCGTTGAAGTGGGTGCCCACGGAAATGGTGCCGCCGGTGCGCTTGGCCTGCCGGACGCTCCAGTACTGGTAGAACGTCGCGGTGCCGATGATCGAGGGCTGGTTGACCCGCTGCGTGCGGTAGATGTCGTAGGTGCTGCCGTCGGTCGTGACCGAGCCGAGGCGCTGCGCGCCGGTGCTCGGGTTGTAGTTGCCGAAGTTCTCGACGACGTAGTACTCGATGAGCGGGTTGGTCGTCCAGCCGTACAGCGCGAGGTAGCAGTTGCCACCGCAGTTGAACGAGCCGGAGTAGTTGACCGTGTGGGTGGTGGAGCCAGGGTTCCAGCCCTTGCCGACCACGGAGTTGTTGAGGTTGCTCATCTGTACGCTGTAGCTGCCACCAGCGCCCAACGTCATGTTGACGTTGCCGCTGTCTTTCCAGTACGAGAAGAAGTACCCGTTGTGGGTGCCGGTCTGGTTCGACGTGATGGTCCGGTCCGACTCGGCATGGGCCGGGTTGACGGCGACCAACGAGACGGTCGTTAGAGCGAGTGCACTGGCCAGGCTGATGAGCAGGCGCAGGCGCCGGGGGCGGCGCGGCCGGGCGCTCGCTTGAGCGGGTGTGTCGTGCACGCATTCCTCCTCGATAAAGCGGGGGTGAGGTGGCTCGACGGTCGCAGTCCATGCGTCGACGGTCGGATTGGCGGATCGATGTACGTCAAACGCCGAGCCAGCGCGATTATGAGCACGCCGTTGCTGGGCTGGCAAGAATTTTCGGAGGAGTTTCGAACGGTCCTTCAGCGGAGTGGAACGCTGCGAAGGGCGGTCGTGCAGGTGGAAGGTATTCGATGCGGCGGTCCGTCCACGGAATGCTTCGAGCATGGAATCGGGTGGCATACGAAATACGAGTTTTTCGAAACATTCTTTGAGCTGGGTCCACCGCAATGGTGCGTCGGCTGTCCGATGTGAACATGATCGAAGGCGGATCTGCCGCGGTGACGCACGCGCCGGGCGCGGATGGGCGATCGCCGACCGGCACGGGCCGCGCGGACACCCTCCTCGTGGCCGGCGCCGGCGGGCACGACAGATTGCGGCGGCTTGGCGCGGAGCCCTGCGATCCGTCCCTGGTGGCCTCGGGACTACCGGCGGCGGCACGTCTCGTCCGGCCTGCCCCTCGACGTCCACGGCGTCGCGCCGAAGGAGGAGACCGGGATCGACGTCGAGGTGGACACGACCGTCGGCATTTCCACGAACCCGGACCACGTCGTGGAGTACACGGATGGGGAGGTGCGGCAGCAGTTCTCGATCTGCTTCCGGGCCGCGCCGGTCGGTGGCGCTGAGCCGCCGAGCAACGAGAGCAGCGAGGTCCGCCGGATCTCCCGCGCCGAGCTGGACCGGTTGACCATCCGCCCTTCACGGCGGCCCGGGCGGGCGCCAACGGACCGCCGGAGCCCCGGACCATCCTCACCGGGAGGAGCCGGGGCTGCGGCGACGGCGGTCGCTGGCCGGAGCGACCTCAGTCGTAGGGGTAGGCCTCGTGCGAGGCCTGGACCACGTTGCTGCCGTAGATCTGGATGATTGCCGACACCCGCACTTTGTGTACGTCGAGTTGGCGCAGCGGGGGCAGAGCCGGGTCGGCCGGGAAGAAACTTCTGGAGTTCGTGGCCGGGCAGTATCCGGGGGTCGCCGCGTAGGCGAGCAACGTGCCGTCGAATTTGTACGCTCTCATTTCGATCCAGCCGCAGATGCGGGCGGCGTTCGTCAGGGAGAAGACGCCGAACAGGGACGGCGCGTAGGTGTGGGCCGTGTTGTTCGCGTTCCACCTGATCGCAGCGCCTGGCGCGATGAACTGGGAGGTGAACGGATCGGTGATCAGGCCGAGGTCGATGGTTCCGGTGTCGAACAGGACGTAGTCCGTCTCTCCGCTCGCGTGGGCGGTCCCGGCTGTGCCGACCAGGCCGGCAACGACGGTGGTGCCCACGACCGCCGCGGCGATCGCCCGGCGGACGGCGGCACCGCGGAAGCGGGTGAGGTTGGACGCGAGTGACATGTGCATTCTCCTGTCATGGAGCCGGATGTTCCGGGCTTACGGACCGGAGTGGACGTTGCTGCGCCCTCCGTTGTCCGCGGCTGACCTCCGAAGGCCGCTGCGCCGATCCTCGGGACGGACCGTTTGCGCATCGTTTGCGGACCGTTAGCCAGCGCACCGGACGCCGTCCGGAGTCGGGAAACCGACCGTGGACGGGGTGCAGCCGGCGCCCACCGCCGGACCGCCGGCTCCCGTACCAACATGGCCACGGCGGCGACGCCCCCGCGGGCGCGGTCAGTGCCAGCGCAGGGCGAACCGGTCGGCGGGGTGGATCTCCTCGCCGGCGGGGGTGCGGACGACCAGGACTGGTACACCGTCGGCGAGGCCGAACCGTTCGCGTTCCCGGCGGGTCGGCATTCTTGCGGACACGACGCCGCCGGGTGGGACGCGGAGGATCTCGTCAGGGGTGGACAGTGGGCGGCGGGCTGGGCGGGTCGTTACCGGGCCGACGCGGATCGACTTGTCGGGGGCGAGGAACAGCAGGCCCTCGCGGCGCAGGACGGCGATGCCCTTGAGGGCCGTGTCGCGGCCGACGTCGTGCTCGTGGGCGAGTGCGGCGGCGCTGGGCACCGTGGCCCCTGGCGGCAGCGTCCCGGCCATGATCATGGCCCGGAGGGCGTCGGCTACGCGCTCGTACCGTGGTGGCATCCGCCGACTGTAGCCACTAGGCCACAGGTGGCGGAAGGCGTCAAGCGGTCGTCGCGCCCAGGGCGCGAAAAGCAACGGCGGTTGTCGCGCCCTGCGCGCGAAAAGCAACGGCGTCGAGCGGTCGTCGCGCGCAGAGCGCGAAAGCAACGGCGTCAGGCGGAAGCTGCGCCCAGGGCGCGGAACGCGAAGTCGGTGACCTGCTCGGCGGCCCGGGTCGCTGCCGCGTCGTCCCGGGGGCTCTGCGCCATGCGCTCCTGGAACGCGGCGGACAGTGCGGCGGTGATGGTCCGGGCGTCGGCGTCGGGGTCGGCCCAGGGCAGCGAACCGTCGGCCCGGCCCCGCTCCAGGATCAGTGCGATCGCCGCGTGGTGCGCGCCGGTCATCCGGGCCCGCTCGGCGGCGTAGCCGGCGGTGCCCATCAGTTCGCCGCACGACATCGCCAGGACCCGGCGGCGGCGGTGCCGGTCCGCGGTCAGCGACAGGAACCCGCAGATCCACGCGCGCAGCGCCTCGGGCGGGGTCGCGGCCGCAGCGGCGGCCACCGTCAGCTCGGCGTGCACCCGGTCGCTGGCCCGGCGGAACATCGCGAGCAGCAGCGCGTCCTTGGAGTCGAAGTGCCGGTAGAACGCCCGCGTGGACAGGCCCGCGGCGGTGAGGACGCCGGTGACGGACAGCCCGCCGCCGTCGGTGTCGACCAGGCACTGGTACGCGGCGTCGATGATCCGCGAGCGCTCCCCGGTGTCTGCGGTCACGGACATCAGCCCATGCTACTGCGTGCAACGGCGGCGCAACGGAGTCGTCGTATCATCCACGTTCGTCACGTCGTCGATAGAGGAGCGTCCATGACGGAGCCGGTGGAGCCCATCGGTCGCCCGGTCCGCACACCGAAGACGGCCGAGCTCATCGCCGCCGACCTCCGTGCCCGGATCGTGCGCGGCGAGCTGCGCGCAGGCGACGCGCTGCCGCCGGAGACGCTGCTGATGGCGCAGTTCGGGGTGTCCCGGCCGACGCTGCGGGAGGCGTTCCGGATCCTGGAGACCGAGTCGCTCATCGCGGTGCGCCGGGGCGCGCGGGGCGGTGCGCACGTGCTCTCGCCGGACCGCGCCGTCGCGGCCCGGTACGTGGGGCTGCTCCTGCAGCTCGACGGCGCCACCATCGGCGACGTGCACCAGGCGTGGGCGGTGCTCGAGGCGGCGTGCGCGGCCAGGCTGGCCCGGACCCGGACCCGGCAGGACCTGCTGGACCTGCGGGCGTGCGTCGAGGGTTTGCAGGCCGCGGCGGGCGCCGTACCCGACCCGGCGGGGTGGGCGCGGCACGCGGCGCGCTTCCACGACCTGGTGCTGCAGCGTTGCGGCAGCCGGACCCTCGCTGTGCAGTGCGGCGTCCTGCAGGACATCGTGGCCACCCACGCCGGGCCGGGCACGCCGGAGCAGGCCGAGCTGCCGCGACGGTTGTTGCGCTCGTACGCGCGCCTCACCGACCTCGTCGAGGCCAGGGACGCCGAGGGGGCGGAGCGGCACTGGCGCGCCCATCTGGAGCTGTCCGCCCGCGGGCCGCGGCGCTCGACCGCGGTGGTCGACCTGTTCAGGTGACGGTGAACGCTGACGGTGAACTAGGCTGCGGCGGGTGAACCCGTACTTCGTCTGGGAGGACCACGCGCCGGGCGAGGGGTGGCGGCCGTTCACCGACCTGCACGACCCCGCCGTCGCGATCGAGCGCGTCGAGGTGGCGCGGCAGACGCTCGTCACGATGTTCGGCCTGGACCCGGCGGTGGTGCCGCTGCGGGTGGTCGCGTCGGTGACGTTCCTCGGGGTCGCGTCCCGGCTGCTCGCCCCGCCGCTCGTCACGCCCCGGTACCCGGCGCCGGAGCAGCTGTACTGGAAGCCGGTAGCCGGTGGTCCGTGGCCGATGGCGTGCACCGCCCCACCGGCCGGCGTGGCCACCGCCGGCGGGTACCGGGACCGGATCGTGCTCGGGCTCGTCGCGCCGCTGCTGGAGGTGTTCCGCGACGCGTTCCGGCTGTCGCCGAAGGTGCTGTGGGGCAACGTCAGCTCGGCCCTCGCCGGGGCCGCCGGCCAGCTCGGCGACCCGGCCGCCTGGGCGACGCTCGCCGAGCTGCTCACGCTCGCGCCCCTGGCCGGCACCGCCGACCTGCACGGGCGGGCCCTGCGGCGGCGCAACTGCTGCCTGTACTACCGCATCCCCGGCGGCGGCACCTGCGGCGACTGCGTCCTGCGTCCCGCGTCCTGAGGCTGCCGACGGCCCGGCGGCCGGGCGCGGTCAGCGTTGTGCGGCCGTGCCCAGCAGGTGGCCGTCGTGGTCGGAGACCGTGACCTTGTCGACGTTCGGCAGCTGGATCGAGCTCGCCCCCGTCACCCGCGCCGACGCCGACGCCGTGCGTCCCCAGCAGGCCGCCTGCTCCTCCTGGCCGCCGCGGCCGACCACCCGCAGCACGTACGGGCCGTCGCCGGGCAGGCCGCTGAGCTCGAGCGCGACCGACACGCCCCACTGCCGCGGGGTGAGCGTCGCCCGCCCCGACAGGGCGCTGCCCGCCGCCGCCACGAACTGCACGACCGTGCCCGCCGGCGCGCTGGACTGCGCCACCTGCTGCTGGCCGGTCGGGCCCGGGTCCGCCGCCCGCTCGGGGGTGGCCCGTGGCCACAGCACGGCCCCGGCGGTGAGCAGGGCGGCCGCGGTGACGGCCGCCGCGGCCCCGGCCAGCAGGCCGGCGCGGCGCGGGCGGGTCGCGGGCGCCGCCTGCCGGCTGCGGCGCAGCAGCGCGTCGAGGCCGTCGCGGGTCGGCGCCTCGATTGGTGCGGGCGGGCCGGCCGGCAGCCGTTGCAGCAGCTCCGGTACCGGCGCCAGCCGGCCGGTCTCGGCGCGGCAGTCGGCGCAGCCACTCAGGTGCGCGTCGACCCGTGCCTGGTCGGCCTCGTCCAGGCCGCCGAGGACGTACCCTCCGAGCAGCGGGCGCACGAGCTCGTGCTCACCGTGCTGCGCAGCGCTCATCGCAGCACCCCCATCTCCTCGAACACCGCCCGCAGGGCCCGGACCGCATAGTAGGCACGGGACTTGACGGTCCCCTCCGGCACGGACAGGCGGCGGGCGGTGTCGGCGACGGTACGCCCGTCGTAGTACACGGACTCCACGACCTGCCGATGCTCGACGGACAGCCGGTCCAGGGCGGCGCGGACGAGCCAGCCCTCGACGAGCTCGTCGACGTTGTCGGCGTCGGCGACGGCCGCGATCGCGTCCGGGTCGTCGACCAGCCGGGGCCGGCGCTGGTCCGCCCGCCATGCGTTGCTGACCACGTTGCGGGCGATCGTCAGCAGGTACGAGCGGGTGGTGTCCCGGCTCACGTCGATCCGCCCGATGTGTTTCCACGCCCGCAGGAGCGTCTCCTGCACGAGGTCCTCGGCGCGGTGGCGGTCGCGTTCGTACCGCGAGACGAAGCCGAGCAGCACACCGTAGTGCTCGGTGTACAGCGCGGTCATCAGCTCCTCGTCCGTGGTCAACCGGGTCTCCCTCGTCGGCGCGGGTCCTGCTGACGTCTACCCCACCAGACAGTTGCGGGTTCAACCACCCTTGCGGGCATCCTGACGCGGAAGACCCCGCGCGCCGGGCGGCGGGCGGGGTCTCCAGGATGAGCGGGCGGTTCGGTGGACAAGGCAGAGCGGCGGCGCGGGGCGACCGGGTCAGGCGGTGCCGCGCGGGGTCGCCCGGCGGAACGCGAGGACGGCGACGACCAGGCCGGCGAGGCCCAGCACGAGGCCGGCGACGCCGAGGCCGACCGCGGTGCCGTCACCGTCGGCGTCATCCTCGCCGTCCGCCACGGCGACCGGTCCGGCGGCGGCAGACGCCGGCGCGTCGGCCTTCTTGGTGAGCTTCAGCACCGGCGCCGGGTGCTCCGCCTCGGTGCCGGCGGCCGGCTCGTCGATCCAGCGGACGACCTCGCCGTCGGAGTACGTCTGCAGCGCCTTGAACACGATCTGGTCGGTCGCCGGCAGCGGGCCGAGCGACACGTCGAACTCCTGGAACTGGTGCGGCTTGATCGCCGCGTCCGGAGCCGCCGTCCAGGTGATCTTCACAACAGCCTCGGTGATCTCGCCGTCGTCGGTCTTGATCGGGGTGGCGAGCTTGCCGTTCTCGGCGACCGCGGTCCAGCCCTGGACGGGCTTGAGCGACACCGACCCGATCGGCTTGTCGGTCGGCAGCGCGATCTCGAGCTTGGTGGTGGAGGCGTCGTCGCGCTCGTTCGGCACCCGGAACGTCACCTTCGTGTACCCGCCCTGCGTGGCGGTGTTCGGGTTGACGGTGACGTGAGCGGAGGCGGCAGCGGGGAGGGCGAGTGCAGCGGCGGCGGCCGCAGCGACGGCGACACCCGCGCGGACCACGTGGGTCAGGCGCATGATGCGGGCTGTCCTCTCGGGAAGACGGTTTGGCAAGGTTGACGGGTAGTCGCCGCCGGCCGCCGGAAAGTTCCCGCGATTTTTCCGGTCGCTCAGGCGAGGTCGGCGGGGTCGGCGTACGCGGTGCCGAGCGCGGTGACCGCGAACAGGCCGACCGCCAGGAGGTGCACCGCCGTGCACCACAGGCAGATCGCGTCGAGGGTGAACAGCTCCGCGAACACGAGCCAGACGACGAACAGCACCCCGACGGCCGAGAACGCGAGCCGGGCGAGCCGCACGTCCCGGCGCGGCGAGCGCCACAGCAGCGACAGGACGGCCATGACCGCGAAGTACAGCAGCCCCAGGACGGCGACGGGCACCCCGAACACCGCCGACTGCTCGCTGGTGGTGACCTTCAGGCAGTTCAGCGCGCCGGTGTCGGGGCACGCGAGGGTCGTCGAGGACGTGTAGTGCTCGACCGTCAGGTACACCGACACGGCCAGCCCGAGCACGGACAGCACCAGCGACACCGGCGGTACCCACCGCTGGACCAGGGGGTCGGCGACGGTCTCGGTCATCTCCACGCCCTTCATCCGAACTTGCCCTGGAACGCGGTGGCCGCGGGGCCGGTGCAGACGTTCGCCGGCTTGTCGCCGGTGAGCTTGCACAGCACGGTGGTGATCGCGTTGGCGTTGCCGAGCACGGCCTTGGCCACCTCGCTGTCCGGGTCGCTCAGCGCCGCCGTGACCTGCTGCGCGGTCATCCCGGCGAGCAGCTCGGGGCTGAACGACGCCCCCGCCGCCACGGCCTGGTTGGCGAAGTCGATGAACGGGATCGCCCCGGCGGACTTCGCATCCACGTACGGCGGGGCGTTGAACTGCTGCACGAGCTTCGCCTGCTGCGGGGTCAGCTGGTCCAGCGGTGCGTAGGAGCCACCCTGGCGGGTCCGGCCGCTGGTCTCCACGCCCTGGAAGGTGAGCACGTCGCTGCTGTACGAGCTGCCGTGGAACGACACCGTCGGGGTGTTCGGGTACACGTCGTCCGATGCGGACGCGGTGATCGTCAGCCCGCTGAACGTGCCGAACCGGGACAGCGCCACCACCACCGGCCAGCGCTGCGCGGCGCAGAACGGGCAGTATTCGGCGCCGACGTAGAGCACCAGGGGCTTGCCGCCCTCGGTGAGCACCTGCTGGCCGGTGACCGCCTTCGGCAGCACCTCCGCCGAGCCGGTGCCGACCTGGTCGAGGGTCGCCGCGGGCACCGACGTCAGGCTCGTGACGATCGCCGCGGCCGCGTCGCCGGTCGGAAACGGCGAGGCCGGCTCGCCACCACCGCCCTCACCAGCGCCGCCGAGCTTCGCCACGACCATCACCGCGAACACGACCAGGACCGCGGCGATCGCGGCGTTGGCCCGGCGCATCCTGCCCTTCCGGGCGGTCGTCCGCTCCTGGATCTTCCGCATGCGTCGCGCGTACTCGCGCGAGTCCCGCTGGCGCTTCGACACGCGCAACCCCCCCCCCACTCGTCTGCCTGGTTAGTCGTTCGGAACCCCGCCAACGGTTCCCTCCGCGCCGGACTTTAGGCAGCGCGGGTGAACCCGTCGCGCTCGGTGAAAGGCCCCGCCACGCCGAGTGCGCCGCAGATCTTGCGCCGGCCCCGGCGCGGGTGCACTGTGGCTTGTCGGCACCAGGAGCACGGACCGAGCACAAGATGCGAAGGGGCGAGCCCACACCATGCAGCGACGACACCTTCTGACAGCGGCGGCGAGCGGCGCGGTGGCCGGGGCCGCCGGCCTGGCCGGCAGCGCCGCGGCCTCGGGGAGCGGGGGCGCAGCGTTGAAGCCAGGCAAGACCCGGCTGATCAGCCTGTCGCACGTCAACGACCCGGCCAAGACCAACATCTATCCGGGCGACCCGGCGTTCGAACTGGAGACGATCGCCACCATCGAGGAGGACGGCTACTACCTGCAGTACGTCCGGGAAGGCGAGGCGACCGGCACCCACTGGGGCGCGCCCGGGCACTTCAACGCCGGCGAACCCCTCGCCGACGACCTCGACCCGAACGACCTGTTCCTGCCCGCCGTCAAGATCGACGTACGGGACAAGTGCGCCCGCAACGCCGACTACGCGCTGACGATCGACGACGTGAAGCAGTGGGAGCGCCGGCACGGCCGGATCCCGGACGAGTCCATGATCATTATGTGGACCGGCTGGGAGTACAAGTGGGGCACCGACGCCTTCCCGAACCTCGACGCTGACGGGGTCCTGCACCAGCCGGGCTTCGCGCCGCAGACCGTCCAGTGGTTCATCGACACCGGCCGGATCGGGCGCAACGGCGGCACCGGCATCGACACGTTCGGCCCCGACCTGGGCACCGACCCCGACTTCCGGGCGTCGCTGCTGGTGTACCGCCGCCACCGGATCAGCCTGGAGATCCTGGCGAACCTCGCCCAGTTCCCCACCACCGGCGCCTCCATCCTGTGCGGCGGCTTCATCAACGCGAAGGGCTCGGGCTCCACGGCGCTCATCTACGGCGTCATCCCGCCCGGCGTGCACGTCTGAACAAACTGCCGCGGGTTGCGGCTCAGGTTGCGCCTCCGGGTGCCGATGCGGTGCGTGTGGAAGGCATCGCCGGCATCGCCACCCGGATGGCAGAGATCCGCTACCAGCTCGCCGCGTTCCGTGCGCCGGCCCCGCCGGTCTCCTCCGTCGAGGGCACCTCGTTCGCCGAGGCGCTGACGGCGGCGTCCGCTTCGGGGACGGCCGCCGCGATGACGGGGGCGGCGGGGGCGTCGGGGACGGCTACGGCGCTTGCGGGGGCGTCGGGCAGGTCCGCCGCGCTTGCGGGGGCTTCGGGGCCGGCCGCGGCGCTGAAGGACCGCTACGACAACGGGCGGATCCCCGCCGCCGCGCTCGCCGAGGTCGGCTCCACCGGCCACCGCCTGGCCGCGCCCGCCGCGGCGGCGATGGAGGCGCTGCTGCGCAGGGCCCAGGCCGACGGCGTCACGATCGGCATCACCGACTCCTACCGCGGCTACGACGAGCAGGTCGACCTCGCCCGCCGCAAGGGCCTCTACTCCCAGGGCGGCCTGGCCGCGAAGCCCGGCACCAGCGACCACGGCTGGGGCCTCGCCGTCGACCTGGACCTTGACGCGAAGGCGCAGGCGTGGATGCGGGCCAACGCCGGCCGGTTCGGCTTCACCGAGGACACCCCGCGCGAGCCGTGGCACTGGAAGTTCACCGGCGCCTGACCTGTCGCGCCGGCGCTACGCTGCGGGGATGCTGCTGTCGTTGCTGCTCACCGCGCATCTCGGCCTGGCCGCGATGTGGTGCGGGTCGATGGGGTACAGCCTGCTGGTGGTCCAGCCGAAGGTCGCCCGGTTCGGGTTCGACGACGACCGGCTCGAGGAGTTCCTGACGCTGCTCGCCCAGGGCAACCGCTGGAAGGTCGTGCCGATCGTCGCGGCCCTGCTGGCCACGGCCGCCGGCGTCGCGGCCCTCACCTCCGGCGGCACCAGGCTCACGTTCCTCGTCATCCTGCTGCTGTACGCCGCCGCCGCTACCGTCTTTGCCGACGTGTCCTGGCGCCACTGGCCGGCCCGGGTGTTCGCGCTGCCGGAAGAGCGCCCCGCGCTGCGCCGGGCCCTGCGCCTGCGCGCCTGGACCATGCTGGCCCTCGTCGGGGCCGCCTTCGCCGCCGCGCTGGTGACCACGGTGTGGGTCGGGCGCTGCTAGGGTTTCGCGGGCGACCCCTGTCGATGCGTCGCCCCGCCCCGACTCGGCAGGAGGACCAGATGCACCCCGCACCCGCCCGCCCGGGACTCGGCTGGAAGCTGCTGCAGAGCTGGTGGGTCCTCATCTCCCTCTTCGGCTTCGGCTGCTTCAGCGGCGCCGGCATCCTCCTCGTCGGCCTGCGCGCCCGCAAACCCGCCTGGTGGGGCTTCGGCGTCGGGTACCTCCTCGTCGGCACCGGCATGATCGTCGCCTCCGAGAAGGCGTCCGACCCCACCGACCCCGCCAGCGGCGGCGGCTTCGCCTTCCTGTGGCTGCTGCTGTGGTTCGTGTGCATCGTGCACTCGTTCGTCCTCAACGTGTACTGGCTCCGCTGGCAGGAACAACGGCGGGCGGCTTCGCTGGCGTACGCCCAGCAGCCGGCCGGTTTCGGCTCGCCGGCGGTGCCGGTCTCGCAGGCCGGGTTCGGCTCTCCGGCGGGGTTCGGTTCGCCGGCTGGTCATGGTTCGCCGGCCGGTTTCGGTTCGCCGGTCGGCCCGGCCTCGGCGGTACCCTATTTGGGCTCGTCCACAACGGCGTCGTCCGGCTTCCCCGCACAGCCCCCTCAGCCGGGCGTCCCTCAGCCGGGCGCCATCCAGCCGGGCACCGGGCCGCTCGGCACCCCGCCGCACGGTTTCCCGTTGCAGGCCTCCCCGTCACACGCCTCCCCGTCACAGGTCTTCCCGTCGACGTCGACAACCCCGTGGCCTGCCCCGACCCCGTGGTCCCCGACCGCTCAGACACCAGCCGCCGGCCAAGGTCCACTGCCTGGCCAGCTGCCGGTCCCGATCGACGTCAACACCGCCGACGCGACGAGCCTCGCGACCCTCGAAGGCTTCGACCCCGCCCGCATCAGCTACGTCCTCTCCGAACGCCACCGCCGCGGCGGCTTCACCAGCCTCACCGACTTCGCCACCACCGCCCAGCTGTCCCCGCACCAGTTCGAACGCCTCCAGCACCGCCTGACCCTCTCCCCACCCCGCGGCTTCTGACCTCCGCACGGCCCCAAGCGGGCGCTTGACCCAGCTGGACCGGTTTCGCACAGCCCGGGCCCGCCGCCGTGCGGGTCGAGTTCCGGTGCACGCCAGCGGGTCGTTGCAAAGCCGGAGCGCACAGCGGAGGCCGGGGTCACAGCGGAGGCCGGGGTGCACAGCGGAGGCCGGGGTCACAGCGGAGGCCGGGGTGCACAGCGGAGGCCGGGGTGCACAGCGGCGGTCCCTGCGAGCCCCGGGATGCGCGGCGGCGGTCGTTGCGACGAAGCCGGAGCGCGCCGCGGCGCGGCAGCTGAGCAGCACGGCGCGGGCTAAGACCGCATCTCGTTTGGGGTTGCTGTAGTCCAACATCATTCGTTGTACAGGCATGGGTGATGTGGAGAAGTACTGCCCGGAGTCGTTGTGGCGTCTCGCGCAGCCGTTGTTGCCCGAGCACCCGAAACGGCATCAGGGCGGCGGCCGCAACCGTATCGATGATCGGGTCGCGCTCGCGGCGATCGCGTACGTGTTGCAGACCGGGTGTGCCTGGGACGGCCTGCCGGAGTCGTTTCCGATCTCGCGTGCCACGGCGCACCGCCGGTTCGCGGAGTGGGTCGAGGCCGGGGTGATGCAGGCGTTGCACCAGGCGATGCTGGACGTCCTGGGCGCGGCCGGGCGGATCGACTGGTCCCGGGCGAGTGTCGACGCGATGCATGTGCGGGCGGTCAAAGGGGGGATCTGACCGGGCCCAGCCCGGTGGACCGGGGCAAGCCCGGCTCCAAGATCCACGCGGTGAGCGACCGGCAGGGGTTGCCGTTGAACGCCGTGGTGTCCGCTGCGAACGTCAACGACCACCGTGTGCTCGAAGATGTGATCGACGGCGTGCAACCGGTCCGCCAGCCGGTCGGACGGCCGAGGAGGCGTCCGGGCAAGCTGCACGGTGACAAGGGTTATGACTACCGGGCCTGCCGGCAGGCGCTGACGCGGCGCCGGATCAAGGCGCGGATCGCCCGTAAGGGCATCGAATCCTCGACCCGGCTCGGCCGGCACCGCTACGTCATCGAACGCTGCCTTGAATGGGTGACCCGCTTCCGCAGATTGGTCCGCCGCTACGAACGGCGAGCTTCCCACTTCGCCGGATTCCTGCGCCTGGCATGCGCACTGATCTGCTACCGCCGAGCCGTCCGCCTCAACCTACTGAACAGCAACAACCCCAAATGAGATGCGGTCTAAGCGACGCGCCGCGGTTGAGCGGCGCGGTGGTTGGGCGGCGCGGTGGTTGGGCGGCGCGGTGGTTGGGCGGCGCGGTGGTTGGGCGGCGCGCGGTTGAGCGGTGCGACGCGGGTTGAGCAGCGCGGCAGTTGAGCTGTGCGGCATGGCGCGGTTGAGCGGTGCGGCGCGGTTGAGCGGTGTACGCCTGGACTGGGTTGCGCTGTCGGCATCGCGCAGCCGGACGCCACGCGGCTGACCACGCGCGTTCAGGTGCTGCGGCGCGGGCCGGCTTGCGCGGTCGGTTTGATGCGGCGCGCGTCGTGGTGCAGCGGGTGGCGCGCGGGGGATCGGATGCTGCGGCGCGGTTCGGGTCCACACGGTCGAGGCGGTGCGGCACGCGTCCGGGCGGTGAGCTTGATGCGGCGCGCTTGAGGGACGCGGCGCTGGTCCGGGGGCCGGCGGGCGGGTGTCGGACCGCGGCGAGATCTTCGGGGCGCGTCGACGACGGCGTCCGCGGGCCGGGCATGTGGACGGAGAAGGTGTGGGTGTCTGAGGGCTCCCGGTGGTGGTGGGTGGTGCAGCCGCGGCGGTCGGAGTCACGGCGAGAGTGGGAGTTGCGGTGGGGGCGGCGCGGTCATCGTGGTGGTCGGCCCCGCGGCCGCTGACGGTGGCGGCGGGAGTTGCGGTGGCGGCGGGAGTTGCGGTGGCGGCGGTGGAAGACGCGATGGCAGTGGGAGACGCGACGGGCGTGGCGTGGTCAACGTGGTGGACGGGTCGGCGGGCGCTGGCGGGGATAGCGGGAGATACGGCAACCGTGGGGGCGGCGGCGCGGCGCTCGGTGAAGGGGTGGGCTGGCGCGGCGCCCGCTGGTGGGCGGCTCGGCGTCGTGACTGGGGCAGCGGCCGCAGCTGTGGCCGCGGTCGGCGAGGTGGCAGCGACATGTGCTGCGGCTGGAGCAGCGAGATGTGCCACGGCCTCGGCGGGAATGGCGGGACCAGTCTCGGCTGCTGTGGGTGCCACGGGTGCGGTCGGAGTCACGGGTGCGGTCGGAGTCACGGGTGCGGTCGGAGTCACGGGTGCGGTCGGAGTCACGGGTGCGGTCGGAGTCACGGGTGCGGTGGGTGCCGCCGAGGTCCTGGAAGTCGTTGCTGCAGCTGGGACCGGGGGCACGGCAGGCGCAGCGGCCGGAGTGGCCGGGGCGGCCTCGGCGGCAGAGACCGGGATCGCCTCGGCGGCGGTCAGGGGCCGGGCGGCGTGCAGCCGGGACAGCTTTGTCGCGTGGCGGGCGACCAGGCCGTGTCGGCGGGCCTCGGCGTGGTCTGCTCGGGCGCGGAGCCGGGTCTCGCGGCGGTGCCAGCGTTCGGCGCGCGCGGCGGCGAACTTCGCGTCCCAGTCGATCGACTCGAACGGTGGCAGTGGACCGGAAACCGGTGCGTCCAACGAAAAGTATGGGCGTGGCACGTGCCGCCTCCCCCCGGTAGGCGCTGCACCCCATTCTCGAGCCCTCACACCCCCGCGTCCAGCGCCATCACCCGCAGCAGCCGCCCGCGTGCGCTGTGCTATCGGACGAGGAGGACCACGAGGGTACGGGGGCCGTGCACGCCCTCGACGCGGTTGAGTTCGATGTCGCTGGTGGCGGACGGGCCGCTGATCAGGGTCAGGGGGCGGGTGGGGGTGAGGCGGGCGAGCAGGTCCGGGACGGTGTGCACGACCTGGTCGGCGCGGACCACGCAGAAGTGCCGGTCCGGGACCAGGGTGATGGCCCGGCGGCCCTGGTCGGGGGCGCCGTCCAGGGCGATCGTGCCGGTCTCGGCGCACGCCGCGGCGCAGGCGGTGACGACGCCGGCGAAGGTGTCCAGGTCGCGGGGGGCGAGCGTGCCGTCGTCGGTGACGGCGTCGAGGTCCCAGGCGGGCGGCAGGCCCGGGGGGACGATCAGGCGGCCGCCCGGCGGGATCGTGGCGGCCACGGCGGCGCGCAGGTCGGCGGGGAGGGTGGCGGCGGTGGTCGGCACCACCGTGGCCTTGTAGTCCACGAGGCGGTCGACGAGCAGGTCGAGCAGCTCGGGGGAGCCGGGTGGGTGGTTGCCGGTGCGCCGGTAGTCGCGGGGGACAGCCGGTGCGACCGGGTCCGGGCCCAGGGCGGCGCGGATGCGGGCCAGCACCGCTTGGCGTGCGTCAGTCACCGATCGCCTCCGACGAGGACGAGGACGAGGACGAGGACGAAGGGGGAGGGGAAGAAGCGGAAGGGGGAGGCGAGGAAGAAGAGGAAGGCAGAGGGGAAGAAGCAGAAGGGCGAGGAGACGCGGCGCGGGTGCGCCACCACTCGCGGAACGTCTGGCCGGGCGGGCGGGGCAGGTCGCGGCTCGCCGTCCAGGCCGACAGCGGCGGCGGCAGGGTGGTGATGCGGTCGTCGCGGCGGCCGAGCAGGCGGCCGAGGCGCATGAGCCGCTCCGCCCCGCGGAACCGGGCCGGCCGGGCCATCACCCACGACATGGCGGCCATGGCGACCGCCTCCGGCGACGGCGTCGCCCGCGTGGCGCGCTCCTCCACCTGCCTGGCCCGCAGGTGGACCAGCATCGCGGGGATGTCGATGCGCACCGGGCAGGCGTCGAAGCACGCCCCGCACAGGCTGGACGCGTAGGGCAGGGAGGCGTTGTCGGCGATCCCGGTGAGCTGCGGGCTGAGCACGGCGCCGATCGGGCCCGGGTACACCGAGCCGTACGCGTGGCCGCCGGTGCGCTCGTACACGGGACACACGTTGAGACACGCGCTGCACCGGATGCAGTGCAGCGCGGCGCGGCCCGCGGGGTCGGACAGCACGGCGGTGCGGCCGTTGTCGACGAGGACCAGGTGCACGTCCTGCGGGCCGTCGCCGGGTGTGACGCCGGTCCACAGCGAGGTGTACGGGTTCATCCGCTCGCCGGTCGACGAGCGTGGCAGCAGCTGCAGGAACACCTCGAGGTCGGTCCAGGTGGGCACGACCTTCTCGATGCCCATGACGGTGATCAGCGTCTGCGGCAGGGTCAGGCACATGCGGCCGTTGCCCTCGGACTCGACGACCGCGAGGGTGCCGGTCTCGGCGACGGCGAAGTTGGCGCCCGAGACGGCGACGCGGGCGGTGAGGAATTTTTCGCGCAGGTACGCCCGGGCCGCCATCGCCAGCTCGCGGGGCTCGTCGGACAGCTCGCCGGCGCCGGGCATCGTGCGCCGGAAGATGTCGCGGATCTCGGTGCGGTTGCGGTGGATCGCCGGTACGAGGATGTGGGAGGGCCTGTCCTCGCCGAGCTGGACGATGAGCTCGGCGAGGTCGGTCTCCAACGCGGTGACGCCGCCCTCGGCGAGCGCCTCGTTGAGCCCGATCTCCTGCGTCGCCATCGACTTGACCTTGACCACCTCGTCGGCGCCGGCGGCGCGGACCAGGCCGAGCACGATCGCGTTGGCCTCGGTGGCGTCGCGGGCCCAGTGCACGGTGCCGCCGCGGGCGGTGACCCGCTCCTCCAGCTGGACGAGCAGCTCGGGCAGGCGGGCCATGGTCGCGGCCTTCACCGCTTCGCCGGCCAGGCGCAGCTGCTCCCAGTCGGGGACCTCGCCGACGACCGCGGCCCGCTTGCCGCGGATGGTACGGGTGGCGTGGCCGAGGTTGCGCCGCAGCTGGGTGTCGGCGAGTGCGGTGCGGGCCGCGTCGGGGAAGGGCTCGTCGCCGCGCAGCGCACCCACGCCCCGCGGCGCGTACACCGGCATGCCGAGAAACGTCTGGCTCATGCCGTCACCTCCGCTGCGCTCCGGCGTCGGCCTGAGCTCCACCCTGAGCTGCTGATTCGCAGCCCTCCGCTGCGCTGCGGGCCGCTCAT
>NZ_JBFAIC010000116.1:0-18742 GCF_040654515.1 Dactylosporangium sp. NPDC050688
ATGCGCGAGGCACCGTTCCTGCTCATCGGCGAAGGCACCAGCGAGATCCAGAAGACCATCATCAGCCGCGGACTGCTCAAGGAGTACGGGGTCCGTTGATCGCGTGCACCGCCCTGACCACGGCGATGCATGTGTCCTCGACGTAGTCGATGCCGGCGGCCTCGGCGAGGGCGCGCCCCTCGGGCGAGACGATGTCCTGCTGCAGCCAGACCGCCGGCGCGCCGATCGCGATCGCGTCCTTCACCACCTGCGTGGCGTCCGCCGACGGCCGGAACACGTTGACGAAATCCACGGGCTCCGGGATGTCGGCGAGGCTGCGGTACGCCCGCACCCCGAAGATCTCCGTCGCGAACGGGTTCACCGGGATGATCCGCCAGCCGCGCCGCTGGATCGACAGCGGCACCGAGTGGGCGGTCTTGCGAGGGTCCCGAGACGCTCCGACGACGGCGATGGTCGTGGACTCCCGCAGGATCTGCTCAGCGCTGCGCATGCCTCGACCGTAGCGCGCCACCCCCGCCCCGCCCGGGGCCCGGCGGCGCGCGTCACAGCGCCGGGATCGGGGTCGGGCCGCCGGCCAGTCCCGCCGACAGCCGCGCCCCGAGCAGCGCCGCGTGGACCCGCACCGCCTCGGCCGGCGCGCCGATCGACGCACGCCGGCCGGGGTGCGCCACGTAGTACCCGATCAGATCGAGCAGGAACAGCAGGCTGCCGTCGACGTCCTCCGGCCGCACCGTCACCGGCCGCGGCCGGCCCGCCACCTTTAGGTCGAGGCGAGGATGCGACCGGTCACCGTTGAGCTCGACGCGTTCGATGGTGTCCCAGCGCAACAGCCGCGACCCGATCCCCACGCCGTCGCCGGTGAGGCGGACGGTGGGCGTGCCGCGCACGAGCCGCAGCAGCCCGCGGGCGCCGCTCCCGTACAGCACGGCCGCGACGGCGAGCGCGCCGCCGGCGGCGACCGGCCCCGCATCGACCAGCAGCGCGCCGACGGCCAGCACCGAGCCGACGGCGAGCAGCCGCCCGACCCTGGCGCACCCCTCGCGGAACGGCCGGTGGAACTCCCAGGCGGGCCGCGCCGGCGCCTCCTCGCGGCGGCGCAGCTCGTTGACCGCGAAGTTGGTGCCGTGCACGACCACGTTGGCCAGCACGAACGGCAGCAGGACCGGGCTGCCGGACGGCCTGCCGGACGCCAGCAGCAGGCCACCGGCGACCAGCGTCACGGCGGGCGGGACGGCGACCCACAGCCAGTTCAGCGGGTTGCGTCGCGACGCGGTCATGGCCATACGCTACGGACCGCGATCCACCGGCTGCGTCACCCGATCAGGCCCGAGCCGCCGCTGCTCGCCCGGCTCGGCCACCTTCGCCGCGGCGCGGTCAGGTGACCTGCCGGGTGAGCGTGCCGCGGAGCCGCTCCAGCTCCTCCGGGGTGCCGATCGCGGCGCGCCGCTCGGGCTGCCGGGCGTACAGGTCGATGACCCGGGTCAGGAAGTACAGCGACACCTCGAGGGGCACGTCCTCGCCGGGCCGGAACTCCCGCACCCGCCGCCCCTGCACCAGCTCAGGGCTGCCGACCGCCCAGGCGCCGGGCTCCGACGTGGTGTCGAGGGCGTCCCACGGCACGAACGAGCGCCCGCCGTCGATCGCGATGCCTTCGGCGGTCAGGACCAGCGGGCCGCTGCGCAGCATCTTGACCGACAGGATCAGCAGGAACAGGGTGGTGAGGACGATGATCCCGTACGACATGGCGCGCAGCACCGACAGGTGCCCGACCCGGAAGCCGTTGAACGCCATCAGCACCAACGCGGCGCCGAGCACCCCATAGAACACGCACTGCCGGCGGAAGCTCGGCTGGACCCGGAACGCCGCCTGCTCCCGCCACACGACGATCGCGAACGTCGACGGTCCCCGGGTCGTCTGGGCCAGCAGGATGAGCCCGAACGCGATCCCGATCGTGGCGATGATCAGCAGCGTGAGCAGCAACGGCACGTAGGCGCCCGGGTCGTCTTTGGCCACGACCGGCACCAGCACGCCGACCACGACGGTCGGCGCCAGGAGCACCAGGAAGTCACCGGCACGAGCACGCATACGACCGAGCTTATGCACGCTAGCTGACTGTTTCCTGACCGCCGATCACAGCAGCGACAGCTGCTCGACGGTTTCCACCGCCCGAATCGCCCGCCCACCCGCAGCAGCGCCCCGTTCAGGCACGGCCGCGGCGATGGCGGGCTTGGGTCCGGTGGTGACGGCGGTCCGCCCGGCCCCGGCTGCAGCGGTGGTCCGCTCGAACCCGGCCGCAGCGGCGGCGGTCCGGTCGTGCCCGGCGGCGGTCCGCTCGAATCCGGCCGCAGCGGTGGCGGTCTGGTCGTGCCCGTCGGTGGTCCGCTCGAATCCGGCCGCAGCGGTGGCGGCCCGCTCGGACCCGGCCATGGTGCTCGGGCCGCCCGTCGCGGCGTAGTCCCGCGCGGGTGGTGGCGACCCCCGCCTCCGACGGTGACCTCGGTGCCGCCCCGGTGGCCGTGTCCGGTGCCGAGAGCAACAGCGCCTCGGATGGTGCACCGGCGGGTGACGGGCCCGCGGACGGCTGGCGGGTCGTGCCGGTGCCGCCGGTCGGCAGGCCGTGGCGGCGGCAGGCGAGCCGGACCCGGGCGGCGACCTCGCGCTGGTAGGCCTGGCCGGTGTACGCGCCGTCGCCGTACAGCTGCCGGTAGCGCGGCACCAGGTGCGGGTGCTCGCGGGCGAGCCAGGCCTGATACCACTCCCGCGCACCGGGGCGCAGGTGCAGCGGCAGGGGCACGACGCTGGCGGCGCCGGCCGCGGCGAGGGCGGCGACGGTCGCGTCGACCGACTCGGGGGTGTCGGTGAGGCCGGGCAGGATCGGGGCCATGAGCACCCCGACGGCGAACCCGGCGTCGGCGAAGCGCCGCACCACGTCGAGCCGGCGGTGAGGGCTGGGCGTGCCCGGCTCCACGGAGCGCCACAGCGCCTCGTCGAGGAAGCCGATCGACATCGACACGCTGACGCTCGTCACCGCCGCGGCCTGGGTCAGCAGGTCGAGGTCGCGGGCGATCAGGGTGCCCTTGGTCAGGATCGAGAACGGGTTGGCGTGGTCGCGCAGCGCGGCGAGAATGCCGGGCATCAGCCGGTAGCGCCCCTCGGCGCGCTGGTAGCAGTCGACGTTGGTGCCCATGGCCAGGTGCCTGCCCGGCCACGACGGCGCGGCCAGCTCGCGGCGCAGCACGTCCGGGGCGTTGACCTTGACCACGATCTGCGAGTCGAAGTCATGGCCGGCGTCCAGGTCGAGGTAGGTGTGGGTGTTGCGGGCGAAGCAGTTGTGGCTGACCACCCCGGCGGCGATGAAGTCGCCGGTGCCGGTGGTGATGTCGAACATCGGCAGGTCGACGCCGAGCGGCTCGATCGCGGTCACCCGCAGGCTCTCGTCGCCGCGGACGAGCTCGCCGGCGACGGTGCCGGTCGGCGTGACCGGGGCGAACATCAGCCCGAACCGCAGCCGCTCCCGGACCCCGCCGAGCACCCTGGTCAGGGCGCCGTCGGTGACGGTGGCGAAGCCGAGCACGGCCAGGCACTCGACCAGCCAGTCGACGACGACCTTGTCGACCACGTCGAAGACGGGCAGGTCGCCGCCGGCGGGGGAGAGCTGGCCGGCGGCGTCGAACAGGCCGGCGACGAACCCCTGCCGCCAGGCGCGGGGCGGCTCGTCGGGCCAGTCGAGCACGTCGCTCGCGTCGCGGACACTGGCGCCCGCATACTCGCGGTCGTCGGCGGCCATCGCGTGCAGCCCGCCGCACGCCGTGGCGTAGGCCCTGGCCCGGCGCAGCGCCGCGGGTGCGACGGGGCCGACGTGCCCGTCACCGTGCACGAACCCGCACAGATAGCCGCGCCGGTACGCCGGGGACTCGGGCGGCCGCTCGGGCAGCGCGCCGAAGCCGGCGAGCCGGTTGGCGGTGGTCAGGTGGGGGCGGCGGGCGCGGCCGTGCCGGGCGCCCGTGACGTGCTTCCAGCCGCGGTCGGACAGGAACCGGTGGTCGCCGGAGGCGACCAGGGTGGTGCCGTCGTGCAGGGTGACGCGGTGCGCGGCCTTCACGGTGGACCAGTGCGCGAGGACGGTCGTCGGCACGTAGCGCCGCACCCGTCCGTCACGCACGGTGCCGATGATCGCGTCGCCAGGGCGTAGATCCGCCAGCGGGCGAGTGGTGCCGTCGGCCATGAGGATCGGGGTGTCGCCGGCGAGGCAGTAGACGCACGCGTGCGAGCAGCCCCGATACGGGTTGATCGTCCATTCGAACGGCACCCTGGACTGCCCAGGCACCCGGTTGATCAGGGATTTTGCCCGCACCTCGTAGAACGTGACACCCCGGAACTCCGGGGTGTCGAAGGTGCGGGCGACGGCCCCGGGCAGTGCGAGTGGCAGGGCTCGCACTGGCCCGGCGGCGCCGGTGCCGGGGCCGTCAGTCGCCGTCAGGTTGTCCCATCGCACGGGTTCATTCGAACACGCGTACGAACGGACCGCAAGCTACGCCTCGATCGATTCCCCGACCGAGTTCTCACGCTCCGTGACACCGGCCGGCTCGGCGTCCGAGGCCTCAGTCTTGGCGGTCTCGGTCTTCGCGGTCTCGGTCTTGGCCGTCTCGGTCTTCGGGGCGGCGGCCTCGGCCTCACCGTGCTTGCCGGCGGCGTGCTCGGCGATCTGCGCCCGGACCTCGTCCATGTCGAGCTCGCGGACCTGCTTGATCAGCGACTCGAGCTGCTGCTCACGCATCATGCCGGGCTGGGAGAACACCGCGACGCCGTCGCGGACGATCATCAGCGTGGGGATCGAGCGGATCTGGAACTCCATTGCGAGCTCCGGCTGGGCTTCGGTGTCCACCTTGCCGAAGAGCAGGTCCGGGTTGTTCTCCGAAACCTTCTCGTACGTCGGCGCAAAGGCCCGACACGGCCCGCACCACTCGGCCCAGAAGTCGACCAGGGTGATGCCGTCGCCGCCGACCTTCTCGGCGAAGTTCTCGGCGGTCAGTTCTACGGTTGCCATGTCTGTCCGATCCTTTCGGGCGTCGGGTACGCACCGTTGTAACCACGTACCCCTTACCGGCATTCCCAACCGGTGTCCGGGCTCACGATGGCGTCGGCGGGCGCGTGTTCCATGATGGAGGACATGGATCGGCCGACGTTCGTCTTCGATGGTGACTGCGCCTTCTGTTCATCATGCGCCCGGTTCATCGAGCGCCGCATCAGGCCGGCCGCCGACGTCGTGGCGTGGCAGTTCACCGATCTCGACACGCTGGGCCTCACCGAGGAGGAGGCGGGCGCCGCGGTGCAGTGGGTGACCGCCGGCCGCGCCCCGACCGCGGGCCCTGTCGCGATCGCCGACATGCTCAGGACCGCGCCGGGCCTCGCCGGGCGGCTGCTCTGGCGCCCCGCCGGGGCCGTCCTGGGGCTGCGGCCCGTCGCCGCGCTCGCCTGGCCGGTGTACCGGTGGGTCGCCCGCAACCGGCACCGGATGCCCGGCGGCACGGCGGCCTGCGCGCTGCCACCGGACCACCCGGCCCGCGCCGCCCACTGAACGCTGAACGCCGGACCCCGCGCCGCCCACTGAACGCTGAACGCCGGACCCCGCGCCGCCCACTGAACGCTGAACGCCGGACCCCGCGCCGCCCGTAGCAGCCCTGCGGCGCCGCAACAGCCCCACGCTGCCCACGAACGCCCGCGCCGCCCGCCGCAGACCCCCGCACCGGGCGTCCGTGGCGCGCCGGTGTAAGGGACATGGGGGCAAACCCGCATATTTGCGGCTGGGTCGGACTTTTCGGCATACGCTCGCGAGTGGGAGGTACGCCATGCCGAGCCAGCCCACACCGAGCCAGCCCAGCGCCGGGATCGACCTGCCGCTGCACCGGCACGAGTGGGACCGGCTCGTCAGGCTTCCCCGCCACGTCCTCGTCGTCGCCAGCGCCGGGGACGACAACGTCGACGCCGTCGCCGGGGTCGAGGCCATCGCGGCCGGCCAGCGCTCCAGGGCGCTGCTCGTCCGTGGCGTCGTCGCGGCGATCTTCGCCGAGCAGGTCACCGACACCGCACCACTGGACCGCCCGGGCGTGCTCGCCGAGTGCGGCGCGGCCGTGCGGATGCTGGCCGGACGGCTGGGTCCAGACGTCGCACTCGCCTACGGCGAGTGGCTGATGGACGTCGCGGCCAGCGTCGGCCGGACCGCGTGGCGGCCCGGCGTGATCCGGCTCGGCGGGGTGGAGGTCCTGCTCGCCGAGCGGGAGTTCGTCAACGAGATCGGCAGGGAATTGGCGCGGGCCCTGCACCGCCAGTAGCGGGCGCCGCGCCGGTGGGCGCCGGTCGGGTGGGCTGGTCAATCCTTCTCATCCGGCTGGCCTCCAAACCTCATCCGGCCGGCCTTCAAACCACCCGGCAGCGCCTCATGCCTGGACCATGCAGCCCCAGCCGTCGTAGATGCCGTCATGGCGCTCCACGACCCCGCGGACCTCCCAGGTGACCTCGTGCAGCGCCGGCGGCTCGACCGCGTCGCGGCGGATCGCCTGCAGCACGAAGTCGGCCTCGTCGCCCCGCTCGACGGTCACCGCGAACCCGAGGTTGCGCAGGTCCCCGGCGGCCGCCTCGGCGCGGTCGGCGTCGGGGAAGTACGCGAGGAACTCCACCGGCCGCGGCTGGCTGAGCCGGTCGCCGTGGCCCTCCAGCTCCTGCACGACCTGGTTGTCCTCCATGATGTTGCGCTGCCACGCGTCGGGGGTGAGCTCGTCGCGGACCCGGGTCCAGCCCGGGTCGGAGCCGAGCGTGCCGGTGGGGTGCAGCGCGGGCAGGTCCGGCAGCGCCGGCGCGGCCGCGCCGGCGGGCAGGTAGCCGGTGATGCGGCCGGTGTTGGCCGTCACCACCCGGCCGACCATGGCACCGCCGGCACTGCGCAGTGCCTGCCGGACGGCCTCGTCGAGGGCGTGGATGGCGCCCAGCTCGGACTCGGCGGGCATACCGCTGGCGCCGTCACCCTCGTAGGTGAAGTCGACGTCGAAGCGCTGCGGCAACCGCGCCACCGGGGCGGCCTCGACCGCGCCGAGGTCGATGTTGTACATCGCCAGCGCGTCGCCGACCTCGCCCGGGTACACGGCCCAGCGCTCGACCCAAGCCGGCTCGCGCCCCAGCAGCCTGCGCAGTAGACCCACTGCCGTCCTCCTCAAACGCGTCTATTCGCGGGGCACCGGAAAACTCGGCATCTCCGGGCCGGCGTGCGACTTCTTCGGCACCATGACCTTGCGCCGGAACACGCAGATCAGGGTGCCGTCCTGCTTGTATCCCTTGGTCTGGACGGTGACCACGCCGCGGTCGTCCTTGGACTCCGACTCGCGCTTGTCCAGCACCGTGGTCTCGCCGTAGATGGTGTCACCGTGAAACGTCGGCGCGGTGTGCCGCAGCGATTCGACTTCGAGGTTGGCGATCGCCTTGCCGGACACGTCGGGCACCGACATGCCGAGCAGGATCGAATAGACGTAGTTGCCCACCACCACGTTGCGCTGGAATTGGGTCGACGTCTCGGCGTAGTGGACGTCCAGGTGCAGCGGATGGTGGTTCATCGTCAGCAGACAGAACAGGTGGTCGTCGGACTCCGTGACCGTCTTGCCCGGCCAGTGCCGGTAGACGGCGCCGACCTCGAACTCCTCGAAATACCGGCCGAACTGCATCTCGCACTCCCTCGTCGTTGTGGGGTCTGCAAGCATGCCGGGTACGGCTGCGAAATTCAGCCGAGTGTGACAAAGACGCAGTGAGCGGCGGGGCCCTCCCTGGCACCCGCCGCCCACGCTGTGTGACCAGTATCTTGAGGGCGGATGCAACGCTCCGTATAGAGACGTAGATCACAGTTATGGAAATGAGACGAAAATTGAGCGTGGCGACTACGGAGTGTGTCGATGGTCTCACTACAGAGCGTAGTGGTCGGGCGGGTGGCGTGACGGCGGACGGTAAAGTCTGGCGCCGATGGAAGCGTTGAGCCCGCGGGGGCGCCTGACACGGGTGGCGGTGACGCTGGTGGTCGTCGCGCTGACGTTCGCCGGCACGCTCTTCGGCGACGACTTCGACTTCCCGTTCGCTCCGTTCCAGATGTTCGCGATCGCCGACGACCCCGACGAGCCGGTCCTGGTGCTGCGCACCGACGGGATCGACACCACGGGCCGGCGGATCGTGCTCGACGAGCGCAACGCCGGGGTGCGCCGGGCCGAGATCGAGGCGCAGATCGACCGGTTCAAGGCCGACCCCAGCCTGCTGCGGTCGATCCAGGACGCCTACGCCGCCCGCAACCCGGGCCGGCCGCCGCTGGTGGAGGTCGACATCGTCGAGGTCCAGCACCACCTGCGCGGCGCGCAGCCGACCGGCGTGGTCACCGAGGTCGTGCTGGCCAGGTGGAAGCCGTGACCGCGCCCGCGGCCCGGACCGCGATCAGGCCGGTGGCGAAGCTGCGCGGCTGGCTCTTCGAGCCCGTGCCGAAGGGGCGCATCGCCGCCTTCCGCACCCTGATCTACGTCTTCGTCGTGCTCGACGTGGTGTTCTTCAGCGCCTGGATCAAGCACCACGGCGACCTGCCCGGCAACCTCTACCAGCCGCTGGTCATCGGCCGGATCCTGCCGCTGCCGACGCCGACCCCGCTGGTTGTCGGCGCGATCTACTGGGCCCTCATCCCGCTGTCGCTCGCCGCCGCGACCGGCCGGGCCCACCGGCTGCTCGGCTGGAGCGTGTTCGTCCTGTACTTCGAGTGGATGATCATCGCGATGAGCTACGGCAAGATCGACCACGACCGGTTCGGCCTGCTCGTCGCGCTCGCCGTGCTGCCGGCCGCCGGGCGCGCCCGGCACGGCGACAAGGAGCTCACCGAGGCCGGCGGCTGGGCGCTGCGGCTCACCCAGATCGGCGTGATCTGCACGTACTTCCTGGCCTCGATCGCCAAGCTGCGCTTCGGCGGTTTCGCCTGGCTGACCGGGGCCACGCTGACCCGGTCCTTCATCCGCCGCGGCACCGCGCTGGCGCACTGGCTGCTCGGCATCCCGGGCTTCACCACGGTCAGCCAGATCGGGATCGTCGGCTTCGAACTGTTCAGCCCGCTGGTGTTCGTGGTCAGGCCGAAGCTGCGCTACGCCATGGTCGCCGGCTTCTACGCCTTCCACGTCCTGACGTTCAGCCTGATCACGATCTCGTTCATCCCGCACCAGGTGGCGATGGTCAGCTTCCTGCCACTGGAGAAGGTCACGCCCGTCGTCTGGGCGCGCCGGCTCCTCGGGCGCGGCCGCCGGGCCGCCGGGAACGGCGGCTCAGCCGCCGAACAGGCTCGCGAAGAAGTCGCCGAAACCGCCGGCGATGTCCATCAGCGCGCCGCCGATGGACTTGACCACCTCGGCCGCTGACTGCGGCCGATACGCGACGAAGAAGATGAGGAAGGCAATGCCTCCCCAGGTGAGGACCTTCTTGACCATTGCCGCCAATCCCCTCTGGGCCCGCGATTGCAAGGAACGTAGCGTATCGGGTGAGCGCCACAGGGTGAATGAGTGTCGGCCCGGGGATTCACGGTAGATGCACAACGAGGATGAGGTCGGGGTGGGGCCGTGGGCCGGCGAATGGCCGACCGCGGCGCACTACGACCCGGAGCTGCTCGCCGCGGGTGACCGGCGCAATGTCGTGGACCGTTACCGGTACTGGCGGCTGGAGGCCATCGTGGCCGACCTGGACACCCGCCGGCACGATTTCCACGTCGCGATCGAGAACTGGCAGCACGACCTCAACATCGGCACCGTGGTCCGCAACGCCAACGCGTTTCTCGCCGCCGAGGTGCACATCGTCGGCCGCCGCCGCTGGAACCGGCGCGGCGCCATGGTCACCGACCGCTATCAACACGTGCGGCACCACCCGAGCGTCGAGGAGTTCCTGGACTGGGCCGCCGGGCAGGACCTGCCGGTGATCGGCATCGACAACCTGCCCGGCGCGCTACCCCTGGAGCGGGCCGGGCTGCCCCGCCGGTGCGTGCTGCTCTTCGGCCAGGAGGGTCCTGGCCTGTCGGAACCCGCCCGGAAGGCATGTGCCGCGGTGTACTCCATCGCCCAGTACGGCTCCACGCGGTCGATCAACGCCGGCGTCGCGAGCGGGATCGCGATGCACGCCTGGATCCGGGCGTACGGCGACAACAGCCCATAGGACCAATTACCGTGGGTACATGGGCGTCGCAGTCAGCTGTCCCCGTTGTGGCGGCCCGGTGCGGCCACCGGATCTCATGCACTCCGAGTGGAGGTGCGACGAGGACGGCGGGGTGCTGCCGCTGCACGTGGCGCAGCACATCGGACCGGAGATCGTCGAGTCGGCGAGGGCCAAACTCACCGTCGCGGCGCATCGCGCCGGCGAGCGGCGGTCGCTGCCGCTGTGGTGCCCGTGGCCGCTGCCGACCGGCTGGACCGTCACCGGCGTCGGCTGGGTCGGCGACGAGCGCTCCGGCGTGCGCGCCACCGCGGTCGCCTGCAGCGGCCCCTGCCCGGTCGAGCACGGCCCGGCCGACTGCGTGATCATCGCCGAGGAGCCCGGTGTCGGCCTCGGCACCCGGTTCGCCGGCATCCCCGGCACCGACCCCGGCCCGTTCTTCGACGGCGACATCGCCACCACCGTCGCGCACGCCAAGGTCCGGGCGGCCGGCTGGCCGACCCCGCTGTGGATGGCCAAGTCGCCGGACGACCGCTGCTCCTACGTGGGCGAGGCCATGGGCGTGTGGCTGTACGTGGTGATGTGGCCGGCCGCCGCGGGATACCTCCTGGAGGAGGAGCTCGACCTGCACGATCTGGCCGAGGATGTGCCAACCCACCTCGTTTACGGCGCGCCGTCGCCGTATCTTCACGGCAAGGCGTAGAAGGACACGACTAGGATCAACCTTCGGGTCGATGGGGTCGCTGTCGGCGCGGCACACATTCACCGTGCGCCGTGCAACTGATACGCTGAGTTCGCCGCGGTGCTGGGCACGACGCTGCGGGGAGGGGATTGACGGCAATGGTCAAAAAGGTCCTCACCTGGGGAAGCATCGCTTTCCTCATCTTCTTTGTGGCATATCGGCCGCAGTCGGCGGCAGAGGTCTTCAAGTCCATCGGCGGCGGCATCATGGACATCGCCACCGGGTTCGGGGACTTCTTCTCCAGTCTGGTTGCCTGACTGCGATGACCACCGGGTCTGAGCCTCCCGCCGAAGAACCGGGTGCCCGCCGCTGGGAAGACCGCGACACCGAGCCGATCCCGCGGGCCCGCCCCACCAATCCCGACCCCGAGGACCTCGCCGACCCCTACAACGACGGCGCGCAGTCGGCCAGGCTCGGCGGCTACGGCCGCGACGACGACTACTACGACGACGGCCCGCCGACCTTCACCGAGGACGAGTTCTCCGGCCTGCGCTCCGGCGACCCGGGCCCCTCGGTGCCGCCAGGCAGCCGCATGGCGCCCCTCGACGAGGAGGCGAGCCGGCACGCCGCCCGCTATCTCTTCCCGACCGAGAAGTTCCGCGGCGAATGGAAACGCCACTGGATCCAGCTCGCCAGGGAGGGCGGGATCGCGGTGGCCGCCACGATCGCGATGGGATACATCGCGGGCTGGCTGACCAAGCACAATCAGACGCAGCTGCGCACCGCCGTGCTGATCATCTGGGCCGTGGTGATCCTGTACTGCGCCTGGCGGGTCGCCGACTGGTGGTATGACCGCTTCATCCTCACCAACAAACGAGTAATGGTCGTTTCGGGGATCTTCACCCGCAATGTCGCCATGATGCCGCTGCTGCGGGTCACCGACATGAAATACGTGCAGTCGCTGACCGGCCGCATGTTCGGCTACGGGCATTTCGAGCTCGAATCCGCGGGCCAGGACCAGGCGCTGCGCAATATCCGCAACCTGCCCAACCCCAACGAGCTGTATCTGCGCATCGTCGAGGAGATGTACGAGCCCGAGGCCGTGGAGGCCCGCCTGGGCCGCGCCGCCGGCGTCGAGGACGACGGCACCTGAGAATTTTCCTCCGGGGTGCAACCGTGCCGCCCCTCCATCGCGTCTTGCCTGGTGGGCGGAGCGGGGGAGGGAGCGGCGGTGCCGGATGAGGCGGGGTTCCGTGAGGAAGACTTCCGTGATTTCGTCGAGACCAGGTCCAGTGCGCTGCTGCGCACCGCGTACCTGCTCGCCGGCGACTGGGCGACCGCCGAGGATCTGCTCCAGATCGCGCTGACCAAGACCTACCTCGCCTGGAAACGGCTCGGCCACATCGAGGCCGTCGAACCCTACGCCCGCCGGGTGCTGGTGAACACCGCCACCAGCTGGTGGCGCCGCCGCTGGCACGGCGAACGCCCCACGGAGGTGCTGCCGGAGTCGGCCGCCGCCGACCGGGTCGAGGAGAGCCTGGAGCGCGACGCCCTGTGGCGGCACGTCCGGCAGCTGCCCAACCGGCAGCGCGCCGTGCTGGTCCTGCGCTTCTACGAGGACCAGTCGGAGGCGGAGACGGCGCGCCTGCTCGGCGTGTCCGTCGGCACGGTGAAGAGCCAGGCGTCCCGGGCACTGGCGACGCTGCGGCAACGGCTCAGCGCCGACGGCATCGAGCCCGCGGCACGCCCTGCCCGGCCGCCGACCGTGCGGCTGCGACCCCCGGCGCCGACGCCGGCGCCGACCGCACAAGCGGTGGAAGTGGAACCGAAGGCGCAGCCCGCACGCGAAGACGAGTGCGGGACGCCCGAACGGGAGGCCGTCCTGGTGGAGACCTCCGGGCCGGTGGAAGTGGGACTGGTGACGTGACCATGATCGAAGACGCGCTCCGCGAGGCGTTCGCGGCCAAGGCGGGCACCGAGCCGCCGCGGTCGCTGGACGGCATCGCCGACGTCGCCATCCGCAACGCCGGGCGGATCCGCCGCCGGCGGCGCACCGCCGTGACCGGGTTCGCCGCGTTCGTCGTCATGGCGGTCGCCGCCGTCGCCACGTTCCAGGTGATCGCCCCGTCCACGCCCGGCGGCCCCATCGCCCAGAGCGACACCGGCCGGCAGACGACCCAGCCGCAGGCCACCGCCGGCACGCAGACCGCCCCGCCGGCCGCGGCCAAGGAGGTCCCCGCGATCGACGGGCAGGCGCAGCCGTCGCAGACCGTCCGCCTCAAACTGCCCGACAACGGCACCGTCGCCGCCGCGTACAAGGCGAAGGACGGCTACCTCGTCGTCAACACCGGCGGCGGGGGCGGCAACAAGCAGCTGGTGCTGCAGGACGAGCACGACAACCAGCAGGTCCTGGTGAAGAAGGCCTCGGACATCGCGGTGGCCAAGGACGGCGACAAGGTCGCCTGGGCGCAGGAGGGCATGATGACCGTCGCCTCCCGCTCCACCACGTCCGGCGCCGGATCGCCCAACCCGGCATCCACCGCCCCGCCGAAGCTCACCCAGCAGGCCACCGCCGAGGTGCCGCAGTCCGCGGTGCCGGTGACGTTCGTCGGGCCGAACCTGGTCCTGGGCCGCGAGGAGGGCGCCGGTTACAACGTCTGGTACCCCGGGCGCGAATACACCGAGTCGTGGGACCCGGACGTCCTGCGGATCTTCGGGGTCCACCCGGACGCGAAGAGCGTCTACGCCGAGGTCAGGCCCGTCGAGGACGAGAAGTCGATGTGCCTGGCGCTGCTCGCCCTCGACCAGCCGTTCGAGGTCGTGCAGTGGCGGTGCGGGCTGCCGGTCGCGGCGAAGGCGGGCGGGGGGCGGGTCTCCCCGGACGGCAAGTGGCTCGCGTACCCCGTCGAAGGGCTCAAGCAGGTCGCCGTGCTCGACCTCACGAAGATCTTCACCGGCGGGGCGGTCAAGACGTGGACGCTGAACGTCACCACGAAGACCGTGTGGATGAACGCGTCGACGTTCGTGGTCGACAGCGGCGGCAAGTTCTGCGCGATCACCCCGACGGCGGCCGCCGGCACCTTCGAGTCGCTCAACACCGAAAGCGAAGGCGTGGTGCTGATCGAACCGCTCTACTCTGGTTGAGTGCGGATCGATCTTCACTGTCACTCGACGGCCAGTGACGGCACATCGAGCCCGGCGGAGCTGGTCGCGGATGCGGCCGCCGCCGGGCTCGACGTCATGGCGCTGACCGACCACGACACGACGTCCGGGTGGTCCGCCGCGATCGCCGCCCGCCCCGCCGGGCTCACCCTCGTGCCGGGCGCGGAGCTGTCGTGCCGGTGGCACGGCGGGCCGTGGCCGATCTCCCTGCACCTGCTCGCGTACCTGTTCGACCCGTCCGACGCCGCGCTGGCCGTCGAGCTGGCCCGTATCCGCGCCTCCCGGGAGACCCGCGCCGAGCGGATGGTGCACCTCATGCGCGCCGACGGCATCGACGTGACCTGGGCCGAGGTGCTCGAACACGCCGAGGGCGGCACCGTCGGGCGGCCGCACCTGGCCCAGGCGCTGATCCGCCGCGGGCTCGTCGACACGGTGTCGGAGGCGTTCCTGCCGGAGTGGCTCGGGCACCGGTACCGGGTCGGCAAGGAGGACCTCGACGTCTTCGTCGCGCTCCGGCTGGTCATCGAGGCCGGCGGCGTGCCGGTCTTCGCCCATCCGCGGGCCAGCACCCGCGGGCCCGTCGTCCCGGACGTGGTGATCGAGGAGATGGCGGACGAGGGGCTCTTCGGCCTGGAGGCCGACCACACCGACCACACCCCGCAGGAGCGGGCGCACGTGCGGGCCCTCGCCGAGCGGCTCGGGCTGGTCGTCACCGGCTCCAGCGACTACCACGGCACCAACAAGACCGTGCGGCTCGGGGCCAGGACCACCACCCCCGAGGCCCTCGAGCGGATCGTCGAGGCCGCCACCGGCACCAGCGTGATCGCATGACCGGCCCGCAGCGGAGCGAGGAGCTGGTCATCATGGGCGCAGTTTCGTGGTCAGGGTGGCGCCGGAGCGCAGCGGAGGGGTCGGCATGACCGGCCCGCAGCGGAGCGAGGAGCTGGTCATCATGGGCGCAGTCTCGTGGTCAGGGCGGCGCCGGAGCGCAGCGGAGGGGTCGGCATGACCGGCCCGCAGCGGAGCGAGGAGCTGGTCATCATGGGCGCAGTCTCGAGGTCAGGGCGGCGCCGGAGCGCAGCGGAGGGGTCGGCATGACCGGCCCGTCGCGCTCCAGGGGTGACGGCCTGACCGAGTACAGCGGCGCGGGTGATCCTCGGCGCAGCATCGAGCTGCTGTGGGGCACCGCCGCGCCGGCCCGCCGCGGCCCGAAGGCCAAGTTCACCGTCGCCGGCGTCACGTCCGTCGCGATCGCCCTCGCCGACGCCGAGGGCCTCGCCGCCGTGTCCATGCGGCGCGTCGCCGAGCAGCTCGGGGTGACGGCAATGTCGCTGTACACCTACGTGCCCAGCAAGGCGGAGCTGCTCGACGTCATGATCGACACCGTCAGCGCGGAGGCGGTCCGCCCGGCGTTCACCGGATCCGGGTGGCGGGAGCGGCTCACGGAGATCGCCGCCACCAACTGGGCGCTGTACCGGCGGCATCCGTGGCTGCTGCAGATCGCCACCAGCCGGCCCGTGCTCGGGCCGAACGTGATCGCGAAGTACGACTTCGAGCTGCGCGCCTTCGAGTCCTGCGTGGTGCCGGACGTCGATGCCGACCTGCTGCTCAGCCTGGTGCTCAACTACGTCGCCGGCGCGGTGCGCGCGGCGGTGCAGGCCGACCAGGCCGAGCAGAGCACGGGGATGAGCGAGGAGCAGTGGTGGGGGGCGTACGCGCCGCTGCTCGGCGAGGTTCTCGACCCGGCGCGGTTCCCGACGGCGGCGCGGGTGGGCCAGGCGGCCGGGGAGGAGTACGGCGCGGGAGACCCGGTCCGCGCGTACGAGTTCGGGCTGGAGCGGGTCCTGGACGGGATCGACGCGCACCTGGGCCGCCTGCGACAGTGAAGGCGGCCCAGGTTCGCAGCTTTACCGCAGTGCCGTGGCGATCGTCTTGGTGAGGGTGCCGTTGGCGTCGTCACCGTCGAGCGACCAGACCATGGCGCCGCCGTAGCCGGACAGCCGGACGTACAGCGACTTCTGCGCGACCGTGATCTGGTCGTCGTAGGTCCAGAAGGTCGTGCCGTTGAACAGCCACGCGTGGCCCGACAGGAGGTCACGGTGCACCTTGTACCCCTGCGACGGCAGCGTGGCGAGGACCTTGTAGTCCTCGTTGCCGGCGGCCCACGTGCCGGGCGCGGGACCGGACGCGGTCTGGAACAGGCCGTTGTTGGCGTTGGTCACGCCGGTCCAGCCCTGCCCGTAGTACGGGATGCCGAGGACCAGGGACTTCTTCGGGGCGCCGCGGTCGGTCCAGGCCTTCAGCGTGGTGGCGCCGCTGAAGTCGGGGGTGGTCGGCGCGCCGCGCGGGACGAACAGTGCGGACTGCTGGTTGGTCTGGGGCTCCCACGTACCGTGGAAGTCGTAACCCTGGACGGTGGCGAAGTCGAGGTACTTGAAGATCTTCTTGACCTCGAAGCCGGCGTCGATCTTCGCCGGGTTCGCCGGGAGGAACGCGGTCAGCGTCGCCTTCTTGGGCAGCTGCTTGCGGAACTCCGCGAGCAGCAGCGTGAAGTTCTGCTTGTCCTCGGGGCGGATCACGTTGCCCGGGTTGCCCTCCGAGCCCGGCCACTCCCAGTCCAGGTCGAAGCCGTCGAAGACGCCGGTCGAGTAGAACGTGTCGATGCAGGACTTGACGAGCGCCTTGCGCGACGCGTCGGTCAGCACCGCGTCGGAGAAGTTCGCCGACAGCGTCCAGCCGCCGAGCGACAGCAGCACCTTCAGCCCGGGGTGCTTGAGCTTGAGCTTGCGGAGCTGGTTGAAGTTGCCGTTGAGCGTCTGCCCCGGCGCGTCGGCGACCCCGTCGACGCTCTCCTCGGCGGAGACCGGCCGCTGGTAGTCGGCCCACGGGTCGGCGGAGACGCACTTACCGGTCGCGTCCACGTTGCCGAACGCGTAGTTGATGTGTGTCAGGCTCTTGGCCTGCCCGCTCGTCTCGAGGTTCTTGACGTAGTACTGCCGGCCGTAGATGCCCCACTGGATGAAGTACCCGACGCGCTTGTACTGGTCCTGATGCGGCGCGGTGTGCGCCGACGCGGTGCCCGGCACGACCGCCAACGACGCGAGCGTCAGCGACACCGCCAACCCGGCCAGGACGGAGCGTCTGCCCATGAACCCTCCATGACTGTAAGGAAAGTTTGCTGTTTAAGGGCAACGTAGGGGTGCCGTTCGGTGCCGTCAAGACCCTGGTTTCCGGTCGATGCGGGCGCACCACGACAATCCGGGAGTGGATCTCAAGCTCTTCGGCGAAGTCTTCGTGACCCTGCTGGTCATCCTCGACCCGCCGGGCGCGGTGCCGATCTTCCTTGCCCTGACCGGATCGATGGCCGCCAAGCACCGCAACCGCGCCGCCCTGCAGGCGGTCGCCCTGGCCTTCGGCGTCATCGTCGCGTTCGCGCTCGTCGGCCGGCAGATCCTCGCCTACCTGCACATCGACCTGCCCGCCCTGCAGGGCGCCGGCGGCCTGCTGCTCCTGCTGGTCGCCCTGGAGCTGCTGACCGGCAAGACCGACGACCCCCGGCAGGAGGTGACCTCCAACGTCGCCCTCGTGCCACTGGGCACCCCGCTGCTGGCCGGCCCGGGCGCGATCGTCGCCACCATGCTTTTCGTCCGGCGCTCCTCCGGCGCGACCGACTACCTCGCCGTCGCCCTCGGCATCATCGCCGTCATGGCCATCGTGTACCTGGTGCTGCGCTTCTCCGGCGTCCTGGTGCGCATCCTGCGGCCGAGCGGGATCGAGGTCCTCACCCGCATCGCCGGCCTCCTCGTCGCCGCCATCGCCGTGCAGCTGCTCGCCGACGCGATCGGGGCCTTCGTCACCGAGTACCTGCATTCACCCCATTGAGGTTTTGTCGTACCCCGGTGGCAGGATGCGAGGTGTGGACAACGAGCAGCTCGGCCTCTTCGCCCCGCCCCGGCGGCTGTTCACCTGCACGCCCAGCAAGCTCGGCAGCTACGAGGACTGCCCCCGGCGGTACCGGTTCACCTATGTCGACCGCCCGTCGCCGCCCAAGGGCCCTCCGTGGGCGCACAACTCGCTCGGCGCGTCCGTGCACACCGCGCTGCGCAGCTGGTATGCCCTCGACCCCGACCGCCGCGACCGCGCCGCCCTGCCGACCCTGCTGAAGGCCACCTGGGTCAGCGAGGGCTACCGCGACGACACCCAGGAGCGTGACGTCTTCCGCCGCGCCCTCGGCTGGCTCGAGTCCTATGTGGACGGCCTCGACCCGCACGACGAGCCCGTCGGCGTCGAGCGCACCGTCGCCGCCCGCACCGAGACCCTCGCCCTGTCCGGCCGCGTCGACCGCATCGACGAGCGCGCCGGCGAGCTCGTCATCGTCGACTACAAGACCGGCCGCTCCGGCCTCACCCCCGACGACGCCCGCGGCTCCCGCGCGCTCGCCCTCTACGCGATCGCCGCCTCCCGCGTGTTCCGCAAGCCCTGTCACCGCGTCGAGCTGCACCACCTGCCCACGGGCACCGTCGCCGCCCACGACCACACCGACGAGTCCCTGGCCCGCCACCTGCGCCGCGCCGAGGCGACCGCCGCCGACATCACCACCGCCGACGCCGCCCTGGCCGCGGGCGGCAACCCCGACGAGGCCTTCCCGGTGGCGCCGGGGCCGCAGTGCTCATGGTGCGACTTCCGGCGGTCGTG
>NZ_JBFAIC010000117.1:0-18251 GCF_040654515.1 Dactylosporangium sp. NPDC050688
CCGGGTGGTGGCGCGGGCCCCCCCCCCCCGCCTTGGTGGCCCACTCCCCCCTCGGCGGCGCCCCAGGTGCCCGCGGCCCCCCCCCGCCCCGCCCGACGGGCGGCGCGGGTCGTCGCCGTGGCGCTACCGGAGGCTGCGGGGGCGCATGTCGGTCCAGTGCCGCTCCACGTAGGCGACGCACTCGTCGTGGTCGCCACCGTCGAACACGACCCGCCAGCCGGCGGGCACGTCGAGGTCGCAGGGCCACAGCGAGTGCTGTTCCTCGTCGTTCACCAGGACGCAGTACCGACCGTTCATCACGGGCTCCTTCCGTGGTCCTCGGCACCATCGTGCCCGGCGCCGCTAAAGACCGGCTTGCCAATCGCGATGAAAGCGTGGCTTCAGGGCCCGTCACTAGGCTTCCCGGCGTCCGATGCAGACAGCAGCCCGCCAGGAGACAGCGATGGCCGAGGACGAATTCTTCGAACAGCTCGACGAGGTGGTGGCCGGCGGGTGGCGGCGTATCCACAATGGACCGTTCTTCAGCTACGTCCGCGAGCATGCTCCGGACCGGGAGCTGTACCGCCGCACGATGTGGGAGCTCTGGCACTACATCCAGCACAACCCGCTGAACCAGGCGGTCGCGGTGCTCGGCGCGCCGCCGCGGCGTACACACCTGGTCCGGTACGCGGTCGAGCACGCGATGGAGGAGATCAGCCACGAGAAGATGATCGAGCACGACCTGCGCGCGGCCGGGCTGCTCGACGAGGCGATGTACGACGCGGTGCCGCTGCCGGCCACCCAGGCGTTCATCGCGTACCTGTACTACGTCGGCCTGACCCAGGGCGCGGTGCCGCGCATGGGGTACAGCTACTGGGCCGAGAACGCCTACGACCATATCGGTGAGCTGCTCGGCCGGGCCCGCGCCGATCTCGGCCTCACCGACCGGGAGCTGAGCTTCTTCGTCGCCCACTCGACCATCGACCAGAAGCACAGCAAGGAGGTCGAGGACGCGCTGCGCCGGCACGCGGTCACCGAGGAGCAGCGCGCGCAGGTGATCGAGGTGGCCCGCACGTCGCTGTACCTGAACGAGGCGATGCTGGCCGGTGTCCTCGAGCGGTACCTCGCGGACCGCGCTCAGGGGCCCGGACGATGACCGTCGAGTCAGCGGTGCGCGGCTGCCCCGTCGCGCTGCCGACGGCCCGGCCCGACCCGTTCGACCTGCCGCCGGAGCTTGCCGTGCTGCGCGCGGAGGCCCCGGTCACCCGCGTCGAGCTGCCCGCGGGCGGCTGGGCGTGGCTGGTGACCCGGCACGCCGACGTGGCCTGGCTGCTGCGCGACGAACGGCTCAGCGCCGACCCGACCCGGCCCGGATTCCCGTTCGTGCGGCCGGGCCTGCGGGCCGCGGCCCGCGTGGAGAACCGGGCCGGGCAGTTCCTGCGGATGGACGCGCCGGAGCACGGCCGGTTACGCCGGCTGCTGACCGGGGACTTCATGCTGCGGGCGATCCGCCGGCTGGAGCCGGAGATCGCCGCGATGGTCGACACCCTGATCGACGGCCTGCACGGCGGTGAGGCCGATCTGGTGGCGCAGTTCGCGTTCCCGCTGACCTCGCAGGTGATCTGCCGGTTGCTCGGGGTGCCATACGCCGACCACGAGCAGTTCCAGGGCCGCAGCCGGGAGCTGTTCTCCCGGCGGCACAGCGAGGCCGACACGCAACGCTTCGCCGCGCAGCTGCAGGCCTACATGGGTGCCCTGGTCGATGCGAAGGCCGCCGCCGACGACCCGGGCGACGACGTGATCGGCCGGCTGGTGCGCCGGCACCTGCGCCGCGGCGAGGTCGAACGCGACGAGATCGTCGGCATCGCGCTGCTGCTGCTCGTGGCCGGGCACGAGACCACGGCCAACATGATCGGCATGGCCGTGCTGACCCTGCTGGCGCACCCGGAGCAACTGGCCCGGCTGCGCGCCGACGAACGGCTCGCCGAGGCGGCCGTCGAGGAACTGCTGCGGTACCACACCATCGTGCACTTCGGGGTGCCGCGGGTGGCGACGGCCGAGCTCACCGTCGCCGGGCAGGCCATCCGCCCGGGTGAGGGCGTGCTGGCGCTGCTCGCCGCGGCCAACCGCGACCCGGCCGTGTTCGTCGCCCCGGACGCGTTCGACGTCGGCCGCGAGGCGCGTCACCACCTCGCGTTCGGGTTCGGCGCGCACCAGTGCCTGGGCCAGCAGCTGGCCCGTGCCGAGCTGCGCCTCGCGCTGCTGGGGCTGGTGCGCCGGCTGCCGGGTCTGCGCCTCGCGGTGCCGGCCCGGCAGCTGTCCTACCGCACCGACATGGCGACGTACGGCGTGCACGCGCTGCCGGTGCGCTGGTAGCGCACCGAACCCCGGCCCGAACTGCTCACCCATCGGAGCGTCCCGTGACGATCGTCTCTGACCGCCCGCCGCCCGCCGGCCGGCAGCCGGACCCCGCCGAGCCGCCCGCCGGCGCGGCCGCGGATCCGGTGTCCACGGTCGCGGACCGGCCCGCCGCCGTGCCGCAGGCCGCCGCGCCCTCGGTCGCCGGGTTGCCGCTGACCGCGGCGCAGCGCGGCATCTGGCTCGCCGAGCAGCTCGGTGGCGGCGCCGAGCGGCGGGAGATCGCCCAGTACTTCGACATCCGCGGCCCGCTCGACCACGGCCGCATGGCCGAGGCCCTGCACCGGGTCATCGCCGAGACCGACGCGGTCCGGGTCCGGTTCGCCGTCGTCGCCGGGGAGCCCGTGCAGGTGCCCGACGCCGCCGTGCCGGTCCAGCTGCCCGTGATCGACCTGCGCGCCGGCGGCGACCCGCAGGCCGCCGCGCACGCCTGGATGGCCGCCGACCTGGCGCGCCCCCTCGACCTGGCCGCCGGCCGGCTCGCCGCGGCCGCCCTGCTGCGCCTCGGCGCCCGCCGGCACTTCTACTACCTGCGCGTGCACCATCTCGCGCTCGACGGCTACGGTGCCGCGCTGCTCGTGGACCGGCTCATCGAGCTGTACGGCGGGGACGCCCCGCCCCGCCGGTTCGGCGCGTTCGCCGACCTGGTCGGCGAGGACGCCGCCTACCGCCGTTCGGCCGCGTACGACCGGGACCGCGACTACTGGCTCGGCCGCTACGAGGAGCCGCCGGCCCCGGTCAGCCTGGGCTGGGAGAGCGGCACCGGCAGCGGCACCGGCGGCCGGGTGAGCACCGGGCCGCTGGTCGTGGACCTCGCCGGCTTCAGCGTGCGCGCCCACCCCACGGTGTGGCTGACCGCGGGCCTCGCCGCGTACCTGCACCGCGTCACCGGCGCCACCGACCTGGTGATCGAGCTGCCGGTGACCGCCCGCACCACGGCCGCCGCCCGGGCCACGCCGGCAATGCTGTCCAACATCCTGCCCGTGCGGCTGATCGTCCACCCTGGGCAGCCGGCCGCGGCGCTGACCGCCGCGGTGGCCGCCGAGATCCGGGCCGCGCTGCGGCACCAGCGCTTCCGGGTGGAGGACCTGCGCGCCGCCGCCGCCGGCGAGCTGGCCGGCCCGGTCCTCAACGTGCTGCCCGACCTGCCCGGCCCGCGACTGCCCGGCCTGCTGCTGCGCCGGCACGTGCTGACCACCGGGCCGGTCCGCGACGTCGCGTTCGTCGGCCGGGTCGATCCGGCGCAGGCCAAGGTGCTGCTGCAGGCCGAGGCCGACGACCGGCGGCACCGCCCCGGGCTGCTCGAGGCGCACCAGCGCCGGCTGCAGCGGGTCGTCCGGCAGCTCGGCACCGACCCGCAGCGCGCCGTCGGCCGCCTCGACGTGCTGCTGCCCGGCGAGCGCCGCCGCCTCGTCGCCGGCTGGCACGGTGCGGAGCACCGGAAGACGCCCGCCGGGGAGCCCCGGGAGACGCTCGCCGGGGAGCGGCGGGAAACACCCGCCGCGGGGCAGCGGGAGACGCTCGCCGCGATCCTGGCCGGGCAGGCCGCCCGGACGCCCGACGCCGCCGCGGTGGTGAGTGACACCGGCACGTTGACCTACCGCGACCTGCACGGGCGGGCGAACGCCCTGGCGCGGCGCCTCATCCGGGCCGGTGCCGGGCCGCACACCGTCGTCGCGGTCGCGCTGCCCCGCTCCGCCGAGCAGATCACCGCCGTGCTCGCCACCGTCCTCACCGGCGCCGCCTACCTCCCGGTCGACCTCGAACACCCGCCCCCGCGCGTCGCGGCCCTGCTCGCCGACGCCGGCCCGGTCTGCGTGGTGTCCACAGTGGACACCGCGCCGGGGGTACCGTGGCTGCCGCCGGACGGCACGCACGACGACCGCCCGGTCACCGACGCCGAGCGGCGCGCGCCACTGCGGCCCGGGCACCCGGTCTACGTCATCTACACCTCCGGCTCGACCGGCCGCCCGAAGGGCGTCGTGCTGCCCGGCGCGGCGCTGGCCAACCTGCTCGCCTGGCAGCGCGACACCCTGCCCGGCGGCCCCGGCACGGTCACCGCGCAGTTCGCCCCGATCGGCTTCGACGTCGCCGCCCAGGAGCTGGTCCTGGCCCTCGGCACCGGCCGCTGCCTCGCCGTGCCCACCGAGGAGCTGCGCCGCGACCCCTCCGGACTGCTGCGGTGGCTCGCCCGGCACCGCGTCAACGAGCTGTTCGCGCCCAACCTGGTCCTGGACGCCGTCGGCGCGGCCGTCGCCGAGCACGGCGCGGCCCTGCCGGACCTCACCGACGTCGTGCAGGCCGGCGAGGCGCTGGTGCTGACCCCCGCACTGCGCGCCCTGTCCCGCGGGCGGCGGCTGCACAACCAGTACGGGCCGACCGAGACCCACGTGGCGACGGCGGAGCTCGTCGACGGGGCCGCGGACCGGCCGCCGATCGGCCGTCCGGTGCCGGACATGCGCGCGTACGTCCTCACCGGCCGGTTCGACCTGGTCCCGGCCGGCAGCGCCGGCGAGCTGTTCCTGGCCGGCGCCCAGTTGGCCACCGGCTACTGGCGGGCCCCGGGCCGCACCGCCCAGCGCTTCATGGCGTGCCCGTTCGGCCCGCCGGGCACCCGCATGTACCGCACCGGCGACCTGGCCCGCTGGCGCGACGACGGCGTCCTGGAGTACCTCGGCCGCGGCGACCAGCAGGTCAAGGTCAACGGTTACCGGGTGGAGCCGGCCGAGATCGAGGCCGCCCTCGCCGCACACCCACGGGTCGCCGCGTCCGCCGTGATCGTCCGCGAGGACCGCCCCGGGCGCCGCCGCCTCGTCGCCTACACCGTCCCCGCCGCGGACGGCACCGGCATCGGACGCGAGCTGCTGGCGTATCTGCGCGGGCGGCTGCCGCGGTACCTGGTCCCCGCCGCCGTGGTCCCGGTCGCGGCGCTGCCGCTGACCCGCAACGGCAAGCTCGACCGGGCCGCCCTCGCCGCGCTGCCCGCCCCCGAGGACGACGCGCCGCCCGCCCGCGCCGCCCGCACCGCCGCCGAGGCGCTGCTGTGCGGCCTGTTCGCCGAGCTGTTCGGCCTCGACGAGGCCGGCCCCGACGACGACTTCACCGCCCTGGGCGGCGACTCGCTGCTCGCCGTGCGGCTCGTCGCCCGGGTCCGCGCCGTCGCCGGGCTCGACCTGCCGCTGCGGGCCGTCTTCGACCACCCCGTCATCGCCGACCTCGCCCGGTTCGTGCACGCGACCGGCGCCGGCGCCGCGCCGATCCGCCCGGTCGTGCCCAGGCCCGCCCGGGTGCCGCTATCGGCGACCCAGACCCGCCTGTGGTTCCTGACCGCGGCCGGCACGGGGCAGGACGCGACCGCGTACAACATGCCGGCCGTGTACCGGATCGACGGCCCGCTCGACGTCGCGGCGCTGGAACTGGCCGTGGCCGATCTCGCCGGCCGGCACGAGGTGCTGCGCACGGTCTTCCCGCACGACGAGCACGGGGTGCCGTACCAGTCGGTCCGCGCCACCGGTCCGCGGCTGAGCGTGGGCCCGCCCGCGCGGTCGGCGCCCGCCGAGGCCCGGGCGCTCGCCGCACACCGCTTCGACCTGCGCGACGAGCCGCCGATGCTGGTCCGGCTGATCCCCGACGGCACCGACCGGCACCTGCTCGTGGTCGTCCTGCACCACATCGCCGCCGACGGCTGGTCCGTCGGGCAGCTGCTGCGCGACCTCGCCACCGGCTACGCCGCCCGGGCGGCCGGCGCCGCGCCGGGCTGGGCGCCGCTGCCGGTCCAGTACGCCGACGTCGCCCTCTGGCAGCGGGCCGGCGAGGCCGGCGAACGGGTGGCGCGGCAGCTGCGGCACTGGACCGCGGCCCTGGCCGGACTGCCCGAGCACACCGGTCCGCGCACCGACTTCCCGCGCCCCGCCGTGCCCTCGGGCGCGTCGGCGAGGGTGCCGGTGCCGATCGGCGCGGACCTGCACGCCCGGCTCCGGGACCTGGCCCGGCAGGCGGGCACCACCGTGTTCGTGGTGCTGCACGCGGCGTTCGCGGCGATCCTGTCCCGCTTCGGTGCCGGTGCCGACACCGCCGTCGGCGTGCCCGTGGCGGGGCGCACCGATCCCGCCGTGGACCTGCTCGTCGGGCCGTTCATCAACACGGTCGTGCTGCGGGTCGGCACCGGCGGCGACCCGTCCTTCCGGGACCTCGTGGCCCGGGCCCGGGAGGCCGATCTGGTCGCCCTCGCCCACGAGGAGGCGCCGTTCGACCGGGTCGTCGAGGCGGTCAGTCCGCCCCGCTCCGCCGGCCGGCACCCGCTGTTCCAGACGTTCCTGGCGCTGCGCCCCGCCGCGGCGCCGGTACAGCTGGCGGGCCTGACCGTGACCGAGGTGCCGCTGCCCCCCGGCCCGGCGAAGTTCGACCTGTCACTGACCTTCACAGAGATCGGCGACGGGTTGGCCGGCGCCCTGGAGTACGCCACCGACCTGTACGCGGCCGGCACCGCCCGCGCCATCGCCGAGCGCCTGCTGCTCCTGCTGGACCGGGCCACCACCGACCCGGACCGTCCACTGCGGACCCTGGACCTGCTCGCCCCGCGGGAACGGCACCGGCTTCTGCACGACTGGGCCGGCACCGAGCACCCGCCACCGCGGCTGGCCCCCCTGTTCGCCGCGCCGGTGCGGCGTAACCCGGACGCCCCGGCCGTCGCCTGGCCCGGCGGCGTCTGGACGTACGCGGAACTCGACGAACGCGCCGCCCGCGTCGCGGGCCGGCTGCGCCGCGGCGGCGTGCGCCCCGAGTCGCTCGTCGCGGTGTGCCTGCCGCGCTCCCCGCACCTGCTGGCCGCCATCCTCGGCGTGCTGCGGGCCGGCGCGGCGTATCTGCCGCTCGACGCGGACCTGCCGCCCGCCCGCCGGGCCGCACTGCTCGCCGACGCCCGCGTCACCCACGTCATCGACCGCTCCGACCAGGCCGACGGGCCGGCGGACACGGCGGGACCGGTCACCGAGCCGCCGCCGGGCAGCGCTGCCTACGTGCTGTACACCTCCGGATCGACCGGCCGGCCGAAGGGCGTGGTGGTGACCCGGGGCGGCCTCGCGAACTACCTCGCCCACGTCCGCGACCGGTACGACGGCCTCGCCGGCACCGCCGTGCTGCACGCCTCACCAGGCTTCGACGGCACCGTCACGTCGCTGCTCGGCCCGCTCGTCACCGGCGGCACCGTCCGCGTGGCGGAGCTCGCGGACGCGGATCGGCCGGCGTTCGTCAAGGGCACCCCGAGCCACCTGGCGCTGCTCGCAGACCTGCCCGCCGCCGCCCAGCCGACCGTCCAGCTCGTCCTGGGCGGCGAGGCGCTCAGCGGCGCGGACCTGCGCGACTGGGCCCGCCGCCGTACCGGCGCCACCGTGGTCAACTCCTACGGCCCGACCGAGACCACCGTCGCCTGCGCCGACCACCGCCTCGACCCCGCGGACCTGGCCGCCGAACGGGTCCCGATCGGCCGGCCGATCCCCGGCAACCGGCTGTTCGTCCTCGACGAGCGGCTCGCGCTCGTCCCGCCCGGGATCGCCGGCGAGCTGTTCGTCGCCGGCACCCAGCTCGCCCGCGGGTACCTGCACCGCCCCGGCCTCACCGCGCAGCGCTTCGTCGCCTGCCCGTTCGGCCCGCCGGGGCAGCGCATGTACCGCACCGGCGACCTGGTCCGGCACCGCGCCGACGGGGTCCTGGAGTACCTCGGGCGCATCGACGACCAGGTCCAGGTCCGCGGCGTGCGGGTCGAGCCCGCCGAGGTCCGCGCCGCCCTGCTCACCCATCCGGCGGTCACCGGCGCGGCGGTGGTCGTGTCCGGCGCCACGGCCGCGACCCGCAGGCTGATCGCGTACGCCACCCCCGGGTCCCTGGACGCCGGCGTGCTGCGCGGGCACCTGGCCGCCCGGCTGCCGGCGCCGCTGGTGCCGGACGTGGTCGTGCCGCTCGCGGCGCTGCCGACGACCGTGAACGGCAAGCTGGACCGCGCCGCCCTGCCGGAGCCCGCCGGCCCGGCCGGCCCGGCAGGCCCGGCAGGGGCGCCGGCCGGGCTGCAGGCCGTGCTGTGCGCGCTGTTCGAGGAGGTCCTCGGCGTGCACGGGGTCGGCGCCGGCGACGGGTTCTTCGACCTCGGCGGGCACTCGCTGCTCGCGGTGCGGCTGGTCACCCGGCTCCGCGCGGTGCTGGGCACCGACGTGCCGGTGCGTGTCGTCTTCGAGGCGTCCTCGGCCGCCGCCCTGGCCGAGCGGCTCGGCGCCGACGCGAGCACCGCCGGGCTGGAGCGGCTGCTGCCGCTGCGCCCGGCCGGGGTCCGCCCGCCGCTGTTCTGCGTGCACCCGTCCGGCGGGCTCGGCTGGGCCTACGCGGGCCTGCTGCCGCACCTGGACCGTGGCTGGCCGGTGTACGGGCTGCAGGCGCGCGGGCTCGCCCGCCCGGAACGGCTCCCGGAGACCCTCGCGGACATGGCCGCGGACTACGTCACCCAGATCCGCGAGCTGCAACCCGAGGGCCCGTACCACCTGCTCGGCTGGTCGCTCGGCGGGCTGCTCGCCCACGAGATGGCGGTGCAGCTGCGCGCCGCCGGCGCCGAGCTGGCGCTGGTCGCGCTGCTGGACGCCTACCCGGTGCGCCGCGCGCACGCCGCCGACGCCGCCGTCGAGCAACGGATCCGCGACGCGGTCCGCGCCGGGCTGGCCGGGGCCGGCACCGACCGGCGGCTGCTCGCCCGGATCCGCGCGGTCGCCGCGCACGGCATGCGGGCCGCCCGGGTGTTCACCCCCGGCCGGTACGACGGCGACATCGTGTTCTTCGACGCCACCCGGGACCGCGCCCCGGACGCCCCGGCCGCCGCGTCGTGGCGGCCGTACGTCGCCGGCCGTATCGACGTGCACCGCGTCGACTGCACGCACTTCACGATGCTGGAAGGGGCCGCCGCACGCAGCGTCGCGGACGTCCTAGGTTCGCTTTAGCGGGCTTGCCCATTGTCGAGGGCGTGGCTGACACCTCAACGCCCGACGGCCCCCGGGTCTGCGTCATCGGGGCCGGCGCCTGCGGCCTGGCGGCCGCGCAGGTGCTCAAGGAACGGGGCATCCCGTTCGACGTCTACGAGCGGGGCTCCGACCTCGGCGGCCAGTGGCGGTTCGGCAACGACAGCGGCACCTCCGCGGTCTACGACTCGATCGAGCTCAACAGCTCCAGCGCGATGAGCGGCTTCCCCAAGCTGCCGATGCCCGCGGACTACCCGACCTTCCCCGGCCACGCGCAGATGCTCGACTACCTGGAGCGCTACGCCGCCCACTTCGAGCTGCGCCCGCACATCCGCTTCCGGACCAGGGTCGTCGAGGTCCGGCCCGCGGCCGGCGGCGGCTACGAGGTCGGCACCACCGAGCAGGTGAGCCGGCACTACGACGCCGTCATCGTGGCGTCCGGCTTCCACTGGGACCCGAAGCCGACCCCCACGGTCCGCGGCCGCTTCACCGGCCATCAGCTGCACAGCAAGGAGTACAAGACCCCGGAGGACGTCCGGGGCGGGCGGGTCCTCGTGGTGGGGTTCGGCAACACGGCCTGCGACGTGGCGACCGAGCTGTCGCAGGTCGCCGACCGGGTGGTGATGAGCGTGCGGCGCGGCTTCTGGGTCACCCCGAAGCTGTACGGCAGCCGCCCCCTGGACCGCTTCAACCCGTTCCTGGCCCGGTACGTGCCGATGGCGCTGCAGTCGGTGCTGCTGACCGCGATGCTGTGGGCGAAGCAGGGCAGCCTCGCCCGGTACGGGTTGCCGAACCCGGACCACCTGGTGCTGCGCACCCATCCGGCGACCTGTGAGGGGTTCCTGCCGGCGGTGCGGGCCGGCCGGATCGCGGTGCGCCCCGCGGTGGACCGCTTCGACGGCGACCGGGTGGTCTTCGCCGACGGCACGGCGGAGGCGTTCGACACGATCCTGTGGTGCACCGGGTTCCGGTTCAGCTTCCCGTTCCTGCCGCCGTCGCTGACCCCGGTCATGAACGGGCCGATGCGACTGTTCCGGCGGATGGTCATGCCGGGCCGGCCCGGGCTGTACTTCCTGGGCTTCGTCAAGCCGCTCAGCGCCATCACGGTGCAGGCCGAGGCGCAGGCGGAGTGGATCGCCGACCTCATCGACGGCACCACCGTCCTGCCCGGCCCGGACGACCTCGCCGCCGAGATCGCCGAGGACGAGCGCCGGGTGCGCCGACGGTACACCGCGACCCCCCGGCTCACCGTCGAGATCGACTGGTACCGGTACCTGACGCAGCTGGCCCGGGACCGGCGACGCCTCGCCGCGCCGGCCACCACCCGGCCCGCGACCGCGAAGGAGGTCGCGGCGGTATGAGCACCCACGTCGTGATCGGTGCGGGGCCGGTCGGCTCCGCGACCGCGCTGCTGCTGGCGGAGGCCGGCGAACACGTCCGGGTCGTCAGCCGGCGCGGCCGCGCCCCGCGGCACCCGGGCATCGAGGCGGTCGCCGCCGACGCCGCCGCCCCCGGCGAGCTGGACCGGCACACCGCGGGCGCGGCCGTGCTCTACAACTGCGCCAACCCCAGCGCATACCAGCACTGGGCCGCGCAGTGGCCGCCGCTGGCCGCGGCGATCCTGGCCGCCGCCGAGCGGCACGGCGCGGTCCTCGCCACGGTGTCCAACCTGTACGGCTACGGCCGCGCGACCGGGCCGCTGACCGAGGACACCCCGCTCGCCCCCAACGGCGCCAAGGGGCGGCTGCGGGCGGACATGTGGCTCGCCGCCGAGGCCGCGCACCGGGCCGGGCGGCTGCGCGCCGTCGAGATCCGCTCCGCCGACTACTTCGGCCCGCGGGTCGCCGAGAGCGCCGCCGGCAAGATGCTCGTGCCGCGCCTGCTGAACAACCGCCCGGGCGTCGTGCTCGGCCGCACCGACCAGCCGCACTCCTACACGTACGTGCTCGACGCGGCCCGGACCCTCGTCCACCTCGCCGCCGACGAGTCCGCCTGGGGCCGCCCGTGGCACGTACCGAGCCATCCGCCGTTGACCCAGCGCGAGTTCGCCGAGCGGCTGTGCGCGGTCGCCGGCGCCCGCCGGCCGCGGCTGATCGCCGTCGGCCGCGCCGTGCGCCGCGTCGCCGGGCTGCGCAACCCGCGCATCCGTGAGTTCGAGGAGGTCGCGCACCAGGTCGAAGGGGCGTTCGTGCTGGACTCCTCGGCCTGCACGCGGCACTTCGGGCTGCTGCCGACCCCGCTGGACGAGGCCCTGCACGCGACCGCCGCCTGGTGGCGCGCCACTCCGACGCACGACCCGGACCCGCTGGTGAGACTGGAGGCACGAACATGAGCACGTACCCGAACACCCACAAGGAGATCTGGGACCGCTGGATCGCGCTGTGGAACGGCGACCTGACCGTCGCCGACGACCTGCTCGCCGACGAGCTGCGGGTCAACTCCCCGAAGCTGTCGCCGGCCGTGGATCCGTCGCAGATCCGGGACCGGGCCGGCGCCGTCGCCCTCATCGGCGGCGTGCAGGCGATGGCGCGGCTGCGCTACGAGACCGTGGTCGGCCCGATCGGCGACGGCGACCACGTCACCGGCGGGTGGGCGTTCACCGGCACCTACAACGGCGGGATGCCCGGCGTGACCGCGCCCCCCGGCACACCGCTGACCAACACCGGCATCGACATCCTGCGCATCGAGCGGGGCAGGGTCGTCGAGTGGTGGAGCGCCGCGGAGAACCTGACCCTGCTCGCCACGCTCGGGCTCATCCATGTCGGTTGACGCGCCCGTCTCGGCCGGCACCGCGCGACCCGCCCGGCGGCGCGGCGAGGCCCTCGCCGCGCGGCTGGCCGCGGCGTTGTGGCGGCTGCCGGCCGCGGGCACCCCCGAGGTCCGGGTGACGACCGGGCTACGGATCCCGATGCGCGACGGCGTCGAGCTGATCGCCGAGCATTACGCGCCGGTGCACGGCAGCGGCCTGCCGACCCTGCTGGTGCGCAACCCGTACGGCTGGCAGGTGCCGGTCGGTCTGCTCTACGGCCGGCTGTACGCCGAACGCGGCTTCCAGGTCGTCGTCCAGCGCTGCCGCGGCACGTTCGGATCCGGGGGCCGCTTCGAGCCGTGGGCCGACGAGACCGCCGACGGGCAGGACACCGTCGAGTGGCTGCTCGCCCAGCCGTGGTGCTCGGGGGAGTTCGCCACGATCGGCCCGAGCTACCTCGCCTACACGCAGTGGGCGCTCGGCCGCGACGGCACCCCGCCGGGCCTCGGCGGGCTGGTCAGCCAGCTCGGCCCGCACGAGTACCGCGGGGTCGCGTTCCCCGGCGGCGCGTTCGCGCTCGACACCATGCTCGGCTGGGCCGCGCAGCTCACCCAGGTCAAGCGCGGCCCGGTCCGCGACAACCTGCGGCAGCTGGCCGAGCGTCGCCGGCTGACCCGGATCGCCTACCGGCGGCTGCCGCTCGCCGACAGCTACCGCGAGGCGCTGCGCCGCGACATCCCCTACTTCGAGGAGTGGCTGCGCCACGACGGGGCCCGCGACCCGTTCTGGGACCGCTTCGACCGCACCGCCGCCGTCGCCGCGACGAGCGCCCCGGTGCTGCTGCAGTCCGGCTGGCACGACGTGTTCCTGCCGCACGTACTGGAGCAGTACCGCATCCTGCGCGCCGCCGGCCGTGAACCCGCGCTGACCATCGGCCCGTGGACCCACACCGGGCTGCTGCGCTCGTGGCCGGAGCTGATGGGCGACTCCCTCGACTGGCTGCGCGGCCGCTTCCAGCAGCCCGGCGCGGCCGGCCGTGCCGACCCCGTACGGGTCTTCGTGCCCGGGGAGGACCGCTGGCGCGGCTATCAGGAATGGCCGCCGCCCGGGATCCGGCAGCGTCCGTGGTACCTGCAGCCGGACCGTGGCCTCGCCCCGGTGCCGCCACCGCGCAGCGAACCGGACACGTACCGGTACGACCCGGCCCGGCCCACCCCGGCCGTCGGCGGCGCCTGGGTCGGTCCCGGCGCCGGAACGGTCGACAACCGTCGCCTGGAGCGCCGCGCCGACGTGCTTGTCTACACCGGCCCCGTGCTGGACACGGACCTGCTCGTCACCGGCCCGGTCCGGGTCGAGCTGTTCGCCTCGTCCAGCCGGGCGCACACCGACTTCTTCGCCCGGCTGTGCGACGTGTCGCCGTCGGGGCGTTCCGTCAACGTGTGCGACGGCCTGGTCCGGGTCGGCCCGGACACCCCGGCCGACACCGCCGGGGTCCGCTCCCTCACCGTGCAGCTCGGCCACACCGCATGGCTGTTCCGGGCCGGGCACCGGGTGCGGCTGCAGATCTCCAGCGGCGCGCACCCGCGCTTCGCCCGCAACCCCGGCACCGGCGAACCGCTCGCCACCGCCACGACGCTGCTCACCGCCGAGCAGAGCGTCCACCACGATCCCAGCTGCCCGTCCGCACTGATCCTGCCCATCGCATGACCGCATTCCAGGGAGGTGGCGCGATGAGCGCCGAGATCCTCGACGCCGAGGTGTGCGTCGTCGGTGCCGGTCCGGCCGGCCTGACCCTCGCCCTGCAACTGGCCCGGGGCGGCCGTGACGTCGTCGTGCTGGAGGCGGCGCGGCACTTCAACCGCACGTTCCGCGGCGAGTCGATCTCGCCGGACTCGGTCTGGCTGCTCGACGAGCTCGGCCTGCTCGACCGGCTGGCCGGCGCCTACCTGCCGATCGAGCGGCTGGAGGTCAGCGACGGCGGGCGGCGCGCGTTCGGTGTCGAGTTCGCCGAGCTGCCGTACCGCTTCCCGGGCCCGGTCGAGCTGCCCCAGCCGGCGCTGCTCGCCGCGCTCGCCGAGGAGGCCGGGCGGCACCCCGGATTCGTGCTGCGGACCCGCTGCTCGGCCGTGTCACTGCTGGAGGACGGCGGCATCGTGACCGGGGTACGGGCGACCGGCCCGGACGGCCCGGTCGAGGTCCGGGCCCGGCTCACCGTCGGCGCCGACGGCCGGTTCAGCAAGGTCCGGCAGATGGCCGGCCTCGACGGCGTCCGCACCCCGCTGGAGCGCGACGTCGTCTGGTTCCGGCTGCCCCAGCCCTCCGGCTGGGACCCGGCCGCGCTGCGGGTGCGGCTCGACGGCGGCCGGCACGGGCTGTTCCTGCCGACGTTCCCCGACAGCATCCGGGTCGGGTTGAACATCCCGAAGGGTGGCCTGAAGGCGCTGCGGGCAGAGGGCCTGGACGCGCTGCACCGGCGGGTCGACGAGCTCGCGCCGGAGCTGGCCGGGCCGGTCCGCGCGGCGGTGCGGACGTGGTCGGACACGACGCTGCTGGACATCTTCACCACCGTGCTGCCCGAGTGGGGCCGGCCGGGGCTGGTCCTCATCGGCGACGCCGCGCACACCCTGTCGCCGATCCTCGGCCAGGGCGTCAACCACGCCGTCATTGACGCGATCACCCTCGCCTCGCTGGTGCCCACCACCGGCCCCGACGTGCACCGGCTGCTGCGGCTGCGCCGGGAGGAGCCGGTGCGCCGGGCCCGCTCGCTGCAGCTGCGCCAGGAGCGGGCGTTCGCGCTGTCGGCCCCGCCCGCGGTCGCGTTGCGCCGGGCGCTGTACCGGCTGGTGGACCGCCGGCCGGCGACCAAGCACCGGATCCTGGCCGGTGCGTTCTTCCAGCTGCAGCCGCCGCATGCATCTCACACCGACGGGCCGGTCCGCGACCTGGTCACGGTGGTGTGAGATGCATGCCCTGACGGAGCTGAAGGAGTTCGCCGTCCTGCACGCGCGCGGGCAGGGGATGGCGGCCCGCGACGTGCGCCGGATCCTGGCCATGGTCGGCAACGACGAGCCCGGGCACCCGGACTCGTGGACCGCGGTGTGGCGCCGCGCCGGTGACGCCGAACGCGACCGGCACCGGCCGCTGCGCGCGTGCCAGGCGTACGCGATGGCCCGGTTCCCCTACGCCGGCGACCCGTACCGGGCGGCCGCGCAGGACGAGTGCGTCCGGGCGTTCGACGCGTGGCGGCGCGCCGGCACCGGCATCGAACGCCTCGAGCTCGACCTGCCCGGCGGCAGCGTCGCCGCGTGGGCGACCGGACTGGACACCGGCCGGCCCCTGCTGGTCGTCGCCGGCGGGATCGTCAGCGTCAAGGAGCAGTGGGCGCCGGTGCTGGCCCGGCTCGGCGCGTTCGGCCTGGCCGGCGTCGTCACCGAGCTGCCCGGGGTGGGGGAGAACCGGCAGCGCTACCTGCCGTCGTCCGGCCGCATGCTCAGCGACCTGCTCGACCGGCTCGCCACCCGGGCCGACGTCGCCGACACCTCCGTGCTCGCCCCGAGCTTCGGCGGCCACCTCGCCCTGCGCACCGCCGCCCGCGACCCCAGGGTCCGCCGGGTGCTGACGGTCGGGCCGCCGGTCGCCGGGTTCTTCACCGACCCCGCCTGGCGGGCCCGGCTGCCCGAGCTGACCAGGAGCACCTTCACCCACCTGGCCGGCGCAGACCCGTTCGCCTCCGAAGGATGGGCGCTGACCCCCGCTGAGCTGGCCGCGGTGCGGGTGCCGGTCGCGGCGGTGCTCAGCAGCCGCGACGAGATCATCCCCGCGGGTGACCCGGTGCTGCTGCGCCGGCACCTGCCGGACGCCCGGTTCCGGGTCTTCGACGACGTGCACGGCTCGCCCGGCCACGTCGCCGAGATGCGGCTGTGGCTGCTGCACACCATGCAGCGCATGCGCGGCGCGGGCGGGCCGGTCACCGCGGCGCTGGGCCTCGCCCTGGCCGCCCGGCGGCTCACCGGGTCCCGTGGTGCGGCCGCCGCGCCACCGGAGCAGGCGCCGCCGGCCGTGCCACTGGCCTCGCTGGCCGCCGCGAGCAGGGGTCGCTAGGGGTGCTTCTGCGGGGTACCGGCTGCGTATGTTGCGAGCGTAGGGATCGACGGTCCGCGTGACCTCGGCCCCGACCGTATCCGCAACGGTATGCCGGAGGAGCGCGACGTGAAGAACATCGTGATGACAGGCGGGAGCTCGGGGCTCGGCGCCGTGACCCTGCGGCGGCTCCGGGACTCCGGCGAGGCCAGGGTCCTGCTCGGCGTCCGCGGCGTGGGACCGGAGGGTGTCGAGGCGCCCCGGCTCGACCTGGCCCGGCTGGACAGCGTCCGCACGTTCGCCGCCGAGGTCGAGGAGCGGCTCGGCACGGCCCGTATCGACGTCCTGGTGCTCAACGCGGGCGTCAGCCTGCACAGCGCCGACACCCGTACCGTGGACGGGTTCGAGACCACCTTCGCCGTCAACCACCTCGCCCACTACCTGCTGCTGCGGCTGCTCATGCCGCGGCTGGCCACCGGCGCCGTGGTCACGCTGACCACCAGCGCCACGCACGACCCGGCGGCCAAGACGATCCTGCCCGTGCCGCGGCACGCCGACGCGCAGCTGCTCGCCCACCCCGACCAGGACCCGGGCCGCGACACCGACCCGCGCAAGGGCGGCGGCCGGGCGTACACCACCTCCAAGCTGTGCAACATCCTCACCGCGCGGGCGCTCGCGGCCTCGGCCGAGGCGCAGGAGCACGGCTGGCGGGTCGTCGCCTACGACCCCGGCCCCACCCCCGGCACCGGCCTGCTCCGGGAGACCCCGGCGGCGGTACGGGCGTTCTGGGCGCTGCTCGGCACGCCCCTGCGGGTGCTGGTGCCGCGCTTCAACAGCCGGGAGGCGGCCGGCGGTCACCTGGCCGACCTCGCCCTCGGCCGCGTCACCCCACCCGCCGGTGAGCTGCACGGCCGCGTGGTGCGCGACAAGCTCACCTGGCCCGCCCCGTCCGAGCTCGCGCTGAGCGACGACGCGATGGAGGCCCTCTGGCGCGACAGCGCCAAGCTCGTCGGCCTGTCCGACTGACCCCGCCGCACGTTCCAGGACCCGCCCGGCCCGGGCGGGTCCGGCCGCCGGATGCCCTTTTCCCACCGCGTCCACACAGCCACAGGGGAAGTCATGGACAACGCAAGGCTCGTCGAGGCGCTGCGCGCCTCGTTGCTGGAGAACCGGCGGCTCAAGCAGCAGGCGGACGCGGCCCGGGAGCCGATCGCGATCGTTGGCATCGGCTGCCGGTACCCGGGCGGCGTGCGCAACGCCGATGACCTGTGGCGGCTCGTCGCGGACGGCGTCGACGCGATCGGTGACCTGCCCACCGACCGCGGATGGGACCTCGCCGGGCTGTACCACCCGGACCCGGCAGCGGCCGGGCACAGCTACACCCGCCAGGGTGGTTTCCTGTACGACGCCGGCGCTTTCGACGCCGGCTTCTTCAACATCAGCCCGCGCGAGGCGCTGGCGATGGACCCCCAGCAGCGGCTGCTGCTGCAGACCGCGTGGGAGGCGTTCGAGGACGCCGCGATCGTGCCCGCGACGCTGCGGGGTACCCCGGTAGGGGTGTTCGTCGGGGTCATGTACGGCGACTACGGGGGCCGGCACGGCATCCGCATCCCGGGCGACGTCGAGGGGCTCGTCGGCACGGGCAGCGCCGGCAGCGTCGCGTCTGGGCGGCTCGCCTACACGTTCGGGCTCGAAGGACCGGCCGTCACCGTCGACACCGCCTGCTCCTCGTCACTGGTCACCCTCCACCTGGCCGCGCAGGCGCTGCGCGACGGGCACTGCGACCTCGCCGTCGCCGGCGGCGTCACGGTGATGTCGACGCCGGTCACGTTCATCGAGTTCTCCCGCCAGCGGGCCCTCGCGCCGGACGGCCGCTGCAAGCCCTTCTCCGCCGACGCCGACGGCACCAGCTGGGGTGAGGGCGTCGGGCTGGTGGTGCTGCAGCGCCTGTCGGACGCGCTCGCCCAGGGCCGCACCATCCACGCCCTCATCCGCGGCACCGCCATCAACCAGGACGGCGCCAGCAA
>NZ_JBFAIC010000118.1:0-18167 GCF_040654515.1 Dactylosporangium sp. NPDC050688
GGCGGCGGCCGCATCGCCACCGACTTCATCGACAACTCCGCCGGCGTCGACTGCTCCGACCACGAGGTCAACATCAAGATCCTGCTCGACCGCGCGGTCGTTGACGGCGCGCTCGACCCGAAGGACCGCAACGCGCTGCTCGCCGAGATGACCGACGAGGTCGGCGAGCTGGTCCTGCGCGACAACTACGACCAGGCCACCGCGCTGGGCGACGCCCTCGCGCAGTCCCGGCCGCTGCTGCCGGTCTACAAGCGGCTCATCGCCGAACTGGAGCGCCGCGGCCAGCTCGACCGCACCTTGGAAGAGCTGCCGACCGACGAGGAGCTCGACTCCCGCGCCGCGCTCGGCGTCGGCCTGACCTCACCGGAGTTCGCCGTCCTGCTGTCCTACGTGAAGATCGGCCTCGAGCACGAGATCCTCGACTCCGGCCTCCCCGACGAGGAGTGGACCAACGCGGTACTCGTCGACTACTTCCCGACCCCGCTGCGCGAGCGGTTCGCCGAGGCGATGGCCGAGCACCCGCTGCGCCGCGAGATCGTCACCACAGCCGTGGTCAACGAGGCCGTCAACCGCGGCGGCCCATCGTTCTTCCACCGCGCGGCTGAGGAGACCGGCGCAGGCGCCGCCGACATCCTCCGGGCATTCGTGGTGATCTGGGACGTGTACGGGCTGGGCGAGCTCCGCCGTGCCGTCGAGTCCCTCGACAACCAGGTCCCGGCGGAGGCGCAGACGGTGGTCAACCTGAAGACCTGCCGGCTGCTCGACCGGGGGGTCCGCTGGCTGGTCTCCAACCGGCGCCTGCCGATCGACGTCCCCGGCGAGATCGCCCGCCTGCGCCCCGGCATCTCGCGTCTGCTGCCGCAGCTGGAGGCGCTGTTCCACGGCCAGGAGCGCAGGGCGCTGCACACCGACGCGGCCACACTGCACGGGCTGGGCCTGCCGCCGGAGATCGCCGGCATGACCACCCGGATCATGTACAGCTTCGGTCTGCTCGACATCGTCGAGGTCGCCTCGCAGACCAGCCAGGACGTCAACGAGGTGGCCACGGTCTACTACGTGCTGTCGGAGCGGTTCCGGGTCCGCGACCTGCTGACGAAGATCTCCGACCTGCCCCGCGAGGACCGCTGGCAGACGCTCGCCCGCATGGCGCTGCGTGACGACCTGTACGCCGCTCTGGCCGCACTGACGGCGGAGGTCCTCAACGCCACGACCCCCGACGACGACGCCGAGACCCGCGTCCACGAGTGGGAGCAGAGCAACGCCACCTTGATCGCCCGCACCCGCAACGCCATCGGCGAGTTCGGCGATTCCCCGGGCGACCTGGCCGCCATCTCGGTGCTGCTCCGCCAGATCAGAACGCTGGTCCGCACCTCCGCCGCCTGACCGTCGTTCGCCGGGTCCCGCCCCGCCGGCGACGCCGGGAACGTTGCCAACGTTGCCGCGGACGTCAGCGCAGGGGCTGCTGCGTACCCGCTTCGTGCCCGGTCGTCCTGGACAGTTGTCTGGCTATCAGCGCGTCGCGCTCGGCCAGGATCGCCTGCAGGCGCGTGGTGCGGTTGCGCTCCTCGGCGAGTTGCAGTTCCTGGTGTTGCACGGCGGACTTCGCGGTGCGCAACTCTTCCTCGAGGAGTTTGATGTGCTCATTGTGGGCCGCGATCGTCGACTCCAGCGCCTCGATCGCCGCCGTCTCCAGCCGACCGATCTCGACGTCCTTGCTGTCGGCGAGGCTGGCGAGGGCGGCCCGCAGCTGCAGGATCTCGGCCCGCGACCCCCGCAGCGCAATCTCGGCCCGCGACGCACGCAGCTGCTCCTCGCGCTCGTCGAGCACCGTCTGCACGTCCTCGGCGCCGCCGCGGGCCTCGTCGGCCTCGCCGCGGGTGCCGGCACGGCCGTGCGGTCGGGTGAACCGCCCGACGAGGATCCCGATGACCACTCCGAGCCCGAGAAGTAAGGCGGCCGGGCCCGCGAGGGAGCCGAAATCACCGAACATCAACGGCCCTCTCGACGAAAATACCGGCAGCCGGAGTCAAGACGGTACACGCCGGGCAGCCGGGCCAAGAAATGACCTGGCCGGTCGATGACCGGATGTCACATTCCTAATTGTATTTCCATCGCTGCTATGCGTCATGTTCGCTGGTGCGGTCTGCTCCTTTTGGTTTGCCGCGCTCGCCGGGTTCGATATGGCCCGGTGACCAGAGCCGACCTGCCCTTGCGCTGGTGGGCGGCTTGATGTCAATATCCGACGTCGCCACGAAGACTGGGAACCGGTCGCGACGGGTTCACAGCGGAGGACAAGACGTGCCGGACATCCAACCGCAGTGGCAATTCGACCGCACCCGGACGGACGTCCCGTGATCGACAGCCGTATCCGGTCCGCTCTCGGGCAACTCATTCACAAGTGCGGCGAATCGGCCCGGCCCACCATGCTTGTTCCCGACGCGGCACTGCCGTTGCGGCTCCTCGTCGCCGACGGGCACCTGGTCGGGCTCGACTGCGGAAGCGCGCTCTGCGTGCGGGGACTGGCCCACGACCTCCAGGCGCTGCTGGTGGCGTCCGCCGCGGCGACGGATCCCGCGCCGGTCCCGGCGACGGCGCAGCTCATCGAACGGTCCCGGGGACCGATGCGATCGCCGGTGGCCGAGGCCGTCGCCGTCTGCGAGGCCGCGGTCGCCCGAGATGTCGCCGTCCCGCACGCGTGGATCGACCTGCACGCGCAGATGGTCCTCGGTCCGGGGCCCGATCCCGGCGAGCGGATCATCCTGGGTCACCACGAATGGCGGGCCGTCAGGCTGCTGCTGCTGGGTGGGCTGCCGGCCGTGGCGGCCGGCAACGCATGGCACCTCGCCGCACAGGTCCTGCGCAGCCGGAGCGTCGTGGTGGCCGGAACCGAGAACTGCCCGGCGCTCACCCGCCGGCCCGCGGCTGATGCCTTGAGCGCTCCCGCGCCGCCGCTGTGGCCGATCCGGGTACCGGGGGCCACGCTCGCCGGTCAGGACGAGACTCCGGTCTACCGCGGCGCCGCGGCGGTCGAGGGGGCGTTGCGTGGTGAGCTGGCGGAGGTACGGCGCCAGGCAGCCACGGAGGCGGTCGAGGCACCGTCGGGCGGTGAGCTGGCCGAGATACGGCGCCAGGCGACCGCGGCCGCGGTCGCCGCCCCGATGGCGGGCCAGCCGGCCGTCGGTACCGACGTGCTGCGCCGCATCATCGATCGTCTCAAGAAGCTGTGAAGGCGGCGCCGGACATGAGCGCAACTCCCGCGACCTCGGTCAAGATCGTCGTAGCCGGTGCCTACGCCGCGGGCAAGACCACGTTCATCCGCAGCGTGGCCGACGGCGGGGTCGTCTCGACGGAGACCGTCCCCAGCGACGGCTCCGGGACGAAGGCGACCACGACGGCGGCGATGGACTTCGGGCGGCTCGCCATCGACGAGGGGTCCGGTGCCGGCCGCACGGAGCTGCTCCTCTTCGGGATGCCGGGTCAGGCCCGGTTCGAGTTCATGTGGCGCATCCTCGTCCAGGGCGCCCTCGGGTACGTCCTGCTGGTCGACGCCAGCAAGCCCGAGACGTGGAGGGAGACGGTCGTGATCGATGCCACCCTCGCGATGGGGGCCCGGCTTCCCCGCGTGGTCGCGGTCAACCGCACCGGCCCGGAACAGGATCTGCACCAGATCGCCGAGACCCTGGGCATCGAACCGGAGGTCCCGATCGTCGTCTGCGATCCCCGTGACCGCTCGTCCGCCCTCGAGGTACTGCTGACGCTGTTCCTCGAGATCGCCGGGCGCGAGCCACCGGCCGCCGGCGACGGCGTGGCGGTAACTGCTACCGGAGGATGGAAATGACGTCTGCCCCGCGCCCGGACCGCCCGCCAGCCACCGGACAGATCGCCCAGGTGCTGGCGCGCCTGCGGGCCGAGGTGCCCCTGGTGCGGCGGGTCATGCTCTCGACCAGCGACGGGCTGCCCCTGGTCGACGGCGACCGCGCGCAGAGCGAGCCGCACGAGGCCGCGATGACGGCCACGATCCTGGCCCTCGGCAGCCAGGTGGGCTCGACGGTGGGCGGAGGGGTCTTCATCGACTGCGTCATCCGGAGCACCGAGGCCGTCGTGTGCGTGCTGGCCGTCGCGGACCGCCACGTCATGGCGGTGACCGCCGACGCGGGCGTCAACCTCGGCCTGCTGCTGCAGCAGAGCCGGCTGACGGCCGAGCAGCTTGTCCCGCTCGTCCCCGCCCCGAAGCCGGCCATGCAACGCTCGACAACCTGACCTGCCGGCGCGGCGTCAGCCGCGCATCTCCTTGCGCGCCTCCCGCAGGGCCGACGCCGCCTCCTGGTCGCACAGCCGCTTGAGCAACGACTTCTGCATGCCCGCGACGTTGTACATCGCCGACACCACCGCCTCGTCGTATCCGTGCGCGATGACCGCCCCGACCGTCGCGCGCAGCCGGCTGAAGGCCCAGCTGAGCTCGAAGACCTCGGCGTTCGTGGCGGCCGCGTCCGGTGACGCGGCCGCGGCCTCGGCCGCGATCTTGGGCAGGCGGTCGATCACGAACCGCGCGAAGTAGTCCGTCATCGCCAGCATCATGGGGTTGCTCACCCCCCGGACCACGTGGACCAGGCCGACCATCGCCATCCAGGCGAAGTAGTCGTCGTCCAGGGGGCCTTCCAGCGTCCGTCGCCACCAGTTCGCCAGCGTCGCCTCACGGTCGGGCCGCTCCCCGTCGTGGAAGATGGCGGCCGTCGGTGGATGGGCGTAGACCGTTTCGTAGAAGCCACTGACGAATTCCGGCTCGAGCGGCAGAATGCTCGCGCAGTACTTGTGGATCAGCGCACTGTCCTGCGGCCGGAACCGGAATTCCGGCGGCATCTGGTCAACGGCCGCGCGGGCGACGACGTACATGTTCTCCATGTGACAAGCTCCAACGTCTACTTGAGGACTTGGCTGATCTGGGCGGAGGCGGCGCGTGCTTCGATACGCATGAGGCCCAGATTGGAGTTGATGGGGCCGGACATGACGAGGACGGCGGATTCCCCGGCACCGTAGACGACCAGGTAGCCGTAGTCGCCGCGGGCGACGGTCTCCATGAGGCCGCCGAGATGCGCGCGATCGGTGATGCGCTGGCCGAGGCCGAGCGCAACCGCGGCCATCGCCGCCATGTTCTCCGCCTCGGCCTCCGGGAAATCGTGGGCGAGGGATAGGCCGTCCGTCGACGCGATCATCACGCCGTGCAATTCCGGGATCGCGCGTCGAATCCCCGCAATGACGCGTAACAGGTCGTCCTGCTTACTCATACTTGATGCTCCGTCCGTCCTGACTCGGTGCCGCCCGACAGGGCCGAGGCGTCGTGGTTGGATGTCGTGAGAATGCTCGTCGAACACCGGGATCGGGCGGGTGTCCACCATTGGATCCCGCTCGATGTCTGCTGGACCTTGCGCTTTGTCTTCTGGACCCTGCGCTATTTCCGGTCCGGGATCGCCGGTCGCGGTCTCGCCGGGCTCCCCGACTGACGGGCCCCCGGCGCGTTGCCGACGACGCCCCCCAAACCAGCCGGCATACCTCGACCGGCGTCCAGATCCGGTCGATTCGCCGTTCTGGTCGGGCATCCGTCACGTCCCCTCCTCCATTGTGGAACATCGCACCGATTCCCGGATCACGTTGCGACGCCAGCAATCCGTAGGACCTTGGCATCAACCCGCCACCGGCGCAAGCGTGCGTTCACCCTGGCCGGCGACGAGATCGACATCGGGCGAATAACGAAAGAAAGGACGCAGGTAGGCACCTGCGGATATCACCGAAAGCGACAACGGGAGTACGAAAAAAGATGTGACGGAATTGCCCGGCCTGCCATTTCCGGCCAGGCTCCACAGATCAGGCTAGGCCGTGACAGACCGGGGCGTTGTCAAAATCCCCGGGCCGATGCGTCGCCGCGGCGAGGAGTCGCAGACGGCGGCCATTGCTCAGCGATCCGCGCGGCCGCCGCCCGGCGGGTCCGGCGCGCCACGCACCTCGATCCGCCATTCATGTCAAGGCGACATTAGATATGCTGGCGCGGTGGCTTCCAAGACTGGCACCAGCGATCGGACCCACGTTCAACTCCGGCTCACCGTCGACCTGGTGATCCTGACGGTGCGCGACGGCGCGCTGCAGGTGCTGCTGGTCGAGCGCGGCAACGCGCCGTTCCGGGGGCGGCCGGCCCTTCCGGGCGGCTTCCTGCGGCCCGACGAGGACATTCGCGACGCGGCGGTCCGTGAGCTTGCCGAAGAGACCGGCCTGAATGGTGACGCACTGCCGCTGCGTCAGCTGCGGGTGTTCGGCAGGCCCGACCGCGACCCGCGGGGACGGATCGTCACCGTGCCCTATCTCGCGATCGCACCCAACCTCCCGCCGCCGATCGCCGGCTCGGATGCGACGACGGCCAAGTGGTGGCCGGTGGACGCCCTGGACAAGGACGGCACCTCGCTCGCCTTCGACCACGACGACATCCTGCGGCTCGCGATCGACGAAGCCGGCCGCGAGCTCGAGGACACCACCGTCGCAACCGCCTTCTGCGGCGACACATTCACCATCGGCGAGCTGCGCAGGATCTACGAGTTGATCTGGGGGCAGGCGCTGGACCCTCGCAACTTCAACCGGAAGGTCACCAAGGCCGACGGCTTCCTCGAGCCGGTCGGGACCCGCCCGAGCCGTGAGCCGGGCCGGCCGGCGATGCTCTACCGGGCCGGGCCGGCCAAGCGGCTGTATCCGCCGATGCTGCGCCCCAACGGGAGCGAGGAAGGGGCCTCGTAGTGCAGGGCCGCGTCGGTTCGTCCGGGAACGGTCACGGTAGCCGGCGCCGGGCCGTTGGCGGCGGGTCCGGCCGTCGCCGGCTCGGGTCGTGGTGCGGCTGCTCCTCGCGGGTGGTGCCTGTTCGCCGACATCGGTGACCGGCAGGTGCGGTCGAAACTCGTCACCGGCCGGCAGCCGCTGCCGGTGTGCGACCCGACCGGCGGTGCCCTGCGTCAGGCCCGCCAGCGGCCTGGAGTGGTCCTCGTGCGGGCGTTGTTCGATCTGCCCACGCCACGGCTCAGCGCGCCGCCGACCCGCGGCGCCCGCGCGACGCGGTGTTCGACCTGGCACATCAATGAGATTGACATCCTCCCGAATATTAACGTCTACTAGACATTAATTGCCGCGCGGACCACCGGACCCACGCGGGCTGGAGGGATCGCCATGCACGAGTTCGTGATGGGCATCGCCACCTCGATGACCGCCTCGTTGATCGCGGTGCTGCTGAGCTGGTCGAGCACGAGGGCCGGGCGCCGGTGGCTGATGCGCAGGCTGTCCAACCTGTCCGGCTCGGGCCTGCACGATGCCCACCGGCAGCAGCGCCTGGCCGGCGAGACGCTGCGGGCGGACCTGGGTCGGGCCCGGTGGGTCAAGGTCATGACCGGCCGCGGCAACGAGATCACCCGGGAGACGTTCCAGTCGGTGTGGCAGAACGCCGGCAGCAGGATCGAGTCGGTCCAGGTCCTGCTGCCCCAGCCCGACGCGACCTGGCTGGGGCGCCGCGCGAGCGAGGTCACCCGGCACGACCCGGGCTTCGCCGAGGACCTGCTGCGCATCCAGGTGATCGGCAACATCCGGTACGTGGCTGCCCACGCGGCCCGCGCCGACCAGGTCGAACTCCGGCTGTTCGACCTGCCGCACACCGCCCGGGTGGTCATCACCGATCGGGTCGCCTACCTGACGCCCTACGCCGCGCACGAGCACGGCAGGTCGTCGCCGTGTCTCGTGTACGGCAACCCGAGCGCGATGTACGAATACTGCCTGCGGCTGTTCTCGGTCGCCTGGGACTCGGCCACGGCGGCCCCTCCCGCCCTCACCCAGCGTGATACGCGCAGCGGCATCGGCGCCGGAGGGCCGTAGCGATGACCGCCCGGAACGGGCCGATCACTCCTGGCCACCCCGTAATGCAAACCTTCCGGCAGCCTACCGGCGGCCTGTCGGGACGCTTACCAACAGTGGCTACGTCCGGTCACGCGGCGTAATTTGCGTCTGCGGGGGTCATGTTCGGACACGACATCCAAACGGAGACGCGCCGATGAGCATACGAATCCGCCTGCTGGGTCATGCGTCGATCGAGCCCGCGAGCGGCCCGCCCCTGGCGGTCCGCAACGGCGAACTGTACATCCTGGCGCTCCTTGTCCTGCGTGCCGGCAGTGTCGTCCCGAACGCCGACCTGGAGCGGTTCTGGCAGGGCAGGCCCTCGAAGACCACGCAGGTGCAGAAGCACATCGGCTATCTGCGCATGAAGCTCGGCAAGGCCGGATGCGGGAAGATCGTCACCGTCACGAAGCAGGGCTACCGCCTGCAGATCGATGAGACGGCCGTCGACCTGCTCGTCTTCCTCCGGTCGCTGCTGGACGCCGCCGAGGCACGCAGGTCACGGGAGCACGACGTCGAGCGGGCGCACCTCTACGACGCGCTACGGCAGTGGCAGGGTCCGCGCTTCGGCGGCACCGTCGAACCCTTGATCGCGGCGCTCGGCGCCGAGCCGGAGCGGCACCGCAGGGAGGCCGTCATCCGCCTCGCCGAACTCGAGCACGGCGAGCCGGACGAGCTGCTGAGCCATCTCCGGGCAACGTTCACGGCCGACCCGGCGGACGGACGGGTGTGCCTGTGGCTCATGCTGACGCTGTACCGCACCGGCCACGGCACACCGGAGGCCCTGCGGCACTACGAGACGCACAGCGATGCGCTGGCGGGGCTCTACGGCAAGGACCCCGACGGCCCGCTGACCGAGCTGAAATGGGCGATCGCGCGCGACGACCGGGAAGCGGTCGACCGCGCCCACGGGGCGCGCCGGCACGACGCCGCGGCCGCACCACCGCGGCAGCTGCCGCCGAACCCGGCCGAGTTCGTCGGCCGGCAGGACCTGGTGGATCACGCCAAGTGGCTGCTGACCCCACAGGCGCCGCAGACCCCGCCGATCGTCGTGATCACCGGATCCGCGGGCACGGGCAAGACCGCACTCGCCCGGCGGGTCGCCCACCTGCTTCGCAGCCGGTTCCCGGACGGGCATCTGCACCTCGAACTCGGCGGCACCGGACCGCAGCCGCTGCCGGCTGCCGAGGCGATGGCCAGGGTCCTGCGCGCGTTCAACGTACCGAAGGTGCCCCATGCCTACGACGAGCGTCTTGCCCTGTACCGCACCACGCTCGGCGACCAGCGGGTCCTGCTGTTCCTCGACGACGCCGCAGACGAGGCTCAGGTGCGGGACCTCATCCCCGGCAGCCCGAACAGCGCCGTGCTGATCACGGCCAGGTGCCGGCTGCCCGGTGTCGCCGGTGCGGAGCACCTGCCCGAACTCGGCCCGCTGCCGCTGGACGACGCCCAGCGCCTGTTCGACCGGATCGTGCGGCGCTGCGAGCCGCAGGCACCCGCGGAGAGCGACGCGGTGGCGCTGATCGCCGAGCTGTGCGGTGGCCTGCCGCTGGCGGTCGTCATCGCCGCGATGATCCGGTCCGGCCACCCCGGAGTCACCACCGCCGAGGTCGCCGAGCTGATCTCCGCGCAGCGCATCGACGCGCTGACCTGGCAGGACCAGAGCGTGGCCGCCTGCATCGACGCGGGGAGCAAGCGGCTCACCGAGCGCGCCCGGCAGGTCTTCGCCGGTCTCGGCCTGCTGGAGCTGGCCGAGTTCGACGGCTGGACGGCGGATGCGGTCCTCGGCGCCGACGCCGGCACCGCCCTCGACGAACTGGCTCGGATCGGGTTGCTGACGACCGTGGGGGCCGGCCGCTACCGGTTTCACGAACTGACCCGGCTGGCCGCGCGCAACAAGGCCGAGCAGCGGTTCGACGAGCCGGCCCGGCGCGCCGTCATGGAACGGGTCTACGGCACACTCACGGTCCTGGCCCGCAGCGCACACCGGGGCATCTACGGCGGCAACTTCGAGATCGTGCACCCGGAGATGTCCCTGCCGCACGTGCCCGCCGGCCTTCTGCAAGCGGCGCAGGCCGCTCCGGCCAGCTGGTTCGAGACCGAACGCGCCAACCTGGACCGGGCGGTCCGGCACGCCGCCACGCTGGGCATGACCGGCATCGCGTGGGACCTCAGCATCACCGCACACGAGTTCTGCAACATCCACGGGTGCCTGGCCGACTGGGTGCCCACCCATCAGGTGGCGCTGAGAGCCGCCGCGACGGCCGGCGACCGGCGGGGCGAGGCCGCGATGCTGTCGGTGCTGGGGCAGCCGGCCGTGCTGGACACCCGCCGCGACGGGGTCTCCGACATCACGGCCCTGCGCCGGTCGGTCACACTGTTCCGCGAGCTCGCGGACCCGCACGGTCTCGCGTTCGCGCTGCGGACCCTGGGCAACAACCTGCGCCGCGCCGGCGACTTCGCGGCGGCACTCGAAGCGTTCACCGAGGCGAGGACCGGCTACGAAGCGGCCGGCGACGAGGTCGGGCGGTGGCAGGTGGAGCGGTACATCGGCCAGTGCCATCTCGATCTCGGCGATCCCGACACCGCACTGCGGTACCTGACGGACGCGGCGGATCGGGCCGGGCAGATCGGCGAGGCCCGGCTGAGGGCGCAGAGCGCGTACTGGCTCGGCTGCGCGGAACTGGCCCGCGGCCGCCGGGGCCGGGCGGACGAGCACTTCCGGTATGTGGAGGAGGAGGCGGCGGGCAGCGGCGACCTGATCGGCCGGGCGAGGGCACAGCTCGGCCGGGCGGACGTGGCCCGGCTCGACGGCGACCCGGTCGGCGCGCTGGACCTGCTGCAACGAGCGCTGCACCTGGCGCGCCGCGGTGCCGGCGACGCGGTGCTCGAGGGCCGCATCCACCTGTCACTGGCGGACGTTGCGCCGCGGCGTACCGACCGGGCCGAGCACCTGCGGGCGGCCGCCGACTGCTTCTCCACCGGCCACGCCGCCCACCTTCACGACCGGGCAGTCGCGGCACTGGCCAGTCTGGGCAGCTCCTGAGCGTCGCACCACCATCGTCGGTGGTAGATCAAAGGCAGGGCGCCGGTAGGCCACCCGATCGAGACTGAGCAGCAGGCAGATGACCGGCGAAACGCCGATCCGTCCCCGATGTTTTCCGGACACGCACCGGCACCGGGTGGTCGCCTGGGCCTGCCCCTCGACCTAGGGAGCTCCAGTGCAGTCTCGTCCAGATCCGACACCGGCGCCCGGGATGGTGGCCGGATGCGCGCAGCCGTCGTGGCGGGCGTGTCGCGTCGCGGCGCGATCGGTGCGTGCCGCGGAGTTCGGTCACGAAGCCATCGACCTGATCCGCCCGAAAGGGGCGTCTGGAATCTTCCGGGCGCGCGCCCCGCTCCCCTTGATGTTGTACGTCGCCGCTCGCGACGGCCGGTTGATCTGGCGCGGCCCCGGATCGTTCGCGCTGCTGCTGCCGCCGGCGGACGCGGTCGTGCGGCATCCGCCCGGCGCCCGGCTCGGGCTCCTGCGCGCGCTCGACCGGCGCTGGGAGGTCCTGGCGACGGCGGCGCCGCCCGGCGTCGCGTTGCTGGCCGCGCTGCCGCTCGTCGCCTGGGTCGACGCCGCCGCCGGACAGCTGCTGATCGTCACCACGGTCCTGTACCTGGCCGTGTTGACCGCCCAGCTGGTCGTGTCCCGCCGCCGGCATCTCCACTGTGCCCCGCCCCGTCCGCACCGCCCGGCCGGCGTGGCCCCGGCCGCCTGCCTCCCGCGCGAGCGGTGGTCGATGGTCCTGTGTCACGAGACGGATCAGGACCACGCCGACGAGTTGCTGCGCGCGGTCGACCGGCACCTGTCCCGGCTGATCCGGCTGGACCTGCAGCGCAGGGGCGACAACCGCGGCGCGGCACTGCTGGGCTCGACCGCCCCCGAGACCCTGGCCTGCCGGCGGGCCGGGGTCACGACCGTCCCGATGCGGGCGCGGGTCGCCCGCTGGTCCGGCGGCGAAATGGCGGACCCCGCGGCGCTGCGGGCGACGGCGGGGGGCACCCACAGGCCGCAGCGCTTCGCCTTCTGGTTCTTCGCCGGCGCGACCGCCCTGGTGCTCGTCATGGCGGCCTTCGTGCCGAGCTGGGAGCGGGCCGCGTGCGAGGGCACCGGGTGCGCCGGCCGCCCGACGTCCTACCCGTCGGCACTGCGCTGGCTCGCCCAGCGCCTCTCCTTCACCGATCCACCGGGGCTGTCACCAGGGTCCTCCCAGGCATGGGGCATCGGCTGGTTCACGAGCCTGCTCACGCCGGTCGGCGTCTGCGTCCTGACCGCCGCCGTCATCATCCGCTTCCACAGAGCGAGGAGGACCGAATTGACACGAATCCGCGCGACCGACGATGTCCTGCACCAGGCCACCACCGTCCTGCTGATGGTGGCCACGACGACCGAACGGACCGCCGTCCTGGCCGCGGTCGGCAAGGTCACCGGCGTCGAACCCGAGGTGCAGTTCGTCCAGAGCCAGACGGTGTTCCGGCTCGGCCGGATCTCCAACGCCGACATCCTGCTCGTCCAGACCACCCCGGGCGCGGTGGGGCCCAGTTCGGCCGCCATCACCGCGGCGGCGCTGATCCAGACGGTCACACCCGACTACATCATCCTGACCGGGCTGTGCTTCGGGCTGCGCCCCCGCACCCAGGAGCTCGGCGACGTGATCGTGAGCGCCCAGATGCGGGCCATCGACCACCGCAAGGTCGTCGACCACGGCGACGACCGGCCGCCGATGACCCTGGTCCGCGGCGACCTCGTCTCCGCGTCAACCCGGCTGACCAGCAGCTTCACGATGCTGGCGTTCGACTTCGACGACACGAAGGTGCACTACGGGACGATGCTCTCCTCGAGCACGCTGGTGAACTCCAGACAGCTCGTCGACGAGCTCCTCCGGATCGACCCGGAGGCACAGGGCGGTGAGATGGAGGGCGCCGGCGTCTACGCGGCCGCGGCGCCGGAGAAGACCGACTGGATCATCGTCAAGGGCATCTGCGACTGGGGTCACGGCAAGACCGATGACGCACAGCGGCTGGCCGCCGCGAACGCCGCCGCTTTCGTCGTCCACGTGATCCGTCACGGCGCCATGGACGAGTCCCCGCGCCGCCGTGCAGCGGCGGTAGGCCAGCGGTAGGCGCCACCGCGAGACTCAATGTGGGGGACCTGGCTGGCGGCGGCTGCCGCCGGCAGGGAGAGGGGGACGGGCAGGGCCGCATCGCGGCCCTGCCCGTTTACCGTGCTCATGCGTTCCGGAACGCCGCCAGCAGCCGCTCGGTGAGTTCCTCGGCAACGTCGGCGGCGTGGTCGACCAGGTCGTCGAACGGCAGCGCGTCGTCGGCCGGCGGCCGCAGATCTCCCAGGCGCGGCGACGCGCTGCTGCGGGGCATCGAGGACACGCTGCCCTCGGCCATCAGGCCGGCGCCGCTCGTCCCCACCGCCGGCACGACCCGGCCCGTGGCCCGTCCGTCGACGGCGACCAGCAGGTCGATCATGCGGGTGAGCCGCGGGACCAGGTCGGCCTTGTCCAGGACCGCTCCCATCATGTCGGCGGGCAACGGGCACCAGGCGGACAGCTGCCCGTCACGCGTCACGGCGAGTCCCGCCGGACCCGACCGGTATTCGGTGACCTCGGCCCACGCCAGCTGGGCCGTTGCGCCCACGTCGACCCGTTCGGCCTGGCCGAAGTGGCCCCTGGACCGGCCGAGCACCCTGAGCTCGTCGGCGGCTGCGGCCAGCCGGCGGACCTCGAGCCGGCCGGCGCCGCCATCCGGCACCAGGTGCAGCTCGATCGCACTGCGCCCCATGCCGGCGGACCGGATCAGGTCCTCGCGCCACTGCACGTCCACCGGCTTCGTCAGCCGTTCCCAGCGCAGGCCCGCCGGGCGGCCCGGCCGCGGCCGATCACCGGACAGCGGCGGGTGGTTGACGATCGAGCCGTGCGCGACCACGTAGGCGACGCTGCCACCGTCCACAGTGGTGTACTGCACCGTCCCCGGCCCGGCCGGGCGGTCGCCGGCCGGCGAGGCGGCGCCCTGTCCGGCGAGCTGGGCCGCAAGGGCCATCGCGAACCCGGCCGCGTTCTCGGCTGCCTTCTGCTGCCAGCCCCGGCCGTCGGCGTGTTCCTTGCCGCCGTCGGCGAGGTCGCTGATCCCCCGCACGGTGGCGACCGGCATCGCGGTGAGATGCCCCGCGTGGGCGACGCCCGCGCTCTCCATCTCGATCGCCACCGCATCGCCGTAGGTGGTCCGTAGCTGCTCCGCCAGCGGGGTCGTGCGGGAGTTCAGCACCACCTCCCCGGCCGCGATGGGCTTGAAGTGCACCGGCGGGACCGGCCCGGGCCCCGGCCACCAGGTGACCGCGTTGTCCACGTAGCGGGCGAGCTGGTCGACCCGGTGCGCGATCTCCCACGCGCGCGGCCGCGGGCGGAACCCCGCGTCGGTCTCCTTCCCGCCGTGGAAGGAATAGATCTTGGTCGCCACGACGACGTCGCCCAGGCCGACGTCGTCCTTGAGACCGCCGGCAACGCCGACGAACAACACCGCGGCCGGCCGCAGCATCCCGATCGCGCGCTCCGTCAGCACCGCCGCGGCGACGTTGCCCTCGCCGACGACCGCCAACGCGACCGTGGCATCGCTGCCGGCGAGCCGGCCCACCTCGAACACCGTGCCGTGCTCATGGTCCTGGCGGCGCACGTCGGTCAGGTGTCTGCGGACTGCCCGGTATTCCACATTCAGCGCGGTGAGCACCACCACGGTCGTCACCGTTGCATCGTAGTGGCCCGGTGCAGCGCCTCGGCAACGACATCTCGGACCCGCTGCGCCGCCTGCAACCGGCGCTCATCAGGGGACCGCTGCCGCTGGTACAGCTCGATCGCCTCGGCCACCGCGCCCATCGCCTCGGTGAGCTGGACGCGACCGGCCGCCCGCACCGACGCGAACGTGGTCAGCCCGCCGGCCAGGTCCAGCAGGTGGGCATCCGGGTCCGCGGCGAACAGCTGCCGCCGGATGGCGAGGGACTCGTCCGCCGCCTCCAGCGCCGCCGGGATGTCACCCTGTTCGGTGTGGCGGGTGCCGAGGTTGCCCAGCACCATCGCGAGGGCCGGCAGGTGGGCCCGGGGGTTACCGGCCGCCAGCCGCCGGTACAGCTGCGCCGACTCGACGGTCACGTCGAGGGCCTCCGCCGGCCGGCCGGAGCTGGCCAGGACGTTGCCGACGTTGCCGAGGACCGCGGCGAGGGCGGGCAGGTGCGAGTCATCGGCGGCGGTGAGCCGGCGACGCAGGGCCACCGACTCGATCAGGACGCCGAGCGCTTCGTCGAACCGGTCGAGCTCGGCAAGCCGGCTGCCGAGGTTGCTCAACGACCGCGCGTGGTCCTGCAGATGTGCCACGGCGTCGTCGTCGACCAGCCGGCGGTAGAGGGCCTCGGCCTCCTGGGTGACCGCCAGCGCCTCGTCGAGCCGGCCGAGCCGGGCGAACAGGAGCCCGAGGTTCATGAGTGAGGACGCGAGCCCGGAACGCCGCTCCGGGTCCTCGTCGAGCAGCCGCCGGCGGATCTCGATGCTCTCCTGTGCCGGCGCGACGGCGTCCTCGGGATGGCCGAGCTCCCACAACAGGGTCCCGAGATTGTTCAGCGCGAGCGCCAGCGTCGGCAGCATGTCGTCGCGCCGCCCCGCGAGCCTGCGCCGGATCGCCACGGCCTCCTCCGCCGGCCCGCGGGCCTCCGCACGCCGGCCCAGCTCCGCCAGCGTCGTGCCGATGTTGTTCAGTGCCGCGGCGAGCACGGGAAGATACGTGTCCGGATCCCTGGTGCTCAGTCGCCGGTACCTGGTCGCCGCCTCGATGGTCGCGACCAGCGCGGCCTCGTGATGTCCCGCGATGCTCAGCCGCCACCCGTGATAGCCGTGCAGGCGCCCCTGGCGGGCCGGGTCGTCGGTCGTCGCGAGGTGATGCCCGGTCAGCCGGGTCACGACGGCGGCAACGCCCGCGTCGAGATCCGCGTGCGGTCCCGCGGGCAGCAGCGGCTCGACCGCCTCCAGCACCGCCAGGTCGAGGTCCTCGACGGCGGTCAACGCGGCGATGGCCGCGTTGCCGGCCCGCAGCAGCAGGTCAGGGCGGTCACGCAGCAGCGGGAAGAGGTGCCCGCCGCCGACGTGCGGCCAGCGCTGGGCGGCTGCGGCGAGGAACGTGACCGCTCGGGAGACGACGGCACCAGGTGTCGGGGTGCGGGTGTCGTCGAGCAGGAGCGGCAGGATCGACGCCGCCCACGGCCGGGCCGGATAGTCGAAGGGATGCCCGGGCAGGCTCAACGCGAGAAGGTCCTCGGCGAGCCGGTCCGGATACATCGGCTCCAGCACCTGATCCCCGGGGGCGGGGTAGGTGGCGGCGTGCTCGTCCAGCAGGCGGTCCGACGGCACCGGCAGGCCGAGCCGATCGAGCAGCGCCCGGCCGTCCGTGCGGGGCACCGCGCCGGTGAGCGCGGCGACGAAGACGACCTGACCGGCCGTGCCCGCCAGCGCGGCGTCCCCGGATTCCGACCGCGCCAGATGCTCCCGGTCGAGCAGGTAGACGGTGAGGCCGGCCATGTCCTGCGGCGGCCGCCTTCCTGTGACGTGTACGTCGACGGCGACCAGGGCGGCCATGTGCAACGCCAGGACCAGTCCCCGGTCCGCGGCGGCGAGCTGCCGGCCGTCGACGGTCCCGATGGCGGCAGCCGAGGGGTCCGTGAGCCCGTACCGGCGGGCGAAGCCGTCGCGGGCCGCGCGGAACATCTCGGCCCGTGCGGCCGGATCGACGGGCGGGAGCGGCTGGCGCGACGTCGACGCCTGCAGGTTCGCCAGCAGCGCGCGGACCGTAGGCCACCCGTCGTCGGTGCGGGCCAGGAACAGCACCCGGGTCAGCACGCCGGGCCGGTGCAGCAGCGCGTTGCCGAGCAGCGCCCGCAGGTGCGACAGCGGCCAGCGGTCCGCGTAGTCGACGATCAGCAGCAGTCCCGCCGCGTCATCGGTGGCCATGTCGTGCCCGCCCGGGGACGGGTGGACCGCGCCGGACCCGTGCACCGCCTCGACGACCTTCCAGCCCTCCGCCCGGCTCAGCGCCGCGAACTGCCCGGCGATCCGGGTCTTGCCCTGGCCGCCGGGGGCGTACAGCCACCGCGCGGAGAGCCGGCCAGGGCGCCCGCGCCACAGGCGCAGGTCCTCGAGCTCGTCGACGCGGCCGGTGAACGGGACCACCCCGAACCGGGCGTTGAGCATCCGGCTGGGCAGCTCCCGCAGCCAGCCGTCGTCGGTCTCGGGCGGCGGCGCCCAGGCCGCGAGCACATAGACGGGTGTGCCGTCGCCGTGCACGTGGATGTCGGCGCCCACGACGCCGTAGGCCGAGCCGTTGACCACCGTGATGTGCTGTGTCACGGCACCGCCTCCCGATCGTCGGCGAATCCTGGCACCGCCACGTCCTGGGCCGGCGCCGCGGTCAGCGACGGCCGGCTCGGGCGTCGGGTCAGCCTGTCACATCCGTTTCCCGGCTACCTCCGCGAAAAGGGCCTGCCGCGGCGCCGAACCGGCACGCGGCACCAGGAAAGGTCGGGGGGCGACCGTCCGTGCGGAAGCCATCGGCGACGGGTCAGTCGATCACCGGGTCGAGTAGCCGCACGCGGGTGGCCGGGCGGCAGTCCACCAGCCCGTCCATCATAAATGTCCTCTTGACATAAACCCCTGCCCGGGATTAATGTACAAGTGACACAAAGGTTGCCGGCAAGCACTTCTGGACCCTGTGTCGACGGCCGTCGATCGCGGCCAGGGAGTCACTTGCGAGCGGACGCGCCCGCCCACCGATTCGCGCATCTCGGACGGTGGAGCTCCCGTCAGACAGACGCTCCGACCAACCTCGTGGAAGGACACCCATCATGCGAACCCGTGCGCGCAAACTGCTGCTCGGCCTGCTCGCCGGCGCCGTGGTCCCGGCGGTGCTCGGCGCCGTCGGCGGCCTCGCCGCCCCGTCCGCGGGCCACGCGCCCGTCTTCGTGGCGAGCAGCCCGCCCGCCTGCCCGGCCGGCACCAACTGGGACGCCCTGCGCAAGCTCTGCGTCTGACCGGCCACCGCCCGGATGTGGCTGGCACCCTCAGGATCGTGCCGGGTGGGGTCGGATCCGACCCCACCCCGCAACCCGCGCCACCCGGGGCCGGGCGCGGCGGAGCGCCGGGTGGGCCCCCGGGCGC
>NZ_JBFAIC010000119.1:0-17855 GCF_040654515.1 Dactylosporangium sp. NPDC050688
GCCCAACCAGAATCAGCGAATTCGTCAGGGCGGCACTCGTCCTCACCCACTTCGAGCACCGCTACCTCAGCAATTCTTGCTGAGATCACCTCACTACACCCGACGGGGTGATGTTTACTGCGCCCCGATGATGATCCTGCACTACGTGGACGAGCACGGGTACTGCCCGCCCGCGGAGTTCCTGGCCGACCTGGGGCAGGAGGGTGTTCTCGAATGGGACTGGCGGGCCGATCGCCTCGCCGAGGTGGCGCTGGACGGTTCGGCAGATCCGGTAATCCGCGTCCAAGCCTTCTCCGACATCGCGCACTGGCGTGAGCCGCGGGCACTGGAGGTGCTGCGGCAGGTCGCTCGGGACGAAGAGTTGGTCAATGTTGCCGGCCATCAGATCGGGCAGACGATCGGGCATTTTGTCGGCTGCGACTTCGCCGGCGACCTGCTGTCCGAGGATTTTCACATCGAAGTGCGGCAAAGCATCCCTGGTGCACAGGGGACTGCCGCGCAACGGTGACGATCCACCCGGTCTGCCACGATCCGGAGGCCCTGCAGGGCCATACCGAGCACGTGCGGGGCGCTCGACCGGCCGGGGTCGGCGTCGTCGAGGTCTTGCGTCGCCGCCTGCGCCCGCCGCAGCAGCCGCACCGCCTCCGGCACGTCGGTGTTGATGGCGACCCTGCCGAGGCCGGCGAGCGCGAGCGCCTGCAGGGAGGCGTCGCCCTGCTCCTCCGCGAGCGTCAGGGCCTGCTCGAAGGGGCGCTGCGCCAGATCGTACCGGCTGGCCCAGAACACCAGGTAGCCGTGGTCGTGCAGGGTCCGCGCCGGGGTCGATCGGCGCCGCCGCTGCGCTTCCTCGGCCAGTTCCAGCAGCTCACCGGGCGGTTGTGGCGTCCATGGGCGCAGCGCACAAACGCCGGACAAGGGTCGGGCCTACGCGGCGGGCGTGGTGGTGCAGGCCCAGTCCTGCTGGCCGGGTGGGGAGTAGGCGTAGACGCCGGCGGGGCCGGAGGTGCGGGCCTTGAAGCACACGTACGTGCCGGGGGTGAGGTCGTCCCAGGCCAGTGACGTCGAGTTGGCGCCGGTGGTGCGGGACCTGCTGCCGTCGATGACGGTGAAGCCGGTCTCGTCGGTGGAGTTGTCCGTCCATTGTAGACGGATGGCGGTGAGGGCTGACAGGCGTGGCGGTCAGGTCGGACGGGGCGGCGGGGGCCTGTGCTGGCGAGGCTGGTGGCGCAGACCCCTACCAGCAGCTGGAGGCGGCTGGCTACTCCCGCACGACGCTGCGGACGTTGTATCTGGTGCTGGGCAAGGCGTTCGGCGAACAGACTGGCCGGGCCCTCGGTGCGGGTAAGCTGCGGGAGTCTGATGAGCTGCGGCCGGTGTGGACCGTGGATGAGGTCCGAACGTTCCATGAGCACGTTGCTGGTGATCGGTTGTATCCGTTGTGGCGGTTGCTGCTGACGACGGGTCTGCGCCGCGGCGAGCTGTGCGGTCTGCGCTGGCGTGATCTGGAACCGGACCTTGCCACGTTGACGGTTCGCCGGCAGCGGGTCGTTGAGGATCCGGCGAGTCGGGTGCGGGAGAAGCCGCCCAAGTCGCATAACGGCGTCCGCAGTCTGGTGCTCGACCCCACGACGCTCGCGGTCTTGACCGGGATCAGGCCGCGAGCGAAGAAGGCGCTGGTGTCCGGCTACATGTTCACCGGCCGGCAGGGTCAGCCGATGCGGCCGGACAACGTTACGCACCGGTTTAACCAGCTCGCGGTCGTTGCGGGGGTGCGCCCGCTCGGCCCGCATCAGATCCGGCACGTGGTCGCCTCGAATCTGCTGGATCTTGGGTACGGCATCGCTGAGGTGGCTGAGCGTCTCGGTCATGCCCCGGCGACGTTGATGCGCTACTACTCGCGAGTCAATGCCGGCCGCCGACGCCAGGCTGCGGACGACATCGCTGGGCCCATCACGCCGGACCTCGGCGCGGCCGTCGGCGTGCTGAACGCAGCATGAACACGACCATCCCGAGGGTCCGCTCGACGACCGCGAATACAGCGTGGACGCAGCATCATGAACGGCACTTGACCGGGAAGCGCTCACAACAGGCTCACAACGGAGATCGACTCCTCGCGGACACGGAAGGATGACGCGTCATCAGCCGGCATGGGGAAGGAGTAGTATGAAGAGGTCAGGAAGACGTGAGGGCATAGACCGGCATCGGGCAACACTCCGTAATAGAGTCGTTACGAGCCTGGGGGTCAAGGGGTCGTGGGTTCGAATCCCGCCGTCCCGACAGTGTGAGCTGGGAATATTCAAGCTCATGATGTACACATTGGACAGTTCTTGTTAGCGCGCGCTAACGGTGGCGCTAACAAAAATTCGGCCAAAACCGGCAGAATGCCCGAGTCAACGCCAGGTTGGTCCCCTTTTGGACGCATCGCACTTGACGCAAAATCAAGTGCTGTCAGTGTCGCGGGGTGCCATCCGTTAGCGTTCCGTTCGCGGTGGATCTTCACCGGCCGCCCCCGGCCAACCGCTGCGGCCGGACAACGTCACCAGCCGGCTCGCCGTCGGCGCCGGGGTGCGCTCGATCGGACCGCATAGATCCGGAGGGCAGACGGCAATCGCGCTCTGTGCTGCCGTGAGGCAGCAGCGCGGTACCTACGCCGAGTTGGCGAAGGGCGGCCGAGAGCAGTTGTATGGTCGCGAGCGACCAGTCGGGATGCGCTGCGTAGTGCGACAACAGTCCGCTGCGGCCTTGACTGTCCTGTCAGGAGCTGACCGGGAGCGATCCGAGCGCACTTCATCGCTGGTCCGCACGTGGTCGATCGCGACGAACGGGTCACTGTCGATGCGCGCCGAGGCTAGGATGCGCATTCGGACGTTCGTGCGGCTAGGAGGCCCGGCAGCGTGTCTATCACCCGTTCCGATCCTGCTGGGCACACCGACGGCCTGAGCGGCGACGAGCAGCCTGAGCCGGAGCGGCCGGCGCAACCACAGTCGGCTGTTCCGTGGCCCGCCCCGGCCCGGTGGCGCCGGCCGTTGACGTTGCTGCCGGCGGTGGCGGTCGGGGCGGTGCTGGCCTGGGCGGTGGGTTCGGTCGACGGCGCGGTGACCCGCTACGGTGGCCTAGCCCGGTATGAGCTGCGGACGTTCGAGTTGTTGCTGGTGTTCGTCGTGGCGGTCGTGGTGGTGCGGGCGGTGCGCCGGCGGGCGTTGTGGGACGCCGGGGTGATCGTCGCGGCGGTGTCGGCGATCAGCGCGGCGGCGGTGACGAGCGCGTTGCGTGGCACGCCGTACGGTCTGGGTGGGTTGTGGGACACCGATCAGGCGTTCCGGATGCAGTCGGCGACCCGGTTCGCCGACTCATGGCACAGCGCCGACTTCTTCTACAAGGGCCTGCACACGTACTACGCGCCGCTGTTCCCGTGGTTGCAGGGCCGGGCGGCGGTGCTGTTCGACGTCCCGGCGTGGCAGATGGTGAAGGTCGCTGAGATCGTCGGTGCGTTCGTGGCGCCGCTGCTGGCCTATGCGCTGTGGAAGCGGATCGTGCCGGACCGGCTGGCGGCGTTCATGGCGGTGGCGACCCTGACCACCGGGATCGTCGTGTACGAGCCGTATGCGCTGGTCGTGCTGGTGTCGGTGGTGCCATGGTGGTTGCACGCGATGCACGGGGTGCGCCGCCCGGACGTGCGGCCGTTGCACCCGGTCGTCCTCGGGCTGATCGGCGCGCTGCTGTTCACCACGTACTACTACTACCTGTTCGTGTGTGTGCTCGTCGCCGCGATCCACATCCTGGTGGAGCGCCGCTACGGGCACCTGTCGTGGGAGCGGGTGCGGCGGGCGCTGCTCGTCTTCGCGGTCACCGTGGCCGGGTCCGCGCCGTTCTGGGCGCCGCTGGTGTACGACATCGTGACCGCGGTGGAGTACCGGCCGTTGAACAACCGGTACTTCCTGGCGAATTTCGCGGACCTGGCGCTGCCGATGTTCGAGCCGGGCGTGCTCGGGGTGGTGTGCCTGCTCGGGCTGGTGTTCCTGGTGTGGACGGCGGGGGAGGAGCTGTCCCGGTCGCTGCTGGTGTTCCTCGCCGCGGTGTATGCCTGGCACGCGGCCGGCTACCTCATGATCATGGCCGGTGTGCCGCTGATGAGCTTCAAGATGCGCGAGCTGGTCCCGCTGATCCTGGTCTGCGCGGCGGTGCTGGCGCTGCACCGGCTGGCGGGGCAGGCGCGGCGGCGCTTCGACGAGGACCGGGTCCGCCGGTTGACCGTGGTGCTGGTGGCCGGTTTGTGCCTGCTCGCGGCGGACCGCTATGTGGGTGGCGTCCTGGACGACGAGCTGACCCCGCTGGCGCATAACACGGTGCTGCCGGACGGGACCATGCCGCGGCACGCCACCGGCACACCCGACGCGGACCGCCGGCTGCCGCCCGCGGAGGACCTGCGCCGGGCCATCGACGCCCGCTACCACGGCCCCGGCCACCCGGTGGTGCTCAGCGACCGGCAGGATCTGTACGCGTTCTACCCGTACTACGGGTTCGTGGAGTACCAGTTCGCGTACTCGCACCCGACCGCCCAGTTCCGCAAGCGCATCGCGGTGCTGCAGTGGCTGCAGTCGGTGCCGTGGCCGGACCAGTTCGCCAACGCCATGGTCAACAACCCGTACGACCGCATCGACGTGATCGTGCTGCAGCGCAAGGACGGTTGCCTGCGGTTCCGGTACCAGGACGAGAACTACCCCGACGGCGTCAAGTCACGCGAGCTGTGCCTACCGGCCGCCGCGATCGACGACGCACACTTCGACGCCACCGACGTCGGCGGCTACGTCGTCGCGGTCCGGCGAAACTGACGACACCCGCACAGCGCCGGGCAGAGCCGCGCAGGCGGAATGACCCGATGCGCCCGCCGTGCAACAGCGCCAACGCCACAGCGGCGACCCGGATCGCAACCCTGCAATCGTCAGACGCGAAAGCGCAGCTGGAGCACTACGACGCGCCCACTGCCTCGGTGGCGGAGAATACGTACCCGTCGACAGTGACGTCGTCGATGTCGCCCACGACGTGGCTTCCGCTGAGCGACCGTCCGACAGAAGCTGTCGCCTGTCGTCGCGTCGAGCTTCCACCGGCCGACGGTCTGTTCGGCGACGCCGCCGATCTCGCCGTTGCTGAAGGCGGATGGTCAGGTCGCTGGGCGCCGTTGCGTTTGCTGATCGGAGGGCGCGTTTGGGCGGGTGGCGGCCGGCCTCAGATGGCAGTGGCGAGCTCGGTGAATGCTGCGGCGACGCGGAGGCCGTGCGGGGTGTCGACGCCGGGTTCGTAGTGACCGCGGCGCAGGTTCTGGATGAAAGCGTGTCCGACGATGATCGTTTGTGCTGTCCGGTCCGTCATGAGCCCGTGCATCGGTCTGAGCTGGTGCTTCAACTGACTGCGGCCCGCCTCTGTCCGGTTGTTGGCGTGGCGTTCGACGTGGTGCCATACCGAGGGCGCCAGCTCATCAAGCACCGCCGGGTACACCTGCGCCGCGTCGGTGACCACTTCCGTGGGCCGCACCGTCCTGTCAACGTCGTCGCCACGCCGGCGGGAAGAGCGGCCGTGCCGCAGCGGCATCCCGCCGGGCAGAGACGAGCACGTCGATAGTTCATCGTCGTGGTGGTACGACAAGGTTGTAGTGCAGATACAACCGGGCCGCGACCATGTTCTCCGCCGGCCCGGAGACCTGCGCCGCGTTGATCCGCGCCGCCGCAGATCAACGCGGCGCCGTGACGCGACGGGGACCCGCGCCCGCGGTTCCCCGTCGCGATGGTTGGGTCAGGGCACGAACCATTCCTGGGCCTGGTTGCCGTAGCAGTCGTAGATCTGCAGCTGTGTCCCGTTCACGGTGCTGGAGCTCGGCACGTCCAGGCATCGACCTGACGCCGGATTGCGTAGGGAGTTGTTCGGCCCCGCCTCCCAGAGTTGGTTCGGTGCCAGGTTGCAGGTGTACAGCTGGATTTTGGCGCCGTTGACGGTGCTGTTGCCGACGACGTCCAGGCACATTCCCGCGATTCGGATGGTGCCGTCACCGAGGACGGTGAGGATCTGGGTGTCCGGACCGCCGTTGCAGTCGTAGGACTGGATCGGGTTGCCGTTGGTCATGGCCCCCAGGTTGTTGTTGATGCACTTGCCGGGGATCCCGGAGCGGATCATGCCGATGCCGGTCCACTGTGGGGTCCACTGTTGAGCGGCGTTGCCATAGCAGGTCCAGAGCTGCAGCGGGGTCCCGTCGGCCGTGCTGCCGTTCCAGACGTCCAGGCACAGGTCGGAGGCGGAGTTGCGCAGCGAGTTGAACGGGCCGATCTGCCACTGCTGCGTCGCCGCGCTGGTGCAGGTCCCGAGTTCCACCGGTGTGCCCGGCGTCGTGCCGGAGTTCTGCGCGTTGAGACACTTGCCCGCGATGCGGATCGTGTTGTCGCCGTGCATGGTCCACAGCTGGGAGTTGTAGACGCCGTTGCAGGCGGACGAGGTGACGGGGTTGCCGTCGGTGCTCGCGCCGGCCGTGTTGTTCAGGCATTTGCCGGCGAGGCCGGAGCGCAGCAGCATCAGCGTGTTGGTCGGCACGGCGCTGGTGATGGTACGCCGGGCGCCGGTGTAGATTCGGACGTCGTCGATGTCGCCGGCGAAGAACTCCGCATCGGCTCCGGCTTGGAGGGTCCGGCCGAGGTTGAATGACCCGGTGGCGTTCCAGTTCGCGGTCACGTAGGCCTCGCCCTGCGCCTGTTCGTCGACGAACAGCCGGATCTTGCCGAGTTGCGCGTCGTAGATCGCCTCCAGGAAGACCCAGCTGTTGAGCTGTGCCGGGGCGGTCGAGTTCACCTTGACGACGGCCGGTGCGTCCACGTCGGTGCCGGTCACGGCGAACGACCACCGGTCGACGGCATGGTCGTACCGGACCGTGAACGCGGCGCCGCGGGTGCCCTGTTGGGAGAAGACGGTGCGGGACACGGTGGTGTCGGTGATCCGGGCCCAGCCGGTGACCGTATACGACTGGTCGGTGCGCACGACCGAGGGGGCTGTGGCGGCGCCGGAGACGCCGTCGAAGCAGAGGCCGGTGCTGGAGTAGCTGTCGCACCAGGTGACGCCGGGCGCGTCGGTGAGGGTCAGCGGGCGTTGGTAGTTGGAGTCGTCGGTGACCTGCCGGGGCCCGTCCTCGTCGTAGTCCTCCATGGCCCACTCACCTGTGACGACCGGCGCGTTGACCGGCTCGAGGTCGACCGACGGGTCGAGGGCACGGTCCCAAATCTTTACGTCAGCGATGTCGCCGAGGAAGGTGGGCTGGCGGACGCCGTTCCACCTGCCGCTGCCGGTGATGAATGCGCCGGTGGCGTTCCAGTTGGTGGGGCGGCTGAGCTGGCCTGCCACGACACCGTTGACGTAGAGCTTGGCGGTCTTCAAGCCCGCGTCCCAGGACACCGCGAGGTGCGTCCATTGGCCGAAGACCGGCGCGGTAGCCGAGGTGGCGTAGACGGTCGGTGCGTCGGCGACGTCGCTGCCGTACATGGTCAGCGCCCACCGGTTCGTCGGCGCGGGGAGGTACATGATGGCGAACCCACAGGCCATCGACCCCTCCTTGCACAGTACCGTGCGCTGGCTCGCGGCGCTGCCGGTGAGCCGGACCCAGGCAGCGGCGCTGAAGCTCTTCGACGTGTCCACGATCGGGCCGGGTGCGGCGGTGAGGTCATCGACGCCGTCGAAGCGCAGCGCGGAGTCTTTGCCGCTGACGGCATGCGTACCCAGGACGCGCCCGTCGGTCCAGGCCGGGCCGCCGATAAGCGTGGCCGACGGGCCGCCAGCCGGGGTCGTGGCGAGCGTGGTGCCGGCGCCCTCATCGATCTTCCAGGCCGCTGCGGGCGCGGAGTGGGAGTTGACGAGGAAGCGGTAGTCCTTCGGCGGTGACGCGTTCTGGGCGGCGTCGCGGGAGCGGACCGTGAGCACGTTCTCGCCGGCGTGGGTCGGGGTGATCCAGACGGTGGCCGGTCCGCCGGTGGTGGACGCGTTGACGTACGTCTTCGCGCCGTTGTTGAGCTGGTATTCGTAGTCGACGATGTCGGTCTCGCCGTTGGCGCCGAAGGTGAACTGCCCGCTGCGGCCGACCGAGCCGAGCATGACGTTGTTGGGCGGCGACTCCGGGTACAGGCCGTCGGCGGCGGTCACGGTCGGCACGATGCCCGGTGGTGTGGTGTCGACCGTGAACTCGCACCACGGTGACCAGTTCGAGGTGCCGGTAAGCCCGTCGCTGACCTGTACCTGCCAGCGATAGTTCGAACTGGTCAGCGTCCCGGTCGGGATCTGGACCTCGGCCAGGGTGCCGGACGGCACACCGGAGTCGCCCTTGGGCCAGCCGGCGACGGCGGTCCAGGCGGTGCCGTTCCACTGCTGGAGCGTGAAGGAGGCGGAGAGCTGGCCGCTGTTGTCGCCGTCGGGGTCGGAGATGTTCGCCTTGAGCCACGGCGTCATGGACCGCACGAGCGGCCGGCCGGTGCCGGTGACGCAGGCCTGTCCGGCGGCGGTGTAGTCGGTGTGTGTGGTCAGCGACGCGGCGGTCGGTGTGTTCGGCAGGCTGTTGTACTCGACAGACATGACGGTCGAGGCCTGGTCGAACTTCTTCCAGCGGTTGCCGGTGGTCTCGTCGGTGCCGTCGCTGTCACGGGCGGACAGGCCGAGGGTGTAGCTGCCCCGGCCCTGGCCGAAGTTGATGACGTCGTTGAGCAGCGTCTGGTTCGAGAATTCCATGTACATGTTCGGTTGCGCGTTCGGGCTGCAGCCGTCGCCGCCGGAGGGCTTGTGAGCGTTGCCCGACTTGGTCTCGACGAACAGGTTCAGCCCGGGGCCTGACCAGGTCTGCTTACCGGCGACGGTGAGGTCACCGGTGCGGTACAGGCTGACCGGGGTCGCGGTGCACGACCAGGAGTGGGTCATGAGGGTGATGAACTTGGCGCCGCGGATCTGCTTGCCGGGCAGCCAGCTGAGGTCGAAGGCGAAGAAGGAGCGGTAGGTGCCGGACCCGTCGGTGTTCTGCCCGACGCGGACGATGCCGTCGTCACGGGTGGCGTTGGTGGAGTTGGTGTAGCCCCAGCGGGTCCTGCCGACACCCGTCCACGGGTCGATCACGACCGGGAACGCAATGCTCGGGTCAGCCAGCATGGCCGGGTCGGGGACGATGACCAGCGCGCCGTCCTCAACCGTGGTGGGCAGGTCGGCCTTGCGGGAGTCCTCGGGCACGTGCCGCAGCACCGAGTCCGGGCCCGCCGTCCGCGCCGCAGCCAACGACCGCTGCGCGAGCGGCACGCCGGAGGAGTCCCACATGAGCGCCGGGCCGGCGGAGGCGGTGGTCTTCCCGGTGCTGTCGCGGGTCTCGTAGCCGCCGCCGGGCCGTCCCCGCACCGACCATCCGGTGGTGGACAGCCCGAACCGCAGCTTCGCCAACGCCGGGTTGGTGGCGGCCTGCCTGGTCTTGACGATGAGGGAGTACCCGAATCCCTCCACTGTGGACTGCACCTGGAGATCGACATCAGGCAGCACCGACTCGTAGACCGCGGTGTCGCCCACGATCCGCGGCGCCGGCAGCTTCGACGGCCAGGAGAGCCGCAGCGCGCCGCCGGCACCGTTGAGGGTGACGAGCGGCTCGTCGCCGCCGGCGGAGAACCGCACGTCGGCAACGGACGCCACGGGCGTGAGCGTCGCGCCGTCCTTGCGCAGCGACAAGTCGATCTGCCGCCATGCGCCGTCCTTCTTCGTCCAGTGCGGCACGGCGTAGCTCTCCCGCACCAGCGTCCCGCGCGGCGTCGCCAAGACCCGTGCCACCTCGGACCTGGAGTTCGCCACCTCGACCGTGCGGCCGCTCTCGATCGCCCGCCGCATCGCCGCGGTCTCGGCCGCTCGCTGCTCGGCCGCTGATGCCGTGCTCTGCCCTGTCGGCCCGGGCTCGGCGGCGGCCGGGCCGGCGCTGCCGGCCACGAGCGCCACCGCCGGCCCGGTGGAGGCGACCGCGAGCGCGGCGGCCATGGCGAGCCGGACGGAGAGAGTGCCGGGTCGAGATCGACGTCCGGCACGCTGAAGCTTGGTCACAGATGCCCCCGCGGAGTGAAAGTGACCGAAACGTAGGGGTGGTTTGACCACCGTGTCAATCGACGTCCGCGAGATCATGACGACACAGAAGGATTGTCCGGATCGAGGCGACTGCTGCTGTTGTATACGCACAGTGATTCCTTGACTTCGATGGATGGATGGCCTAGTTTCGGCCCTGCTCGATAATTGATCTCGATGTGCTGCATGAGCCTGACGGGGAGGCTTCGCATGTTCGGTGGCCTGCGCGCGCTGCGTGCAAGACAGTGGCCGACGTGATTGCGCGTTCGGTCGACCTGCCCGCATAAGCCAACTAGATCTCCAGTCTTCACTCCTGTCTTTTCGACGTTGCCCGACCTGCCTTCGTCTGACGACGGCAGGTCGCTCACCCATGTCTGCGGGGGAACTGTGTCCTTCACCGGTGTCTTCGGATCGAACGGCGGTGTGTTCCGCTGGCATCGTCGTCGGCTGTTCGGGCGGGTGCCGCGCGCGGTCGCCGCGTCGGTAATCCTGTCGCTGGCCGCCAGTAATCTCGTGGTGCCGCCCGTCCAGGCGGCGCCGAAGGTGACCAAGCCCGAGGCGGCACAGCGCTACAAGGACGTGCCGGGCGGCACGGTAGGCCTGAAGTCGCCGCAGCCCGGGACGGCGTCGGCGGCGGCACGCCGGGCGACGGTCAGTTCGGTGCAGTGGCCGGCTGCCGCGACCGCGGACGTGAACATCGCCGCGGCGCGCACACAACTGCGGGCGTCAGGGAGCGCGTCGGCGGGTGACGCGGCAGTGTCGGTACCGGGCACGCCGTTGCGGGTGATTGCCGGTGCCAAGGGCCCGGAGCAGGTACGGGTGCAGACGTTGTCGCAGGACGAGGTGCACGCGGCCGGCGTGCAGGGCGTCATGTTCCGGGTCGCGCGGACCGACAACGCGGCGACCGCAGGTGCGGTGAAGCTGGAGACGAGCTACGCGGCGTTCGAGTCGGCGTTCGGCGCCGACTGGGGCAGCCGGCTCCGCATGCTGGTCATCCCCGAGTGCCACGCAACGACGCCCGACGACGCGGCGTGCCGCCCGATCCCGGTGCGGTCCGACAACGACGTGAAGTCCAAGACGGTGTCCGGTGAGGTGACGCTACCGGCGTCGGTGACGACCGCGGCAGCGTCGAAGCTGACGTCGGGCAACGTCATGGTGGCGCTCGCGGCGGGCCCGTCGGGCGGTGCCGGCGACTTCGGCGCCACCACCTTGTCGCCGTCGTCGACGTGGTCGTCGGGTGGTTCGGGCGGTGGGTTCTCGTGGTCCTACCCGATGCGGGTCCCACCCGCCGTCGGCGGTCCGGCCCCCACGGTGGGGCTGTCGTATTCGTCGCAGTCGGTGGACGGGCGGCACGCGGCGTCGAACAGTCAGCCCGGCTGGGTCGGTGAGGGCTTCTCGTACGAGACGGGCTTCATCGAGCGCCGCTACGTGGGCTGTGCCGACGACAAGGCCAACGGCGGCAACAACTCCGAGGACACCGGCGACATGTGTTGGGCCACGGACAACGCCGTGATGTCGCTCAACAACGGTGGCGGCGAGCTCCTCAAGGACACGGACGGTCTGTGGCACCCCGTTCAGGACGACGGGTCGCGGATCGAGCGGATCACGGGCGCGTCGAACGGTGACAACGACGGCGAATACTGGAAGGTCACCGCGGCCGACGGGACGAAATACTGGTTCGGCCGCAACCGGCTGCCGGGCTGGACGACGAACAAGCCCGAGACCAACTCGGTGGCGACCGTTCCGGTTGCCGGCAACCACACCGGTGAGCCGTGCAAGGGTTCATCGTTCGCCAACTCGTTCTGCGTACAGGCGTACCGGTGGAACCTCGACTACATCGAGGACGTCTACGGCAACACCGCCTCGCTCTGGTACGCGCGGGATGCCAACTACTACGCGAAGAACAAGCAGGAGAACTCGCCGACCCTCTACTACCGCGACAGCTACCCGGTGCGCATCGACTACGGCACCGACAACCGCAGCGGCACGGACACGGTGTACACGACGACGGCCGCGCCGGCGCAGGTCTACTTCGGGGTCTCCGACCGGTGTGTGACGGCGAACTGCGGTACCAAGGACAAGACGAACTGGCCGGACACCCCGTGGGACCAGAACTGCGCCTCGTCCGGGACGTGCTGGCAGTCGGCGCCGACGTTCTGGTCCAGCACGCGGCTCACCACGGTCACGACGAAGGTGTGGAAGGCCGCGGAGGGCAGGTACCAGGACGTCGACCAGTGGGTACTGCGGCAGTCGTTCCCCGACCCGGGCGACGGCACGCGGGCGGGTCTGTGGCTGGAGGCCATCACCCACAAGGGCCTCAACGGCGCCGCGATCACATTGCCCGAGGTGACGTTCGAAGGCATCCAGTTACCGAACCGGGTCGACGCGGTGTGGTCGGACTTCGCGCCGGCGATGAACTGGTGGCGGATCACATCGATCCGGACGGAGGCGGGTGCGGAGATCGCGATCGACTACAGCGACCCGGACTGCACGAACCCGGGGCGCCTGCCGAACGCTTCCGCGCTGGACTCCAACACGCTGCGGTGTTACCCGGTGAAGTGGGTGCCGCAGGGGTACACCCAGCCTCGTACCGACTACTTCCACAAGTACGTCGTGGACTCGGTGCAGCAGATCGACCTGACCGCCGGCGGTAGCGCCACCAAGACGTTCTACGACTACGAGAACCCGCAGAACCTGCCGTTGTGGCACTGGGACGGCGAGGACGGCCTGGTCCAGGCGAAGTACAAGTCGTGGGGACAGTGGCGTGGCTACCCGGTCGTAAAGACGAAGATCGGTGAAGGCCCGAAGCAGCAGGTGGTGCAGTCGCTGTACTTCCGGGGCATGCACGGCGACAAGACCGCCTCGGGCACCCGCACGGTCAACGTGGAGGGTCTGGAGGGTGGTCCGGTCCTGGACTACGAGCAGTACGCCGGGTCGGTTCGCGAGCAGCTCGTGTACCTGGACGGTGTGGTCAACGCGGCCACGGTGACCACACCGTGGCGGTCGGCGACCCCGGCCGCGAGCCGGACGATCAACGGCGTCGTGACCGAGTCCCGGTACGTGGCCAGCGAGAAGACCGCCACCCGGGCGCTGATCAGCAACAACCAGTGGCGCCGGTTCGAGACGGTCACCGAGAACGACCAGCAGGGTGTGCCGTTGAAGGTGAAGGACCTCGGCGACCCGAACGACACCACCGACGACAAGTGCACGCTGCAGGAGTACCTGCCCAACACCGACCCCAACGTGTGGATCCTGCGTTCGGCGAAGCGGGTTCGGTCCTGGGCTGGAGACTGCACCGCCAACGGGCCGTCCGCAGCCGATCAGGTCCTGTCCGACACCCGGCTCACGTACGACAACCTCGCGTACGGTGTGACGCCGACCAAGGGCCTGGTCACGAAGCTTGAGCGGATGAGCGCCTGGAACGGCGGCGACGTCCAGTTCCAGACGGTCGGCACGTACAAGCACGACGTGCACGGCCGCACCATTGAGTCGACCGACATCGCCGGGCGGGTGTCCTCGACGGTGTACGAGCCGGCCACGGGTGGCCCGCTCACGGGCATGACCGCGAAGAACCCGAAGCTGTGGGAAACGAAGGTCACGATCGACCCGGCGCATGGTGAGGTCCTCACCGAGTCCGACATCAACACCCGGATCACCTCGGCCGCGTATGACGCCCTGGGGCGCCGCACGAAGGTGTGGTTCGCGGACCGTCCACAGGCCACGAACCTGAACACGCCCAGCGTCGAGTACCGGTACACGATCAGCAAAACCTCAGTGAACGGCATCGAGACCCTCGCTCAGGACGCCAACGGCAACTACCAGTCGGTGTTCCAGATCTACGACGGGTTGCTGCGGCCACGGCAGATCCAGGGCCGAGCGGTTGGCGGTGGCCGGATCATCGCCGACACGAACTTCTACGACACGGCGGGTCGCGTCTGGAAGAGCAACCAGCCGTACGACACCACGGGCACGGCCGGCTTGACCCTGCATCAGCCCGCCGACCTGGACGTTCCGACGCAGACCCGGGTCGAATTCGACACGGCTGGCAGGGTGACCGAGAGCGCCCTGTGGTCGAACAACGTGCGCAAGTGGGGCACAGTCACCACGTACTACGGTGACTACACCACGGTGACGCCGCCGCTGGGCGGGACCGCGACTGCCACGTTCACCGACAGCCATGGGCAGACGACCAAGCTGCGTGAGTACCACGGCGGTACCCCGACCGGCACGTACGACGAGACCTCCTACACGTACAACAAGACCGGTCAGTTGGAGAAGGTCACCGACGCGTCCGGCAACGTCTGGTCCTACGAGTACGACGATCTGGGCCGGTTGAAGAAGACCGTGGACCCGGACAGGGGCCCCGCCGAGCTGACGTACAACGCGTACGACCAGCTCGAGACGTCCAAGGACGCAGAGGACCGCATCCTCGCGTACACGTACGACGACCTCGGGCGGCCCTTGACGACCCGTGACGGCAGCATCACCGGAACGGTCCGTACGCAGGCGGTGTACGACCTGCCGGCCAAGGGCCTGACCAAATCCATGTCACGGTTCGTGGGGGGCAACGAGTACAAGAGTGAACTGATCACCGCCGACGCGTTGTACCGGCCGACCCAGACCCGGGTGACGTTGCCGGTGACCGAGGGCTTCGGCACCTCGTACTCGGTGCGGATGACGTACAAGGTGGACGGCAGCCCGAACACGGTGGTCCTGCCGACGACGGGCAACCTTGCCGGCGAGACCCTGACGTACGAGTACGACAGCACGTACGGCCTGCCGAAGGCGTTGAGCACGAACTACGGCGACGTCACGCACTACGTCACTGACGCCTCCTACACCGAGTTCGGTGAGTCGAGCAGCATCATTCGGTCGACGGCGCTGACGGGTGCGCCGTTCGTGCAGAGCAAGGCCGAGTACGACGATGTGACGCACCGCCTGAAGCGGCTCGCGGTACTGAAGTCGGTCGGGTCGGCGTACGTGGCGGATGCGGAGTACAAGTACGACGACGCGGGCAACCTTCTCAAGATCGACGACAATCCGCTGAACGGGCAGCGCGACACGCAGTGCTTCGAGTACGACCACGCCCGCCGGCTCAAGCAGGCATGGACCCCGCAGAGCGGCGACTGCTCCACCGCGCCCGCGTCGACGACCATGGGCGGTCCGGCGCCGTACTGGCAGGAGTGGGACTTCGGCACCGCATCCGACCCGAAGGGGCGGACGGGCTCGCGGCTGAAGGAGATCGACCACCTCACGCCGACCGGGCTGCAGACCACCGAGTACACCTACCCGAACCAGGGCGTCGCCGGCACACAGCCGCACCTGCTCACCGACAGCAAGCTGAAGGACTCCACCGGGCAGGTCATCAAGACCTCCAGCTACACCTACGACAAGACCGGCAACACGCTCTCCCGGCCCGGCCCGAACGGGCAGCAGACCCTCGGCTGGGACGTCGAGGGTCACCTCACCTCGGTGTCCGACACGACCGGCACCAAGTCCTACATCTACGACGCCGACGGCAATCGGTTGCTCGCCAAGGACAGTGGCGGCGGTGCCACTCTGTACCTGGGCGGCGGGATGGAGCTCCGGCTCACCGGCGGCTCCGTGCAGGCGACCCGCTACTACTCGTTCAACGGCGAGACCGTCGGGCAGCGTGCCGGTGGCGGCATCGCGTGGCTGTGCGGTGACCAGCAGGGCACCGGCAATGTCTCGATCACCGCTGACGCGTCGCAGACGGTGACCCGCCGGCGGCAGACGCCGTACGGGGAGAACCGCGGCCCAGTCGTGACGTGGCCGAACAGCAAGGGTTTCGTCGGCGGCGACAACGACCCGACCGGGCTGGTGCATCTTGGTGCGCGGGAGTACGACCCGAACACGGGCAGGTTCATCTCCGTCGACCCGCTCATCGACTTCAGCACGCCGCAGCAGCTGCACGGCTACTCGTACTCGGACAACAACCCGGTCACGTTCTCGGACCCGAGCGGCCTGTCGAAGTTCGGCGACTTCGCCCGAGGTTTCCTCCGGGGTCTGTGGAACACCGTCAGTCCCTGGGAGATGCTGGCCACGCTTCGGGGCATCCGCAAGATGCTCAAGGATCCGAAGAGCGCATGGCACGCGTTCGAGGGTGACGCGAAGAAGTGGGAGGAGAAGACCGGCAGCGAGTTCATGGGCTGGGCCTGCGCGATCACCGGCATCTGTGAACAGCTCGCCACGTGCTTCGGCGGCGACGCCAACGCCTACGACTGCGGCGTCACCGTCGGCGAAGTCGTCGGCGAGATGCTCCTGAACGCATTGTCCGGCGGCGCAGGACTCAGCAAACGCGCGGCCGCCGCCGCCAGGAGACTCGCCGACAAATTCGGCGTCAAGGTCCCCGGCGTAGACACCGGCCCCTCACACCGAGACGGTCACGACGGCAACGGCGGCAGCAACGGCTCACCCCCCAACAACGACTCCGGCGTCGCCGCATCCGACAAGAACGCCGACAAACCCAAACACGAGACGACGGGTTCCGAGGATGCGAATGACCCGGAGCAGACGAAGGATCCCGAGGACTCCGACACGGCCGGTGACGACAGCGGCGGAACTGACCAGCAAGCTGAGGGTGAAGATGGCTTCAGCAAATGGACTGCCGACCTGTCGCACGTCACCGGCAGTACTGCGCAGAGCCGCAACCGCGCGATCGAAGCAATAATCCGGGAGGACTTTCCTCACCTCCGGCTGTCGTTTACACCGCAGTACAGCCCGTTCTCGAGACGCGGAGTCTCGTCACCCGGTGAGGGGGTCCAGATCGGACCGCTGTCTTTCAGTAGCCGCCGAGCACTGCGACTCTCGATCGTCCATGAGGAGTTGCATCACCGCTGGTACGGCCGCATAGCCAGCCCGCACCACCCCCTGGGTAGTGCGCAGGAGGCACGGTTCTACCTCATCATCAAGCGATACTTCAGAATGCGGGGCTGGGGAGAGACGGCGTAGAGTAGAAAGTCGGTGTTGCGCGCATCCCAGGTCTGAGAGGTGGCAGCTGTATGTGTATCGCTGAGGTTGTCCGGACATGTGCGGCCTGCGGCGGCAGGACGCGGGTGGCATTCTGGGACACGGCAATCACTGGCAAGCTTGAATGGACGATTCATCGTCGCTGTGAGGACTGCGAACGGGAAGAGTATGCGCACGGCGACGGCCCGCTGCCCGAGCCGATGCGGACGACATATGTGGACCAATGCGGCCTCACCCGGGTGTCGGTTGAAGGCGCTGGATCGCGGCCACTACGGGTGCGGTTGATGAAGGTGTTTCGTGACGATGGCGCGGGCTTGGCCGAAGCCTCCAGTGAGGTCGAGCGCCTTGCTGGAGGCGGTGTCATCGGTACACAGTCGGAGATGGACCTGCTGGCCGAGAAGTTGCGCGCTGCAGGAGCGGCAGTCCGCCTGGAGTCGGTGTGATGGTTGTGACGGTCATCGGTGGTTCTGGTTCTGGCCCTCTTTAGTTGATCGACGGGTGCCGCTGCGTTGTCGGCCGTGTCCACTGTGTACGGTCCTACCGGCTCGCTGTCGATGCAGGGGTGTGCACCACCACCCATCCGACGACACCCGCGTCATCTTCCGCCGCGAACTGCCCCACCCGGATCGCCGCACCCCCACGGCCCATGACCTGAACGAGGAAGTCGATCAAGGTACGGTCGAGCAGTTCACGCCGGCAGGTCCGCACCCAGCGTTCCATCACCGCGTTCATGCGGGGCATCCGGACGCCGCTGAGCGCGA
>NZ_JBFAIC010000120.1:0-16720 GCF_040654515.1 Dactylosporangium sp. NPDC050688
AAGCTGTTCACGCCCGGCGCGTATGCCAGCGACATCACCCTGGTCAACTGGCCGATGATCGACTCCTGGCCGTCCGGACGGCCAGGACGCGACTTCGATCAACCACGCAAGATCACAAGTGAACCTGTCCGCGCACCACGGCGCCAAGATCCGCGTCCAGATCCGCCAGTGGGCCGCCCGCAACCGGGTCGAGGTCTCCTTCACACGATGGGGTCCGCCCCCTCTCCGGCAGGCGGTCGGTGGTGATTGCCCCGCCCGCCGCTGGGTAGTCGTACCGGCATGAACGAGCAGGTGAAGGACATCATGACCAGCGGCCCGATCACGATCGACGTGGGTGAGTCCGTGACCGCCGCGGCCGAACGCATGCGCGAGGCCGACGTCGGCGCGCTCGTGGTCACCGACAGCAGCGGTGTCCGCGGCATCGTGACCGACCGCGACGTCACCATCCGCGTGGTCGCCGCCGGCTGCGACCCCGCCACCACCGCCGTCGGCGACGTCGTCGCCCCCGACCTCGTCGCGGTCTCCCCTCAGGACGACCTGGACACCGCGGTCGAGCTCATGCGCACCAACGCTCTGCGCCGCCTGCCCGTCCTCGACGGCGAACGCCTCGTCGGCATCGTCTCCCTGGGCGACCTCGCCATCGAACGCGACGCGACGTCCGCCCTCGCCGACATCAGCGCCCAGGCCCCCAATCACTGATCCCCCGGACTTTGTGCGAGGGCGCCGCCGGATGGGTACCGGTCCCTCATGAGCCAAGAAACCACCGACGAGAACGCCACCATGGGCACCACCGCCACCCCGGGCACCTCCGGCGCCGACGCCATCGACGACCCGGACCGCCCGAACGGCTCCGCCGCAGGCGCCGCGACGCCCCTCGGCCTGGGCGGCCAGGCAGACGCACCCGGCCTGCCGTTCGACCACAAACCCGACTCGAACGACCCCGTCCACGGCCCCCAGATCGCCACCGAACACGGCGAAGGCGGCGACACCTGACCCCACCGGCTCGCGCCACAACGACCAGCAGGCCGAGGAGCCGGGGCTGCAGTTGCGCCGCCGCCGATGCGCATGCACTCCGTCTGGACCGCGAGTACAACCCGGTGGATTCCTGGAACCCGGTGGATCCCTGTTCGCCGGCGCACAGCAATCCACCAGGTTGTGCCGCGCCGGCGGTGGCGCCCGAACTCGGTTCCGGCGCGAACTGTCTGATGGATCTTGACGGCCGTCGTCGGTGTCCGTTACGAGCGACGTTCCATGACGAGCTCGTCGCCGTCCTGGCCGACGCGGTGGAATCCGGCGGCGGCATCAGGCCCGTAGCCCCGTCCCCGCCAGCGCGGGTCGAGGATCAGGTCGATGCCGCCCTCGAACGTCGCCCGCCAGGATGATGAAGGACTCCGCGTCTGGTCGACGGCGCCCGACGTACTTCGCGGCCACCTCCTGGCGGGTAAGCAGTGTCTGCCCCCAGCGGTCGATGAAGCTCGGATCGCCGAACCAGCCGGCAAGGAGATCCAGGTCGCCCTCGTTTGCCGGGCGCAACCGGACGAGGCCGCGTCCAGGAACCTCGCGATCCCGACGTTGCTGGGCCACCTCGCGATTGCACCACATGGCGCACCGGGACAACGGTTCATCGTCCAGCACCCATCCCACAGCCCTCGGGCTGGACCGCGCGGGTCATGTGGCGGCGGTGCGATCAGGGTCGAAGTTGCCGCCGGCGGCGGCGCGGTCGGTGTGGACGCAGACGGTGGCTGGGTCCGGCGTGGTTGGACGGCTGTTGCCGGTGGCGCCGTTGAGGCCGGTGCGACGGTTGAAGCCTCACGCCACAATCACCGGAAGCCGCGGCAAACCCTGCGGCCTCGGTTGTTCAGGCCGTGGTGAGGCCCATGCACTGTCTGGGGCGGCGTGATCGGGTCAGGACCGCCGACGCGGTCAGGGGGTGGCCGGGGTGCGGAGCGGGACGACGAGGTAGTGCAGGTCTGGCGCTGATGGGGCGGTGGCGGTGAACGCCGTCGCCCGCATCGCCTCCTGGAACTGGAGCTGGACCGGGTGGTGGGGGAAGGCACGCAGGGCGTCGGTGAGCAGGCGGGCCTGGAAGGAGCGGGTGGTGGGGCTGCCGTCGACGGTGGCCTTGATGGTCTGCTCGGACTCGCCGGTGAGCGGGTCGTCGGCCCGGATGAGCAGGGCGCCTTCGATGGGCTGGAGGGTGACGCGGCCGTGGGGGCCGCCGTAGGCGGCGGCGCGGTCGACAGCCTGGGCGAGCGTGTCGGCGTCGACCTCGACGGTGCAGACGGCGGTGACGTCGAGCAGGCGGGACAGCTGGGCGTCGGGATAGCCGCCGCCGATGGTGGCGGTGGTGATGCTGCCGCCGTCCCAGGACAGGGCGAACAGGTCCTCGTCGGCGTGGACGTGGACCGTGGCGACGCGGCCGAGGTGCTGGGCGGCCCGGGTCAGGACGGCGGCGGGGACGAGCGCCTCGACCCTTGAACCGCCGTCCGTGGAAGGACCGCCGGCGGGCTGCCCGGCCGCGGCGGGCGCGGCCTGCCAGGGGATGGAGGCGGTGGCCAGCCGGAACCGGTCCGTGGCGAAGAACGTCAGGGCGGTGGCGTGGGCGCGCAGGCGGACGCCGGTGAACATCGGCAGGGCGTGCTCGCGGGAGGCGGCGCCCGCGACGGGGACGGCGGCGGCGCGCAGGGCGTCGCCGGTGACCGAGCCCAGGGCCGGCGGCAGCTCGGCCGCGGGTGGGGTGGCGTCGGGGAGGCTGGGCAGGGCGAACCGGGCGCCCGGCACGCGGATGGCGAGGCGGCCGCCCTGGACGGTGAGCCGGGCGTCGGCCGCGTCGAGGGCGGTCAGGGTGTCGGCGAACGCCCGGCGCGGCACGACCACCTCTCCGGGCGTGTGCACCGTGGCGGGGGCGTGCAGGTGGACGGTCACCTCGCCGTCGGCGGCGAGCAGGTGCAGGCCGGTGCCGTCGGCGCGCAGCAGGGCGCCGGCGTGGGCGGGCTGCAGGGTCCTGGCGGTCAGCAGCCGGCTCATCAGCGCGGCCGCCGCGGCGAGCCTAGCAACAGGTGCGGTGACGTCCATGCCGTGCAACCTACCGCCCGGGTACGACAAAAATCCGCCTCACCCGATAGCGGTAAAAAGCCGACGTTTGCCACATATCATGAAGCGCGTGACGAACACCGGTGTCACGGAGGCGCCGCCGGGGCTGTCGCTGGTCTTCGGCATCGGCGAGCTGTTGTGTGCCCTCGCGCTGCGCGACGTGGTGGAGACGATCCGGCCGCTGCCGGTGCAGCCGCTCGCCGGCACCGCCGACGTCCTGCTCGGCGTCAGCGTGATCCGCGGCCTCGCCGTCCCGGTCGTCGACACGGCCCGGCTGCTCGGGGCGGCGGCGGAGCGGCCGTGCAGGTTCGTCACGACCCGCACGGAGCAGGGGCCGCTCGCGTACGCCACCGGACCCGTCAGAGGCGTCCTGCCGGTGGAACCCGACCCCGGCCGCCCGCCGCCGATGCTCGCCGCCGCCGCGACGCAGCTCGTGGCGGCGGTCGGCGTGCTGGACTCCCAGCCGCTGCTCTTCCTGCGCGGCGCCGGGCTCGTCGCCGAGATCAGGGCGGCGCCCGATGCGGCGTGACGAGGACATCACGCGGCTGCGGGAGCTGCTGTCGGAGCGGCTCGGCATGTCGTTCGACGACAAGCGTGACCCGCAGCTCACCGAGATCCTGCGGGCCCGCGCCACCCAGCACGGCCTGTCCGGCCGCGGCTACCTCGACCGGCTCGGCACCGCCTGGCACAACGAGCTCGCCGCGCTCGCCGAGGCGGTCACCATCAACGAGACGTACTTCTTCCGCAACATCGAACAGTTCAACGTGCTCGCGGAGGTGGTCCTGCCGGAGCGGGTCCGTGCCCGGTCCGGCGAGCGGCGGCTGCGGCTGCTGTCGGTCGGCTGCTCCACCGGCGAGGAGGCGTACACCCTGGCCATGGTCACGGCCGAACGCGTCAACCCCCGGTGGGACGTGTCGATCGCCGGCCTCGACGTGAACCGGGCCGCACTGCGGGTCGCCGCCGCCGGCCGCTACTCGCGGTGGTCGCTGCGGGAGACCCCGGCCGCCGCGCAGCACCGCTGGTTCCGCTCCGTCGCCGAGGGCGTCGAGATCGACGAGCGGCTCCGTGGCCGGGTGCGGTTCCTGGAGTACAACGCCGCCGCCGCCGACGCGCTGCTGTTCGCCCCCGAAACGTACGACGTGGTGTTCTGCCGCAACCTGCTGATGTACCTGACCCCGGCCACGGCCGCCGCCACGGTCACCCGGATCACCCGCGCCCTGGCGCCGGGCGGCTACCTGTTCCTCGGCCACACCGACACGCTCGGCAGCCGCCCACCGGCCCTGACCGTCCAGCACAGCCACGGCACGTTCTACTACCAGAAGGGCGTGCAACAACAGCAGCCCCCGAAGACCCCGGAACGCCAACCCGCGAAACCGGTCCGCACGCGGATCCAGCAGAAGCCCCGCCAGCGCGACCACGTCCTGCGCCTGGTGCAGGAGGAGCGTTACGGCGACGCCCTGGAGGTTCTCGACAGCATCGGTACGGCCGAAGCCGACCGCCCCGACATCATGCTGGTACGCGGCGCGATCCTGGCCCACCTCGGCCACACCGGCCGGGCCGCCGCCGTGTGCCGCCGCCTGCTGGACCGCGACGCGCTCAACCCCGACGCGCACCACCTGCTCGCCGAGTGCCTGGAGGGCGACGGCAAGACCGCCGCGGCGCTGGAGCACCACCGGATGGCCGCGCACCTCGACGCCGGCTTCGCCATGCCCCGGCTACGGCTGGGGCTGATCGCCCGCCGCCGCGGCGACCGGGGCACCGCCGCGCACGAGCTGGACCGCGCCGTGATCCTGCTGCGGCACGAGAGCGACGAGCGCCTCCTGCTGTTCGGCGGCGGCTTCGGCCGGGGCGCCCTCATCGCGCTGTGCCACGCGGAACTGGCCGCGGCCCGATGAGCACCACCGAAGCCGCCATCCAGAAGGCCGACCGAGGCGCCAACGAGAGCGCCAACGAGAGCGCCGACGCAAGCGCCGACCCAAGCGCCAACGGGAGCGCCGACGCAAGCGCCGACCCAAGCGCCAGCGGGAGCGCCGACGCAAGCGCCGACCCAAGCGCCAACGGGAGCGCCGACCGGAAAGCCGATCTGCGGCAGCGCCTGGCGCAGCTGCGCGACTCCTTCGACCGCTCCTTCGCCGACCCGCACCGCGAGCAGGTCGCCGGCTTCGACGACCTGCTGGCGATCAGGGTCGGCGGCCACCGGTACGCGCTGCGCCTCACCCAGGCCGCCGGGCTGTTCCCGGACCGGCCGGTGACGCGGCTGCCCGGCCCGCTGCCGGCGCTGCGCGGCGTGGCGAGCTTCCGCGGCTCGATCGTGCCCGTGTACGACCTCGGCGCCGTCTTCGGCCACCCCCTCCCCGCCACCGCGCGCTGGCTGGTCCTGGCCGCCGGCGAACCGCCCGTCGCGCTCGCCTTCGAGGAGCTGGACGGGCATCTGCGCGTACCGCGGGAGGTCATCGTCGAGGAGTCGACCGGCCACGGCCCGCGGGGCTGCCTGCGCGGCATCGTCCCGCTGGACGGCGGCGCCCGGCCGATCATCGACGTCCCGGCCGTGCGGGCCGCGATCCAACGACTGACCGGAACCATCGCGGGAGACGGGGAACGATGAGGCGACAATGGACGTTCGGCCGCAGGCTCGCCGCCGGGTTCGCGGCGGTCGTGCTGCTGACCCTGCTCACCGGGGCCATGACGGTCGGCGCGCTGGAAACCGTGGTCTCCGGCAAGGACCACGTGATCGACATCGGTGTGCAGGGCCTGGTGGAGGCGCAGCAGCTGCGGGTCGCGGTGGAGCACAAGAGCAGCGCCTCCCGCGGGTACCTGCTGACCGGCGACGACCGGTTCCAGACCGAGATCGCCGCCACGCGGGCCGACTTCGACCGCGCGGTGCAGTCGCTGCGCGACGTCGCCGACACCCAGCGCGAGCTCGACCTGCTCACCCTCGCGGTGCAGGCGGAGCAGGGCCACGAGGCGGCGCTGCAGGAGGTCATGACGCTGCGCCGGGACCCGTCGGTGTCCGCGCAGCGCGTCTCCGAGGAGTTCGAGGCCACCGTGGTACCGCGGCGCGAGGCGCTCAACCAGCAGATCGACGCCCTGTCCGGGATGCTGCGCCAGGACCTGCTCCGGCAGCGGGACACCTCGTCCGACACGGCCCGCATGGCCAGCATCGCGGTGATCGTCATCGCGGTCCTCGCCGTCGCGGCCGGCGTCGTGATCGCGGTGCTGCTCATCCGTTCGCTCGGGCGGCAGGTCGCCGGCGCCGTCGGGCACATCCAGAGCTCCTCGGCGCAGCTGGAGGCCGCCGCCAGCCAGCAGGCGACGGGCGCCCGCGAGCAGGCCACGGCGATGAGCGAGATCACCACGACGATCGAGGAGCTGCTCATCACGTCGCGGCAGATCGCCGAGGGCGCCCAGCGGGTGGCGAAGATCGCCGAGGAGACCGCGGGGGCCGCGAACTCGGGCGACGCGACCATCGAGCAGGCCCGCGAGTCGATCACCGCGATCCGCCGGCAGGTCGACCTGATCGTGCAGCACATGCTGGAGCTCGGGCAGCGCTCGCAGCAGATCGGCGGCGTCGTCGACCTGGTGTCCGAGCTCGCCGAGCAGACCAACATCCTGGCCATCAACGCCACCATCGAGGCCTCCGGCGCCGGGGAGTGGGGCCGCCGCTTCGCCGTGGTCGCCGACGAGATCCGCAAGCTCGCCGACCGTACCGCGGGATCCGCCAAGGAGATCAGGGCCCTCATCGACGACGTGCGCGGCGCGGTGAACACCACGGTGATGGCGACCGAGACCGGCGCGAAGGCGGTCGACGCCGGCACCCGGCAGTTCAGCGCGGTCACCGCGTCGTTCCAGCAGATCGCCGACCTGGTCGCCACGACGACCGAGTCGGCGCGGGAGATCGAGCTGTCGACCAAGCAGCAGACGACCGCGGTCGAGCAGGTCAACGTCGCGGTGACCGACACCGCCCGGGTCACGCAGGAGAGCGAGTCCAGCGCCGTGCAGACCCGCCAGACCGCGACCCACCTCGCCGGGCTGTCCAGCGAGCTGCTCAAGCTGGTCGCCGCGGGCGCCGAACGCCATTGAACGCCCCGACGCCCGCGGTGGCCAAGGATCCGCTGCGGTACTTCCGGATCGAGGCCCGCGAGCTGGTCGACCAGCTCAGCCAGGGCGTACTCGACCTGACCGGCGACGGCGGCGACGGCAGGGACGGCGCGGACCGCGAGCCGGTCGCCCGGCTGCTGCGGCACGCGCACACGCTCAAGGGCGCGGCCCGGGTGGTGCGGCAGCCCGACATCGCCGACGCCGCGCACGAGCTGGAGGACCTGCTCGTCCCGCACCGCGGCGGCGAGCCGGTCCCGCCGGAGACGGTCGGCGCCCTGCTCACCCTGACCGACCGGCTGACGATCCTGGTGGGCGCCCTGCGCACCCCGGAGGAAGCCCCGGATGCGCCCACCCCCGAGCCGGCGGAGGTGACGGCGGATCCGCCCGCCGCGGCGCCGGTACGCAGCGACAGCGCCGACATCGACGAGCTGCTCGACGCGGTCGGTGAGGCGCACGCCAGGTTCGCGCCGCTGCGCCGGCAGGTGGCGACCGTCGAGCGGGCCCGCCGGGCCGCCGACGCGATCACCGAGCAGCTGCGGATCCGCGGCGGTCCGCATGACGGCGCCGACGGGCGGACCGCCGGCATGGCGACCCGGCTCGCCGCGGACCTCACCGCCCTGGGCCGGCAGCTGACCGAGACCCTCGAGCAGGTCGAGCGGGAGCTCGACGACATCCGGGGCCGCGCCGAACGGCTCCGGCTGGTGCCGGTCGCGACGGCGCTGACCACGCTGCACCGCGCCGCGTACGACGCCGCGGCCGCCGAGGGCAAGAAGGTCGTCTTCGACAGCCGCGGCGGCGAGCTGCGGTTGGACCCGCACGTGCTGAGCCTCGCCGCCGGCGCGCTGCTGCACGTGGTCCGCAACGCGGTCTCGCACGGGGTGGAGATCGAGGCGGACCGGCTCGCCGCCGGCAAACCGGGTGCCGGGCGCGTCACCGTCGAGGTCCACCGCCGCGGCACGAACGCCGCGTTCCGGTGCCGCGACGACGGCCGGGGCTTCGACCTGGGCGCCGTGCGCGCGCAGGCGGAGGCCCGGGGGCTGGTCATGTCCGGCGCCGAGGCCGACGTGCGGGAGCTGATGCGGCTGCTCATGCACGGCGGGATCAGCACCGCCGGCGAGGTCACCGGCATCTCCGGGCGCGGCATCGGCCTCGACGCGGTCCGCGACGTCGCCGAGCAGCTCGGCGGCGAGGTCGACGTGAGCACCGACCCGGGCCGCGGCACCACCGTCGAACTGGTCGTGCCGCTGTCGCTGGTGTCGCTGTCGGGGCTCGTCGTGGAGGCCGCCGGCACCCTCGCGTCGTTGCCGTTGGATGCGGTGCGCACGTGCGTGCTGCTCGGCGCGGTGGAGGTCACGGCGGCCGCTGCCGCGGGTGCGCTGGCCCACGACGGGCACGTCATCGACTACCTGCCGCTGGCCAGGGTGCTCGCCCCGGCGGAGCGGCAGGCCGCGGCCGGCGGCGCGGTCGCCGTCATCCTCGCCGCCGGCGCGCGCACCGTCGCCGTCGGCGTCGACCGGCTGCTGGGCACGTCGGCGCTGGTCGTGCGGCCGCTGCCGGAGCTCGCCCCGGCCGGCGCGGTCGTCAGCGGGCTGTCCATCGACGCGGAGGGCAACCCGCGTATCGTGCTCGACCCGCACGGGCTGGCCGCCGAGGCCGGCCGGGTCGCCACCGGCGCCGGCGGCGGCAACGGCACCGAGGAGTCCGGCCCGGCCCGGGATCCGATCCTCGTCGTCGACGACTCGCTCACCACCCGGATGCTGGAGCGCAGCATCCTGGAGTCGGCGGGCCACGAGGTCGAGCTGGCCGCCTCCGCCGAGGAGGCCCTGGAGCGGGTCAAGCTGCGCCGGTACGCGCTGTTCCTCGTCGACATCGACATGCCCGGCATGGACGGGTTCACGTTCGTCGCCACCACCCGCGAGGACCCGGTGCTGCGCGAGACCCCGGCGATCCTGGTCAGCTCCCGCGCGTCGGCCGAGGACCGGCGGCGCGGCGCGGCGGCCGGGGCCAGCGCGTACATGGTGAAGTCCGAGTTCGACCAGGAGGAGCTGCTCGGTCACATCCGCGGGCTCGTGGGGGAGCCATGATCAAGGTCCTGGTGGTCGAGGACTCCGCGACGGTGCGGCAGTGCCTGCGCGAGGCGCTCACCGAGCGGCACGGCTTCGAGATCGTCGGCGAGGCCGTCGACGGGGCGCAGGCGGTCGAGCTGTGCCGGCGGCTGCGGCCCGACGTCATCACCATGGACGTGGTCCTGCCGGTGATGAGCGGCCTCGCCGCCACCGAGCGGATCATGGCGGCGCAGCCGACGCCGATCCTCGTGGTGTGCTCCGCGTCCCGGCAGGAGCTGTTCACCACGTACGACGCGCTCGCCGCCGGCGCCGTCGACGTGCTGGAGAAGCCGCGCGGCGACGCCTCCGACGACACGTGGGGCGCGCGGCTGCGCACCGCGGTCAAGGTCGTGTCCCGGATCAGGGTGGTGACCCGGCACCGCCCGGCCGCCGCCGGTGCCGCGCCGGTCGCGCCGGCCGCCCGTACCCCGCAGACGCTGCGCCGCCTCGTCGCGGTCGGCGCCTCGACGGGCGGCCCCGGCGCCATCGTCACGCTGCTGCGGGGCGTGCCCCTCGGCTTCCCCGTGCCGCTGCTGTACGTGCAGCACCTGGCGGCGAACGAGTCCTTCGCGCAGGCGTTCACCGGCTGGCTCGCCGAGCAGACCGGGCACGACGTGCGCTACGCCCGCGGCGGGGAGAGCCTGCAGTCCGTCGCCGGGAAGGTCGTGATGGCGCCGCCGGACCGGCACCTGACGGTCCGCGGCGGGCACCTGCACCTGAGCTCCGGCCCGCCGCGGCACTCGTGCCGGCCGTCGGTGGACGTGCTGTTCGAGTCGGTCGCCGCGGAGGTCGGCGCCGGTGCCACCGGCGTCCTGCTGACCGGCATGGGCCGCGACGGGGCCTCGGGGCTGCTGGCGATGCGCCGCGCCGGCGCCCACACGTACGCGCAGGACCAGGGCAGCTGTGTCGTGTACGGCATGCCGAAGGAGGCGGTGACGCTGCACGCGGCCGTGGAGGTGCTGCCACCGGACCAGATCGCGGCGAGCTTGACGGGGAAGGTCGGATGGCGAGCACTGTCCTGATCGTCGACGACAGCCTGACCGTGCGGATCGACCTCCACGAGGCGTTCGAGGAGGGCGGTTTCCGCACGGTGCTGTGCGCCAGCGGCGCCGACGCGCGTGCCGCGTTCGACGCCGAACAGTTCGACGTCGCGCTCTTCGACGTGCTGCTGCCCGACGCCGACGGGGTCGAGCTGCTGCGCGAGCTGCGCACCCACTCGCGGCACGCCGGGGTGGTGGTGCTGCTGCTGTCCAGCGAGGCCGAGGTCAGCGACCGGCTGCGGGGGCTGCGGCACGGCGCCGACGACTACGTCGGCAAGCCGTACGACGCGCACGCGGTCGTGGCCCGCAGCCGGGAGCTGCTGCAGCAGCAGGGCACGGAGGCACCCGCCGAACGCTCGGTGCTGGTCATCGACGACAGTCTCACGTTCCGCGAGGAGCTGCGTGGCATGCTCAACGCCGCCGGCTACGAGGTGCACACCGCGGCCAGCGGCGAGGAGGGGCTGCGCTCCGCCGCCGCCCGCCCGCCCAGCGCCATCATCGTCGACGGAGTGCTGCCCGGCATCGACGGCGCGACCGTGATCCGCCGGGTCCGGCTCGACGCGACGCTGCGCAACGTGCCGTGCCTGCTGCTGACCGCCGCCGACGACTACGCCACCGAGCTGCAGATCCTCGACGCCGGCGCGGACGCCTTCGTGCGCAAGCAGGAGAGTCTCGCCGTGGTGCTGGCGAAGCTCGCCGCGGTGCTGCGCAAGAGCACCGGCGTCCCGCTGCCGGCCCCCGGCCCGTTCCACGGCCAGGTCAAGGTGCTGCTCGTCGACCCGGACCGGGCGTACCTGCACAGGGCGGCGGAGCAGCTGCGGGAGGAGGGGTACGAGCCGGTCGCCGCCCCGGACGCCGACGACGCCCTCGCCATGCTCGCCGTGCAGCCCGCCGGCTGCGTCGTGCTCGCCGTGGATGTCCCCGGCGTGGACGGCTTCGCGCTGTGCTCACGGATCCGGTCGGTGCCCGGCCTGCGGGACATGCCGGTCATCGGCCTCGGCGCCGGCGACGCCCTGCTGGACTGTCTGGCCGCCGGCGCCGACGACTACGTGCGCCGCGACGACAGTGCGAGCACCCTGCGCGCCCACATCCGCGCCCACATCCGCCGCCAGCAGCTGCACGAGCAGGACCGGCGTATCCGCGACGAGCTGATGCGCCGGGAGCTGGAGGCGGCGCAGGAGCGGGCCGCCCGGCAGATCGCCGAGGCCCGCGCCGAACTGGTTGAGGAGCTGGAATGGCGCAACCGGGAGCTGGAGGCGTTCAGCGGCTCGGTCTCCCACGACCTGCGCTCGCCGCTGCAGACCATCCTCAGCTTCAGCGAGCTGCTGCTGGAGGAGCAGTCCGGCAAGGAGCCCGCGGAGCTGGTCCTGCGCATCAACAAGGCGGCACAGCGGATGAACGCGCTCATCGACGCGCTGCTGCAGCTGGCCGGCGCCAACCGCGGCCAGATCCAGCGCACCGAGGTGGACCTCTCGGCGCTCGCCGCCGACGTCGTCGACGAGCTGCGCCAGCGCGACCCGGGCCGCGCCGTGGAGGTCACCGTCGAGCCCGGGATGCGCGCGTCGTGCGACGGTGAGCTGATCCGCGCGGTGCTGATCAACCTGGTCGGCAACGCCTGGAAGTTCACCGGCCGCACCCCGTCGCCGTGCGTCGAGATCGGCCGGTCCGGGGCGGCGTTCTGCGTCCGCGACAACGGCGCAGGCTTCCCCGCCGACCGTGCCGACCAGCTGTTCCGCCCGTTCGGCCGGCTGCACGACAGCAGCGACTTTCCCGGCACCGGCATCGGCCTGACCACCGTGCAGCGCATCGTGGACCGCCACGGCGGCCGGGTCTGGGCGCAGAGCGAGCCGGGGTGCGGCGCCACGTTCTCCTTCACCCTGCCGGACTCCTGAACGCGGCGGCTACAGCAGGCGGGTGAGGAACCCGGCGAGCTTGTCCCGGGTCCGCTCCACCTGCTCCTCGACCGTCAGGGTCTCCTTGAGGCGGGTGCCGGTGTCCGGGGTCTTGCGGCCGCGGACGTAGAGCGAGCAGGCGAGGTCGGTGCAGATGTACGCGCCGACCGAGTCGCCCCGGCGCCCGGCCTCGCCCGCGCGCCGGCCGGTCATCAGCGACACGCCGTTGCCGCCGTGCGTGGTCAGGCACAGCGAGCACATGTTGCGGTGCAGGAAGCCGCGTTGCTGGGCGGCCAGCCGCAGCGTCACCCCGACGACGCCGTCCTCGCCGCCGCCGGTGGCGGGCCACGGGGCGACCAGATACGCCCGGTCGAGGGCGCCCGGGTCGCGCCAGCCGAGGAAGTCCAGGTCGGGCCACGGCCGCTCGGCCAGGTCACGGGGCACGGCCAGGCGCTTGGCCTCGCCCTTGGAACAGTTGACGAAGGACGCGCGGATGTCGGTCTCGTTCAGAGGTCTCACAGCACCGACCGTACCGATGCCTAATCGCCCTAGGCAACTGACTATTGTTCCTAGGATGAGACGTGCGGGACTGACGGCCGACCTCGTGACCCGGGCCGCGGCGGACCTCGCCGACGAGGTGGGGCTCGACGCGGTGACGGTGTCGGCGGTCGCCCGGCACTTCGGGGTCAAGGACGCCAGCCTCTACTCGCACGTGCGCGGCCTGGCCGACCTGCGCGCGCGGGTGGCGCTGCTGGCCGCCGGGGAGTTCGCCGACCTGCTCGGCCCGGCGGTCGCGGGCCGGTCGGGTCGGGACGCCCTCGTCGCGTTCGCCGACGCGTACCGGGACTACGCCCGCGCCCACCCCGGCCGGTATGCGGCGATGCAGCGGCCGGTCGACTTGCCGGTCGGTCCGGCCGCGGTGACCGGCGCCGGCGGCGCGCGGCGGGGGATCGAGCTCATCTACGGGATGCTGCGCGGTTACGGCCTCGGCGAGCCCGACGCCACCGACGCGGTGCGGCTGCTGCGCAGCACCCTGCACGGCTTCGTCGACCTGGAGCGGCGCGGCGGCTTCAACGACCCGCGCGACGTCGAGTCCTCGTGGCGCCGTGCGGTGGCCGCGATGCACCTGCTGCTGTCCTGCTGGCGGGAAGCGCTCTCAGAAGAAAACAGCAGCTCAGAGACATGTTAGAGAGCGCTCTCAGAAGTTGACCATTGACAACGGTCAGAGCGGTTCCCCAAAATCACCAGGGACCCCCGGAAGCCGCCACTTCGATCGGAGTCCTACCCGATGCGCCTTACCCGAGGCCGACCCTGGTTCGCCGGCGCCGCAGCGCTCGCGCTCGTGAGCACCGCCGTCACCTTCCTCGCCCTGCGCAGCGCCGACGCCGCCACCCTCGGCTCCGGCAGCTACGCGACCACCCGCCCCGCCGGGCAGGCCCCGCCGGCCGGCTGTGGATCGATCGGCACGAATCCCCGTCAGTGGGTCACCGCCAACGCCCCGGCCGGCGCGGTGCCCACCAACGACTGGTGGTCCTCGCTGCTGTTCAAGAAGTTCAACTGCTCCTACTCCGAGCCGCTGGTGGCGCACCCGATGGCGTTCAAGCCGGCGAACAACGGCCTCGGCGTCAGCTACACCACCGAGGCCGCGATCTCCGGCACCGCCACCGGCGTGGGGGAGTACCACTTCCCGTACACCACGGAATTCACCCTCGGCGTGACCGGCCTCAACTCGCCCGACACCAAGGTCGACGGCTGGACCGACTGGACCGTCACGCCGTACTGGTCCGACGGCGCCCGCACGCTGCGCGCCACGATCGGGCACGGCCTGCCGTTCGTCTACGCCCGCACCAGCGGCGGCAGCGCGCAGCTGACCTTCGGCGGCCCGCCGACCGTGTGGAGCAACAGCGGCGCCCGCATCGGCTTCACCGTCCGCGGCCACGACTACGTCGCCTACGCGCCGACCGGCGCCACCTGGACGGTCAGCGGCAGCACCATCACCTCGACCCTGGCGGGCAAGGACTACTACTCGGTGGCGCTGCTGCCGACGACCCCGTCCACGCCGGCCGCCGACCGCACCGCCCTAGCCAACACGTACGGCACCTACGCGCACAACCACGTGACCAACACCAGGGTCAGCTGGGCGTACAACGCCGCGACGAGCACCGTGAACGCGACCTACGCGTTCACCACCACCGCCCGCGAGGGCAGCGGCACCGGCACCGTCGTGTCGCTCTACCCGCACCAGTGGAAGAGCCTGACCGGCGCCACCCCGATCGCGCAGACCTACGTCTCGGCCCGCGGCGCGATGAAGAACCTGACCGGCGTGTCGTCGTTCACGACCGGCACGAAGTACCAGGGTGTCCTGCCGGAGATCCCCGCCGTCGCCGACAGCAGCGGCGCCGACCTCACCACCCTCGGCGGCTACCTCGACCAGGCCGCGTCCGGTGACCCGCTCGCCGGTTTCGGCGACGACACGTACTGGACCGGCAAGGGCCTCGGCCGTGCCGCCCGCCTCGCCGAGATCGCCGACCAGCTCGGCCGCACCAGCCAGCGCGACGCGCTGCTCAACGCGATCCGGACCAGGCTCACCAACTGGTTCACCGCCAGCCCCGGCGAGGCGACCCGGCTGTTCGTGTACGACGCCAACTGGGGCACCCTGATCGGCTACCCGGCCTCGTACGGTTCTGACAGCGAGCTCAACGACCACCACTTCCACTACGGCTACTACATCGCCGCCGCCGCGACCCTGGCCAAGTTCGACCCGGCGTGGGCCGCCAGCAACGCTTACGGCAGCATGGTGAACCTGCTCATCCGCGACGCCAACAACCCCGACCGCAACGACACGATGTTCCCGTTCCTGCGGGACTTCGACATCTACGCGGGCCACGACTGGGCCTCCGGGCACGGGGCGTTCGGCGCCGGCAACAACCAGGAGTCCTCCTCGGAGGGCATGAACTTCGCCAACGCCCTGATCCAGTGGGGCCAGGCGACCGGCAACACCGCCATCCGCGACGCCGGCCTGTTCATCTACACCACCCAGGCGCAGGCGATCCAGGAGTACTGGTTCGACTCGTCCAACCAGAACTTCCCCAGCACGTTCGCGCACAACACCGTCGGCATGGTCTGGGGCGACGGCGGCGCGTACGCCACCTGGTTCTCCGCCGAGCCGGAGATGATCCAGGGCATCAACATGCTGCCGATCACCGGCGGCTCGCTGTACATGGGCTACAAGCCGGCCTACAACACCACCAACTGGAACGAGCTGGTCACCAACAACGGCGGCCCGCCGACCGTCTGGCAGGACGTGCTGTGGTCCTTCCAGGCCCTCGGCAACGGCGACGCCGCCCTGGCGAACTTCCGGGCCAACTCCGGCTACACCCCGGAAGAGGGTGAGAGCAAGGCCCACACGTTCCACTGGCTGCGCAACCTCGCCGCGCTCGGCCAGGTCGACACGACGGTCACCGCGAACACGCCGCTGTACGCGGTGTTCAGCAAGAACGGCGCGAAGACGTACGTGGCGTCGAACGTGACCGGCTCGCCGCTGACCGTCACGTTCTCCGACGGCCGGACGCTGACCGTGCCCGCCGGCAAGACCGCGACGACCGGCGCCTACACCTGGGTCGGTGGGGGCGGCATCAGCAACCCGCCGACGTCGCAGCCGCCGACGTCCAACCCGCCGTCCTCGCAGCCGCCGTCGTCGCCTCCGCCGTCCAACCCGCCGGTCGGGTCGAACCTGTTCTACCTGCGCAGCGGGCCGGCGCTGAACACGACCGCCGGCACCTCGGCGGGCACCCAGACGGTCAGCGCCGCCAACGGCAACTACGACGGCACGCCGCACAACCCGGTCACCTACCGCACCTGCGGCATCACCGGCTCGCCGAACGGCGCCGCCACGGCCTTCTCGCTGCACGTCGACGCCGCGACCACGGTCGGGCAGGGCATCCAGGCCCGGGTGTCCTACGACTTCACCGGCGGCGGCACCTACGGGCGGGTCGAGACCTACCGGTACTTCGCCACCGACCCGATCGTGGGCACGGAGCTGTACACCCAGGCGGTCGGCCTCGCCTCCTCCAGCGGCAGCCTCGCCGCGATGAGCAACGGCTGCGTGCGCCTGGAGGTCTGGAACGCCATCGGCAACGCCTCCACCACGGTCCGCATCGACGCCTCCGCCGCCAACGGCCGGCAGTCGACGCTGACCATCCCGTACACCGTCTGACCGTCCGACACGCGACGGGCGGGCCTCCTGCACGGAGGCCCGCCCGTTCGTTTCCGCACGAGTCAGTGCCGGCCTGCCATCTTTCAGGCCGACCGGCACCGCTTCTGGGGTGGAGCTGTCCAGGTGTCAGGAGGCGGCGAGCTCCGCCGGGCCGCCCTGGACCACGGTCGCCTGGGCGAACGCGGTGTCGATCTGGGCGCGCAGGGCGTCGATCTGGCTGAACTCGCTGGCGGTGTAGGACTCGGAGCCCTCGGCGGCGAACACGCTGTCGGTCTC
>NZ_JBFAIC010000121.1:0-16636 GCF_040654515.1 Dactylosporangium sp. NPDC050688
GGGTCGCTGGAGGTCTTGTAGTTGAACGCGTTGGGACCCCACTGGTAGGCCAGCACCCAGATGTTTCTCGGGGCGAAGTAGAACAGCGTGGGCGCGACGGTGCCGGAGTTCATTGCGTTCTGGCTGGCCGAGGCCATGTCGGACCAGTTCGTGAAGGTTGCGAAGTTCATCGAACCGTACGACCCCGACGTGTTGACCGTCGAGCCGTAGACCAGGTGCTTGCCGTTGTACATGACGCTGGTGAAGTCCTTCAGCGACACCCACCCCGACTTCGGGTTGGCGAGGACGCCGGTCGACGACCAGCGATACGTCGAGGGCAGTGCACAGTTCCCGCTCGGGCTGGCGCTGGCGCTGGGACTGCGGCTCGGGCTGGCGCTGGCCGAGCCGGGCGAACTCGGCGAACCGTCGACCGGGCCGTTGCAGGTGGTGCCGTTGAGCGCGAAGTCGGTGGGGACCGGGTTCGAGCCGTTCCAGGAGCCGTTGAACCCGAAGGCGGCGTTGCCGTTGGTGGGGACGCTGCCGTTGTAGCTGGCATTGGTGACGGTGACCTGGGCGCCGGACTGGGAGACCGTGCCGTTCCACAGCTGTGTGACGGTCTGCCCGGCGCTGAACGTCCAGGTGAGGCTCCAACCGTTGACGGCGTCGCCGTAGTTGGTGACGGTGACGTTGGCGTTGAAGCCACCCGGCCAGGAGCTGGAGACGACGTAATCGACACGGCAGCCGGCGGCCGCCTGGGCGGTGTTCGCGGTCAGCACCGCGGCGGTCCCGGCCACGGCGAGGCCCGCCGTGCAGGCGACCACCGCCCAGGACCGCGAGCGAGGAAACTTCATCAGGTCCTCCGGAGAGACAGGCGTGCGCGGATGTTATCGCTCACATAGACGCTGGGCGAGGGGCGCTGCGCCGGACCGCGCGCAAGCATGTGATCGCAATTCTGCGAGGAGCCGAAGTCGCCGCCGCCTCCGGCGCGGTGCGCCCGGAAATCGCTGATCCTGCGGACATCGGACGAAAAGTGTTATGTGCGGTGCTGCCGCGCAGTCGCGCAGGACGGCGTGAAACTTTCATTCCTGGTCGTTGCGCCAGCCGGTTCTGAAGGAGTTTCGGAATTCGTTGTCTTCGCGAGAATGCCGTGACAGCATCGGCGCGCACGAATCCCCCGTACGGCATTGCCTGACGTTGCACCTCGACGTCCAGCGCGACGTGTTCGTGGAAGGAATCGCACGATGTCAAGACGCAGAGGTTCGCTCGCCGCGGTGATCGCGGCGGCGCTCGTCGTGATCGCGGCCGGGTGGCAGGCCAGCAGCCACGACGCGACCGCGGAGGCGAGCACCAGCGGTACGCTCGCCACCACCGCCGGATGTGGCAAGGCTCCGACCCTCACGAGCGGCACCCGCTCCATCCAGAGCGGCGGCCAGAATCGTACGTACATCCTCAGAATTCCCGACAACTACAACAACAGCCATCCGTACCGGCTGGTCTTCGGACTGCACTGGTTGAACGGCTCCGCCAATGCCGTCGCCTCGGCCGGCTACTACGGGTTGCAGCCGCTGTCGAACAACAGCACCATTTTCGTGGCGCCCCAGGGAATCGACAGCGGCTGGGCCAACACCGGCGGCCGTGACCTGACGTTCGTCGACGATCTGACCAGCCTCATCGAGAACGGCCTGTGTGTTGACACCGCCCAGGTGTACGCGATGGGCTGGAGCTACGGCGGCGCGATGAGCTACGCGCTCGCCTGCGCCAGGCCGAACGTCTTCCGCGCGGTCGCGGTGCTGTCCGGCGCGAACCTGAGCGGATGCAACGGCGGCACGCAGCCCGTCGCCTATCTGGGCATCCACGGCACGCACGACAGCGTGCTGAACATCTCGAACGGACGGTCGTTGCGCGACACGTTCGTCAGGAACAACGGGTGTACCGCGCAGAACCCGCCCGAGCCGGGGCAGAACAGCCTCACGCACATCGCCACGAGCTACTCGGGTTGCCGGGCCGGATACCCGGTGCGCTGGATCGCGTTCGACGGAGACCACACGCCCAGTCCGGTGGATGGTTCCACCAGCCCCAACGACTCCCGGACCTGGACGTCCGGGGAGGCATGGCGGTTCTTCACGCAGTTCGAGAGCACCACGCCGCCGAGCTCGACCCCGCCGAGCTCGCCGTCCTCGTCGCCGTCGACCCCGGCGTCATCCTCGCCGCCCCCGCCGTCCGGTGCCAAGCGCATCGTCGGCGCGCAGTCGGGTCGGTGCGTCGACGTGCCGAACTCCTCGCGCAACAACGGCACCCGCGTGCAGCTGTACGACTGCCACAGCGGGACGAACCAGCAGTGGACGCTCACGTCCAGCCGGCAGCTGACCGTGTACGGCAACATGTGCCTGGACGCGGCGGGCTCCGGCAACGGCTCGGCCGTGCAGATCTACAGCTGCAACGGCCAGGCCAACCAGCAGTGGAACGTCAACAGCAACGGCACCATCTCCGGCGTGCAGTCCGGTCGGTGCCTGGACGTCTGGGGCACCGGCAACGGCCAGCAGGTCCAGCTCTACGACTGCAACGGCCAGGCCAACCAACGCTTCAGCCTCAACTGATCCGCCATGTCGCCGGTGGCCGCTCGGCCACCGGCGACCACGTTTGGAACTCCTCCTTCCTCGGCCTGGACAGCGGGGGCACCCCGACCTCCCCGACGTCCAGCTCGCCGGCCCCCAGCTCGCCGAGCCCGTCGACCGGCACCGGCGCCACCACCACCCTGGTCGGCGTCGCCTCCGGTCGGTGCCTGGACCTGCCCGCCAGCAGCGCCGCCAATGGCACCCAGCCGCAGCTGTGGGACTGCCACGGCGCGGCCAACCAGCAGTGGACGCTCGACGGCCGGTCGCTGCGCTCCCTCGGCAAGTGCCTGGACGCGCCGCTGAACGCGACCGCCGGCGTCAAGGTCCAGCTGTGGGACTGCAACGGTGGCCTGAACCAGCAGTGGAACCTCAACGCCGACGGCACCATCCGCGACGCCCGGTCCGGGCTGTGCCTCGACGTGGACCGGGCGGCTACCGCCAACGGCAGCAAGGTCATCCTGTGGACCTGCACCGCGGCGGCCAACCAGCGGTGGAGCCGCCGCTGACCCGGCGCTGACCCGGCGCAGGCGGTGGTCACGGTCCGGTGACCACCGCCTGCGCCGGTCCGGTTCGTCGTGGGGACTGGCCTCCGGCGATCGGTGACCGGTGCGGTGCACCCCGCATAACACATTTAAGACCTTGAACTTCATACGTATGACGTCTAATCTTCAGCGGCATCTCCGCAGCGTCGCGGCGCGCCACCGCCGCCGAGCGCCCGCGACACGCCACGGCGCGGGGCCGCCGCGCCTGCACGGCATCCGAGGAAAGGACCGAGGCGTGAAGTCAGCGCTCTCCATCGCTGGAAGGTCACTCGCAGCGGTCGCGATGGTCGCCGCCGCCGCACTGCCGCCGCTCGCCGCCGCGGTGCCGGCCGCGGCCGCCACCCAGGCGACCTACTACGTCGCCCCGGACGGCAGCGACACCAACCCCGGCACGATCGCCGCGCCGTTCAAGACCGTGGAGCGCGCGCGGGACGTCGTGCGGACCGTCAACGCGAACATGACCGGCGACATCTACGTCTACCTGCGCGGCGGGACGTACCAGATCGGCAGCACCATCGAGTTCACGCCGAGCGACTCGGGCACCAACGGCTACCGGGTCGTCTACGCCGCCTACCAGAACGAGCGTCCGGTCCTGGACGCCGGCGTCCAGGTGACCGGGTGGACGCAGCACAGCGGCAACATCTGGAAGGCCCCGCTGAACCGGAGCAACAAGCTGCGGGCGCTGTACGTCAACGGCAAGCGGGCGACCATGGCCAGCAAGACGATCAACTCCGCCGGCTGCTACGGCACGTACAGCGTCAGCGCGGGCCAGGCCGCCTGGGCGTGGGAATCCGGATCGGAGTGCGACGGCGCCAGGTACAGCCTCGCCGACTTCCCCGCCGTCGCCCGCAACCAGGACGACATCGAGATCGAGACGGCGACGACCTGGACGACCGCCGTCGTCGGGGTCCGCCAGGTCACCACGAGCGCCGACGGCGCGAACCGCGTCGCCCTCTTCCAGCAACCCGGCGCGGCGATCGCCCAGGGCGCGTACAACGGCGACGCCCAGGCCGGCGGCAGCCACAAGGTCATGAACGCCTACGAGTTCCTGGACACGCCCGGCGAGTTCTTCTTCGACAAGACGAGCCGGGTCCTCTACTACTACAAAGCCAGCTCCGAGGACATGACGACCGCACCGGTGTTCGCGCCGAACAACGTCTCCACCGTGCTGCGGGTCGCCGGCCGGTCCACGAGCAGCCACGTCCGGAACCTCACGTTCTCCGGACTCACCGTCGAGCACTCGGACTGGAACCTGTTCAACGTCGCCGGCTCCGCCTTCAAGCAGGCGCAGCAGGGCAATCTCGGGGCCTTCGCGTACGCGAAGGGCAACTTCCACGACTACACCTACCGCAACGTCGACGTCGCACCGGGCATCGTCCAGATCGACAACGCCGACGGGATCCTGCTGCAGCGCAACCGGATCCAGCACACCGGCGTCGACGGGATCAACATGATCAACGACGTGCAGAACTCCCAGCTGATCGGCAACGTCACCAACGACATCGCCGGATCCGCGATCACGGTCGGCCATCCCCAGCACGTGTACATCGGCGACGGCACGTCGACGAACCGTGAGCGGTACTCCGCCCAGGTGGAGGGCCTGAGCAAGAACATCGAGATCAGCAACAACTACCTCTACGACAGCGCCGTGCTGTTCAACGGGCACAGCCCCATCTCGGCGTACTTCGCCGACACGCTGAGCATCCAGCACAACCGGATCGAGAAGGCGCCATGGGCGGGCATCACGCTCGGCTGGGGCTGGTGGAACTTCGACGGGTCAGCGGGCTCGATCGCGCCGAACCGGCCGACCACCACGGCGCGGAACAACACCATCCGGTACAACCACATCATCGACACGGTGCAGCGGCTCAGCGACACGGCACCGATCTACACCCTGGGCAGCCAGCCGGGGACCACGATCAGCAACAACTACCTCGAGGGCGTCCCGGCCGGTCACAAGTACGGGCTGCATCCGGACGAAGGCTCGGCGTACATCACGTTCAAGGACAACGTGCTGAGCGTGGACAAGAACGTCACCTGGCTCATCAACTCCGACGACTGGGGACGCAAGCACGACCTGAGCATCACGCAGACCTACGGCGCCATCAACAAGGTGTCCAACAAGAACCTGCCGAACAGCACCGTCCAGGACATCCTGGTGTCCTCCGACTACGTCTGGCCGGCCGCGGCCTACGGCATCGCCGTGAACGCCGGGCTCGAGGACGCCTATCGGGACATCATCGCGCAGGGCCAGGTTTCCCCGTCGAACTACGCCCTGCCGGCCAGCACCTTCGTCGGCAGCACGACGGCGACGGTGCCGATCCGCAGCACCGGCGATGCGACCAGGACCGTGTGGCTGGCACCGGCGGGGACGACCACGTTCGTCGCGGGCGCGACGATGACCAGGGCGAGCGGCACCGCGACGTCCATCGCCGTGCCGGCGACGTCCGGGGAGTACCGGCTGTACGTCGTGGACGCGCAGGGCAACCGGTCGGCGGAGTCGAAGTGGATCGTCCGGCAGCAGGGCGGCACGAGCGGCGGCCAGGGCGTCACGATCGTGGGCGCCGCGTCCGGCCGGTGCGCCGACATCGGCGGCACCAACCCGGCCAACGGCACCCAGGCCCAGCTGTGGGACTGCAACGGCGGCACCAACCAGCGCTTCACCGTCACCTCCGGCAAGCAGCTGCAGGTGTTCGGCAGCAAGTGCCTGGACGCCAACAACCGGGGCACGACCAACGGCACCGCCGTGATCATCTGGGACTGCAACGGGCAGACCAACCAGCAGTGGAACGTCAACGCCAACGGCACCATCACCGGCGTGCAGTCCGGCCTGTGCCTGGACGCCAACGGCGCCGGCACCGCCAACGGCACCAAGCTCATCCTCTGGTCCTGCAACGGCGGCTCGAACCAGCAGTGGAGCCTGCGCAGCTGACGTCGACGGAACCGGGGCGCGGTCGGCGCGGATCGCACGGATGCTGATGCCGGCCGTTGCCCCGCCGCGCTCCGGCGGCTGCGCCGGCCAATTGCTCGAAAATGGTCCGGCGGGATTGCTTTTCCGGAAAACCGTTATGCATCTGCCGGTTGAGGAGTCGGCGCAGGAAATTTACGTCGATGCTCTGGATGCGGCGCTTTGCCTGCCGATTCATCAAGGCGCTGAGCTGGGCATATGGCGGCATTGTGCGGTCTTCTGGAAATGTCCGCCGTTGCTCCTCTTGCATATTTTTGATTGGTCTGAGACCGTCGCGGTCTCGGGTGCGAACGTTCCGCCAACCGTTCGCTGATTGCCGGCAAGGCTGGCGCGCCAAGGTCGCGCCCGGTCGGGGATGTTAGCGCTCACGTGACGCATGAGCCACTGGAAGTAAGCGCAGATCCCGCGGCCCGGCCGGCCACTCGTGCGCCGGCAGCGCCGGTACCGCCAACCGAAGGAGACCCAGTTGTGACAACCCACCACAGACGACGCCTCGTGCCGCGCTGGCTCGCGGTGCTCGGCGCCGTGGCCATCGTCGCCGCGGGAGTCGTCACCGTGACGACGCTGACCATGCCGTCGGCGTCGGCGGCCACGACGGCCGGCTGCGGCAAGACCCCGACGCTGCGCAGCGGCACCCAGACCATCCAGAGCAGCGGCCAGAGCCGCAGCTTCATCCTGCGTATCCCGGACGGGTACAGCAACACCCGCCCGTACCGGCTCATCTTCGGCTACCACTGGCGTGGCGGCACGATGAACGACGTCGCCTCCGGCGGCACCAGCGGCGCCTCGTGGGCGTACTACGGCATGCAGCAGCAGGCCGCCAACAGCGCGATCCTCGTCGCGCCGCAGGGCATCGGCAACGGCTGGGCCAACTCCAACGGCCAGGACATCACGTTCACCGACGACATGGTCCGGTTGATCGAGAACGACCTGTGCGTCGACACCACCCAGCTGTTCGCCATGGGGTTCAGCTACGGCGGTGGGATGAGCTACGCCATCGCCTGCGGCCGGGCGACCGTGTTCCGGGCGGTCGTGGTCTACTCCGGCGCGCAGCTGTCCGGCTGCAGCGGCGGCACCCAGCCGATCGGATACTTCGGCATCCACGGCATCTCCGACAACGTCCTGAACATCTCCTCCGGGCGCGCGCTGCGCGACACGTTCCTGCGCAACAACGGCTGCGCCGCCCAGAATGCTCCGGAGCCGGCGGCCGGCAGCGGCCGGCACATCACGACCGCCTACTCCTGCCGGGCCGGGTACCCCGTGCGGTGGGCCGCCTTCGACGGCGGTCATGGCCCCGGCCCCGTCGACGGATGCTCCGGGTGCGAGGACGGCACCAGGACATGGACCAAGGCGGAGGCGTGGCAGTTCATCTCGTCCTTCGCCGGCGGCACGCCATCGAGCTCACCGCCGCCGAGCAGCCCGTCGAGCGGCCCGCCGCCGGGCCAGTCCAACGTCACGGTCGTCGGCACGGGATCCGGTCGCTGCGTCGACGTGCCCGGCAGCAGCACGACGAACGGTGCCCAGGTGCAGCTGTGGGACTGCCACGGCGGTACCAACCAGCGCCTCACCTACACCGCCAACCGGCAGCTGACGGTGTACGGCAACAAGTGCCTGGACGCCAGCGGTCAGGGCACCACCAACGGCACCACCGTCGTCATCTGGGACTGCAACGGCCAGGCCAACCAGCAGTGGAACGTCAACGCCAACGGCACCGTCACCGGCGCGCAGTCCGGGCTGTGCCTGGACGCCAGCGCCGCCGGCACCGCCAACGGCACGAAGATCCAGCTGTGGGCCTGCCACGGCGGCACCAACCAGCAGTGGAGCCTGCGCGGCTGACCGGTCACCGGTGGCGCCGGCCGGCTGAGCCGGCGCCACCCCCGCGGAACGATGGTGAGGAACCCGTTATGGCAACGAGGAGTAGCCGGCTGCTGCGGTGGAGGCGTCCCGGACGCGGCGCGGCAGCGACTGCGGCGGTCGCCCTGACCGCGGCGGCGGTACTGGTGGGGCTCGGCGCCCCGGCGCAGGCGGCAACCGCGGTCACGATCAACGGCTCGTCCGGCGGACGGGTGCTCGACGGCATCGGCGCGGTCAGCGGGGGAGGGGGCAACAGCCGGCTGCTGATCGACTATCCGGAGCCGCAACGCACCGACATCCTGAACTACCTGTTCAAGCCGGGCTACGGCGCGGCGATGCAGATCCTGAAGGTGGAGATCGGCGGCGACACCAACTCGACGTCGGGCGCGGAGCCCAGCCACGAACACACCCGCGGGGCCGTGAACTGCAACCGGGGATACGAGTGGTGGCTGATGGAGCAGGCCAAGGCCCGCAACCCGAACATCAACCTGGTCGGACTGGCCTGGGGTGCCCCCGGCTGGATCGGCAACGGCAACTTCTGGTCCACCGACTCGATCGACTACCTGCTGGCATGGCTGGACTGCGCCGGCACGCACGGGCTGACGATCAACTACCTCGGCGGCTGGAACGAGAAGGGCTACAACGTCGCCTGGTACAAGAACCTGCGCGCGGCGCTGAACTCGCACGGCTACACCGGCGTGAAGATTGTCGCTTCGGACGACTTCGGATGGTCCGCCGCCGACGACGCGCTGCGCGACAGCGCGTTCGCCAACGCGGTCTCCACGTTCGGCAGCCACTACGTGTGCGGGTACCGCAGCGCCCAGAGCAGCTGCCCCAGCTCCAGTAACGCCCTGGCCACCGGCAAGGCGCTGTGGGCCAGCGAGAACGGCTCCGACGACTACAACGCCGGCGCGCAGGCGCTCGCCCGCGGGATCAACCGCGGGTACATCGACGGGCGGATGACCGCCTACATCAACTGGCCGGCCATCGCCGCGATCACGCCGAACATCCCGTGGGCGACCACCGGCGTGGCGGTCGCGTCCCAGCCGTGGTCGGGCGCCTACTCGATCGGCAAGAACGCGTGGGTGATGGCGCAGACCACCCAGTTCACCGCCCCGGGCTGGCGCTACCTGGACAGCTCCAGCGGCTACATCGGCGGCAACCGCAGCAATGGCAGCTACGTGTCGTTGCGGTCGCCCGCCAACGGCGACTACAGCACGATCATCGAGACGATGGACGCCGGTGCCGCGCAGACACTCAACTTCACCGTCACCGGCGGCCTGTCCACCGGCACGGTGCGGGTGTGGTCCACCAACGTCCGATCCAACAACGCCACCGAGCACTTCGTGCGCGGCGCCGACATCACACCCTCCGGCGGGGCGTTCTCCCTTACCGTCCAGCCCGGCTACGTGTACAGCATCACCAGCACGACCGGGCAGGGCAAGGGCGCCGCGGTCAGCCCGGCGCAGGGCAACCTGAAGCTGCCGTACAGCGACAGCTTCGACGGCTACGACGTCGGCCGGGAGGCCACGTATCTGATGGACCAGCAGGGTTCGTTCGAGGTCGCGGCCTGCGGGGGCGGCCACACCGGGCGGTGCGTGCGGCAGATGTCGGACCAGACGCCGATCTACTGGACGTCCGGTCATGCCGAGCCGTTCACGCTGCTGGGCGACCTGACCTGGCGCAACTACACCGTCTCCTCCGACGTCATGCTCGAGAAGTCCGGCTACGCGCAGCTCATCGGCCGCGGCAACACGTACAACCACCAGGGCCCGCAGAACCTGAACGGGTACTACTTCCGGGTCACCGACACCGGCGCCTGGTCGATCCGCTCCAACAACACCAGCGGCAACTGGCGGACCCTGGCGAGCGGGACCATCGCGGCACTGGGCGTCGGGCGCTGGCACACGCTGTCGCTGACGCTCAACGGCGGCACGCTGACCGCGTCCGTCGACGGCGCCACCGTCGGGTCCGTGTCGGACTCGACCTGGGTCGCCGGTCAGATCGGGTACGGCACCGGTCAGGGCGTCACGGCACAGTTCGACAACCTCACGGTCACCCCCGTCGGCACCCCGGGCGGCTCGACCGGCGAGATCCGCGGCGCCGGCTCCAACCGGTGCCTGGACGTCAACGGCGCCAGCCAGGCCGACGGCGCGGTCGTGCAGATCTGGGACTGCAACGGCGGCGCGAACCAGCAGTGGACGCTCACCGCGAGCAACCAGCTCACCGTCTACGGCAACAAGTGCCTGGATGTCGCCGGCACCACCCAGGGATCCCGGGCGCGGATCTGGACCTGCAACGGCAGCAGCGGCCAGCAGTGGCGGGTCAGCGCCGACGGCTCGATCGTGGCCGGCGGGTCCGGGCTGTGCCTGGACGTCAACGGCGCCGGCACCGGCAACGGCACCGCGGTGCAGATCTGGACCTGCAACGGCGGCAGCAACCAGACCTGGATCCGGGCCTGAGCACAGGCCCGGCCGCCGGCATCCACAGCAGTCAGTACATCACCGAGCGGACATTTCGAAGGAGGGCCACATGCAACGCACCCCACCGGCCGCCTCACGCCACCGGGTCCGGCACTGATGGGCCCGCGTCACGACGCCATGCCGCCCATGGCCAATACGCCTCCCGGCCCAGCCGGGCGGCCCGTCGCCCGCCGGGCCGCCCCAGGCGCGGTCGCTGCGACGCCGTCCGTCAGCCGCAATGCGATCCTGGCGTTCGTCGTCGCGCTCCTGCTCGCCGCCGCCGGCGCGGTGACGCTGAGCCGTGCGGCCCTGGCCGCCGACGCACCCCAGCAGCTCATCGGCGCCGGCTCCGGACGATGCGTCGACGTGCCGAACTCCAGCACCGCCAACGGCACCCAGGTCCAGCTGTGGGACTGCGGCAGCGCCGCCGGGCAGTGGTGGACGTACACCGCGGCCAAGCAACTGACCGTGTACGGCAACAAGTGCCTCGACGCGAGCGGCCGGGGGACCACCAACAACACCCCGGTGATCATCTGGGACTGCAACGGGCAGACCAACCAGCAGTGGAACGTCAACGCCAACGGCACCATCACCGGCGTGCAGTCCGGCCTGTGCCTGGACGCCAACGGCGCCGCCACCGCCAACGGCACCAAGCTCATCCTCTGGTCCTGCAACGGCCAGAGCAACCAGCAGTGGACGCTGACCGCCCCGCCATCGGGCAACACCGGCGGGCCGTGCGACATCTACGCCGCCGGTGGCACGCCGTGCGTCGCCGCACACAGCACCGTGCGGGCGTTGTTCAGCGCGTACGCCGGCAACCTGTACCAGGTGCGACGCTCCTCGGACAACACCACCCGCAACATCGGCGTCGTCGCCGCCGGCGGCGTCGCGAACGCGGCGGCCCAGGACGCGTTCTGCGGCGGCACCACCTGCGTCATCACCGTGCTGTTCGACCAGTCCGGGCGCGGCAACGACCTGTGGTACCAGGGGTCGAGCGTGGTGCCCGGGTCGCCGCAGAGCAGCCCGGCGAGGGCGACCACCGAGTCGCTGACGGTCGGCGGCGGCAAGGCGTACTCGCTGTACATCAACCCGGGCAACAGCTACTGGCGGGACGGCCACCTGACCGGGGTACCGACCGGCAGCGCGCCTGAGGGCATGTACATGGTGACCAGCGGCGTGCACGTCAACGGTGGTTGCTGCTTCGACTACGGCAACAGTGAGACGACCCGCAAGGCCGACGCGGCCGGTGCGATGGACGCGATCTACTTCGGCACCAGCTGCTGGTTCGGTGGCTGCTCGGGCTCCGGCCCGTGGGTCCAGGCGGACCTGGAGTGGGGCCTGTTCCCCGGCGGCAGCAGCGCCTGGAACCCGAATCAGCGGGCGTTCACCAGCAAGTTCGTCACGGCGACGCTGAAGAACAACGGCACGTCGCGGTTCGCCATCAAGGGCAGCAACGCCCAGGCGGGCGGCCTGTTCACCCTGTACGACGGTGCGCTGCCCAACGGGTACAGCCCGATGAAGAAGCAGGGCGCGATCGTGCTGGGCTCCGGCGGTGACTGCTGCAAACCCGACGGCGGTGCCAACCAGAGCGCCGGCACCTTCTACGAAGGCGCCATGGTGTCGGGCTACCCGTCCGACGCGACGGAGAACGCGGTGCAGGCGAACATCGTCGCGGCCGGCTACCGCTGACCACCTCGGTGGGCCCCGCCGCTGCGCGACGGGGCCCACCCTCATGGTGCCTCGAGCAGGCCGGCGGCCCGGAGCGAGGCCCAGACCGCGTCGGGGACGTCGGTCCCGGCGCGTTGCAGGGTCTGCAAAACCTCTGCCCGGCTGCGCAGGCCGACCACCGTCGCGGTGACGGCCGGGTGCGCGCGGACGAAGGCCAGCGCCGCCGCGGGCAGCGTGACGCCGTGCGCCTCGCAGATCCCGGCGATGCGGCGAGCCCGGTCGATGAGCTCGGCGGGCGCCTGCCGGTAGTCGTACGTCGCGTCCGCCGGCGGGCGGTCGGTGGCGAGCAGGCCGGAGTTGTAGACACCGGCGATCACGACACCGACCCCGCTGCGCTGCGCTGCGGGCAGCAGGTCGTGCAGGGCGCCCTGTTCGAGCAGGGTGTATCTGCCGGCGCACATCACCAGGTCGATGTCGGTCTCCTGGATGAACCGGGTGAGCATCGCCGACTGGTTCATCCCCGCCCCGACGGCGCCGATGACGCCCTGGTCGCGCAGCTCGGTCAGGGCGGGCACCGCCTCGGCGGCGGCCTGCCGCCAGTGCCTGTCCGGGTCGTGCAGGTAGACGACGTCGATGCGGTCGAGGCCGGTGCGGTTGAGGCTGGCCTCCAGCGAGCGGCGCACGCCGTCGCGGCTGAAGTCCCACTGCCGCCGGTGGGTCGCGGCGACGTCGAAGCCGTCCGGGTCGCGCAGGTGCGCCGTCTGCGGTGACGGGACGAGCAGCCGGCCGACCTTCGTGGAGATCACGTAGTCGTCGCGTGGCCGGCTGCGCAGCGCGGCGCCGAGTCGCCGCTCGGACAGCCCCAGCCCGTAGTGCGGAGCGGTGTCGAAGTACCGGATGCCGCCGTCCCAGGCGGCGTCGACCGTCGCGGCGAACGCCTCGTCGCTGATCGCGTGGTACAGGTTGCCGCCCTGTGCGGCACCGAGGCCCAGCGCGGTGAGGCCGATCGCCGGCCGGCGAGGCAGCGTCCGGCGCGTCACGACGGACGCAGGCGGTAGACCCGGCGGGCGGTGCCGCCCCAGATCATCGCCTGGTCCGCCGCGCCCAGCGGATGCAGCAGCAGGGAAAGCGTCTCGATCCAGCGCTGGTACGACGTGGCGAGCAGGCAGACCGGCCAGTCCGAGCCGAACATGAGCCGCGACGGGCCGAACGTGTCCAGCGCGTGCTCGACGGCGGGCCGCAGTTGCTGCGGTGTCCACGAGGTCCAGTCGGCCTCGGTCACCAGCCCGGACAGTTTCGCGGTCGTGTTCGGCAGCTGGGCCAGGGTGCGCAGGTCCCGCGCCCAGCCGCCGTGCCTGGAGTAGGGCAGCGCGGGCTTGCCGAGGTGATCCAGGACGAACGTCACGCCGGGCAGGTCACGGGCGAGCCGCGTGGCGGCGGGCAGCTGGTGGCGGCGGATGACCAGGTCGAAGGCGAGACCGGCCGCGCCGACCGCCGCGACGCCGCGGCGCAGGTCCGGCCGGTCCAGGAAACCCGGGTCGGATTCGTCCTGCACGAGGTGGCGGATGCCGGCGAGCCGGTGCCCGCCCTCGCCGGCGCGCAGCCGGGCGATGCGGTCGGCGACGTCGCGCGCGGTCAGGTCGACCCAGCCGACGACACCGCCGACGAGACCGGTCGTGGCGGCCTGGCGCAGCAGGTCAGTGGTCTCCGCCTGCGAGGAGATGCTCTGCACCACAACGGTCCGGGTCACACCGGCCGCGACGGCCACCGCGGTCAGGTCCGCGACGGTGAAGTCGGCGTCGATCGCCTGCATCGTCGTGGCGCTGATCCACGGCTGCGGGTGACGGGCACGCACCCAAAGGTGGTGGTGGGCGTCGACGATCTGCTGCGGTGCCCCCGCCGCGTCGGGACTCATCGGCCCAGCCATCCGCCGTCGACGGGCAGCGTGACCCCGTTGACGTAGTCCGACGCCGATGCGGACAGGAACACCGCCGCCCCGCCGATGTCCTCGGACCTGCCCCAGCGCCCGGCCGGGATCCGTTCCAGGATGGACCGGTGGCGCACCGGGTCGTCGCGCAGTGCCTGCGTGTTGTCCGTGGCGATGTAGCCCGGCGCGATGGCGTTGACGTTGACGCCGCGCCCGGCCCACTCGTTGGCCAGAGCCTTGGCCAGCCCGGCCACCCCGGACTTCGCGGCGGTGTATCCGGGGACGTTGATGCCACCCTGGAAGCTCAGCAGCGAGGCGGTGAAGATGATCTTTCCTCGGCCACGCTGGAGCATCTCCCTGCCGATCTCGCGGCTGAGCAGGAACTGGCTGGTGAGATTCACCTGGATGACGTGGTCCCAGAGCTCGTCGGCGTGTTCGGCGGCCGGGGCCCGCGCGATGGTGCCGGCGTTGTTGACCAGGATGTCGATCGGCCCGAGCGTGTTGAGGTCCGCGGCGAGGCGGTGGACGGCCGTGCGGTCGGCGAGGTCGGCCGTCAGGGCGGTGAAGGCGCGACCGGCGTGGCAGACCCGCCGCTCGACCTCGCTGCCAGAGGGCTCCAGGTGCGCGGAGACGCCGATGATGTCCGCGCCGGCCAGGGCGAGGGCCTCGGCGATGGCCAGCCCGATACCGCGCCGGGCGCCGGTCACGACGGCGGTGCGGCCCGAGAGGTCGAACATCGGATTCACCGCGGCTGCTCCTGCCAGTCGATGAGGACCTTCATGACGCTGCCGCCGGATTCCAGCGCGGTGAAGGCGTCGCCGACGGTGTCGACCGGCCCGACGCGGGAGATCAGCCGCTGCACGGCGACCTCGCCGGTGGCGATGAGCCGGATCGCCTCGGTCATGTCCTCGCGCTGGTACAGGCGGGCGCCGAACAGCTCGAGCTCGCGCCAGAAGAACCGGTGCAGGTTGACGGGGCGCGGCTGCGGATGGATGGCGACCATGACGAGGCGCCCCCGGGTGGTCAGCACGTCGACGGCGGTGGCGACCCCGGCGGCCGAGCCGGAGACTTCGAAGGCGATGTCAGCGCCGGCGTTCATGGTGCGCTCGTTCATCATCGCCACGACGTCGCTCGCCGCTGGGTCCACCGCCTCGACGCCGAGCTCCGCGGCGACCTGGCGGCGGAATCCGTCCGGCTCGACCAGCACGACGCGTGCGCCGCGGTGGTGCGCGACGACGGCGATCAGTAGGCCGACCGGACCGCCGCCGACCACGACGACGTGGTCGTCGATGCCGACGTTCGCGCGGCGGACGTCGTGGACGGCGACCGCTGTCGGTTCGATGAGGGCCGCGTGCTCCAGCGGCAGTTCCTCCGGCAGCGGGAGCACCAGGTCTGCGGGGACGTTCCACAGTGACTGCATCGCACCGGGGGAGTCGATGCCGAGGAACTGCATGCTGTGGCAGATATGGGAGAGTCCGCGCCGGCAGGCGGCGCACCGGCCGCACGACCGCGTCGGCATCACGGTCACCGGCTGGCCGACGGACCAGCCGGTGACGCCCGCGCCGAGCTTGGCGACCCGCCCCGACATCTCGTGGCCGATCACCGCCTCGGCGCCGACCCGCCCGTCCATGTCGCCGTGGTAGATGTGCAGGTCGGTCCCGCAGATGCCGGTGTAGGCGACGGCGATGCTCAGCTCGCCGGGGCCGGGCTCCACTTCAGGGCGTTCCTCGATGTCGAGGGTGCGCGCCCCGCGGTAGACGACGGCTTTCATCGAACTCCATCCGGTGCGGTGGACAGCCGGGTTCGTGGACCGCGAAAACGTAACTCGTATGACGTATTCCGTCAACACGGCATGGGCGATGGCGGTCGTCCGCCAAGGAGGCGGCGGCGCCCCGACTCCCCACAGCAAACATATGACGTATGTCGTCAATCATGTAACGTCTCCGATGCATCGATGAGTGCCGGGGCGCAACCCCATCCGTCCGGCGCTGCGGCATCGATGTATGGCAATCGGCGCGGCGGCGCGCGCCCAGCTGACCCGCACTGTCAGGAGGGTTCATGTCCCGAACACCACCCCGATACCGACGTGGCGCAGCGGCGGTGATGCTCGCGCTCGCCGGTGGAAGTTTCACCGGTGTCGCCGTCACGCCGGCGCCCGCCGCGGCGGCCATCAACGCCGCCGATTTCCAGCAGGTCACCCTCGCCAAAGGGCTCTCCGAACTCGGTGAGCCGCTGACCATCTCGGTGCTGCCGGACCGTTCGGTGCTGCACACCGCCCGCAACGGCACGCTGCGCCGTACCGACGCCGCCGGCACCACGACCGTGATCGCCAACATCCCGGTCTACACGCATGACGAGGAGGGCCTGCAGGGCGTGGCGGCCGACCCGAACTTCGCCACCAACCGCTACATCTACCTGTACTACGCGCCGCCGCTGAACACCCCCGCCGGTGACGCGCCGGCCACGGGCACGGATGCGACCTGGGCCACCTGGACCGGGGTCAACCGCCTGTCGCGGTTCACGCTCAACGCGAACTTCACCGTCAACATGAGCAGCCAGGTCAACATCCTGGACGTGCCGGCGAACCGGGGCATCTGCTGTCACGTCGGTGGTGACATCGA
>NZ_JBFAIC010000122.1:0-16121 GCF_040654515.1 Dactylosporangium sp. NPDC050688
GCCCACGAGACCGGACCGGACGGCGCCGGCACGGAATGGGGCGAGCACGTGACCGACGCCGAGTACCGGCTGCCACCGCTCACCGCGACGATCCGCCGGCCGGACGCGGACCGGGTCCCGCAGCGCGAGGCGTGCTGGTAGCGGTTCCGGGTGCAGACCCGCGAGGAGATCCTGGACACGTTCGGCACACGCGCGTAACACTGTCGACATGATTTCTGCACGAAGCGTGCTGAAAGACGTGTGACCCGTGGACACCCGGCAGATCAGGTACTTCCTCGCCGTGGTGGAGCACGGTGGGTTCGGCAGGGCGGCGACCGCGCTCAACGTCGCCCAGCCGACCATGTCGCAGTCGGTGAAGGCCCTGGAGCGCGACCTCGGCACCGCCCTGTTCCACCGGGCGTCGCACGGGGTGACACTGTCCGCGGCCGGGCGGGCGTTCCTCGGGCCGGCCCGGGTGCTGATCCGCGACGTCGCCGTGGCCGGCGGGGCTGTCGGCGGGCGGCCCGGGCACGACAGCCTCGAGATCGTGGCGTCGGCGCCGCTCGGGGCGCACCCGGGCGCCGGGCTGGTCGGCGGCTTCCTGCGGGCGCGCCCGGGCGTGTCGGTCAACCTGGACCGCGACACCGACGAGGCGCTGCTGGCCAGGGTCCGCGACGGGGTGAGCGAGCTCGGCCTGGTCCACCTGCCGGCGGCCCGGCTGGGGCTGTGCGAGGTGCCGCTCGGCGCGCACGACCTCGTGCTCGTGTTCCCGCCGCCGCACGCCTCCCGCCCCGCCACCCGCGTCCCACCGTCCGCCGCCGGCAGCGACACCGGCAGCGACACCGGCATGGATGTTGTGCGGCTCACGGATCTGGCGGGGCTGGAGCTGCTCGGGGTGCCGCGGGGCAGCGCGTCGCGGCTGCTGGTCGAGTCGGCGCTGCGGGCGGCCGGGGTCAGGACCAGGGTCGTGGTCGAGAGCGGCCAGCGGGACCTCATCACCGACCTCGTCATCGCCGGGGTCGGGGCCGCGTTCATGCCCGCCGCCGCCGCACACGAGGCCGCCGCGCGCGGGGCGGTGGTCAGGCGGCTGGCGCCGGCGTTGCGGCTGCCGTACGGGCTGGTCCACCGCTCCGGAGAGCTTTCCGGCCCGGCCCGGGCGTTCATCGACCACGCGCTGCGCACGGGGTGACCGGGGCATGGACCTGCGCAGGCTGGAGTACTTCGTGGCGGTCGCCGAGCACGGCAGCGTCACCGCGGCGGCGGCCGCGTTGCACGTGGCGCAGCCGTCGCTGTCGCAGTCGATCCGGGCGCTCGAGCGGGAGATGGCCGTGGAGCTGTTCGACCGGCGGCAGCGGCCGCTGGCGTTGACGGCGGCGGGCAAGGCGCTGCTCGACCCGGCGCGGAAGGTGCTGAGCGACCTGGCCGACGCGCGGGCCGCGGTCGGGTGCGTGGTGGGGCTGGCGGCAGGCTGGCTCGACGTCGCGGTGCTGGACCCGCTCGCGGTGGACGTGGCGCCGGCGATCGCGGCGTTCCGGCGGCAGCATCCGGGGGTGCCGGTGCGGGTGCACGGGCCGCGGGACGAGGACGACCTGGTGCGGCACGTGGTCGACGGGCGGTGCGAGCTCGGGGTCACGTACCTGCCGGTCGAGCACCCCGCGGTGCGGGTCGAGCCGATCGGCCGGCAGGAGCGGTACCGGATCGAGGGCAGCGACATCCGGACCCGCCACAGCGAGGCGGTCGTGCCGCTGCTGATCGCCGGTGCCGGGGCGGTCGTCGCGGGCGGCTACGCGCGGCGGGCCGCCGGGGCCGGGGCGGTCCTGCGGCGGTCCGACCCGCCGGTGTGCGTGGAGGTCGGCGTGGTCAGCCAGCCGCAGCACCTGTCGCCGGCGGCGCGGCGGCTCGAGACGATGCTGCGCGCCTATGGGGTCGATGACTTTTCGTCTTTGCAATCCCGGTGATCGCGCACTGTTATCAAGCGATGCCCCAGCCTGATCAGCGCCGCCGCCCCCTGTACTGGCTGCTGGTGGTCCCGACCGTCGCGCCTCTGGTCGTGCCCCTGTACAACCGCCTCGACCCGCAGCTGCTCGGGGTGCCGTTCTTCTACTGGTACCAGCTGGCCTGCGCGGCCCTCGCGACCGTCGTGATCTCGATCGTCTACCTCGGGACGCGGCGATGAGCGACCGGGACGTGGAGCTCGCGGTGTTCGCGGTGCTCATGGGCGTGATGCTGGTGCTCGGCTTCGCCGCGGCGCGGTGGCGGCAGCCGCAGAGCATCCACAGCCTGGAGGAGTGGGGGGTCGGCGGGCGGGCGTTCGGCAGCTGGGTCACCTGGTTCCTGCTCGGCGGCAGCATGTACACCGCCTACACGTTCGTCGCGGTGCCCGCCCTGACCTACGGCGTCGGGGCGCTGGGGTTCTTCGCGGTGCCGTTCGCGATCGCGACGACCCCGATCGCGTTCATCATGTCGGCCCGCGCGTGGTCGGTGTCGCACCGGCACGGGTTCGTGACGCCGGGTGAGATGGCCGGGGCGCGGTTCGGCTCGCCGGGGCTGTCGGCGCTGGTCGCCGTCACCGGGATCGTGGCGACGATGCCGTACGTGTCGGTGCAGCTGCTCTCGCTGCAGGCGGTGTTCAAGACGCTCGGCGTGGCCGGCGAGTGGCCGCTGCTGGTGGCCGTCGGCCTGGTCTCGGTCAGCACGTTCCGCTCCGGGCTGCGGGCCCCGGCGCTGCTGTCGATCGCCAAGGACATCCTGCTCGTGTGGGTCGTGGTGTCGGGAGTACTGATCGTCGCCATGTCCGGCGGCTGGGGCACCACGTTCCGGCTGGCGGCCGACCACTTCGCGCGCACGCCGTCGCCGGCGGACGGGCTGCTGCTCAGCGACGCCGGCCAGGTCGGCTACCTGACGATGGTCGTCGGCTCGGCGCTGTCGATCTTCGCGTACCCGCACGCGGTGATCGCCATCATCGCCGCCCGGGACCGCTCCACGGTGCAGCGCAACACCGCCGCCCTTCCCGTGTACTGCCTCGCCCTGGGCCTGATGGGGATGCTCGGCCTGTTCGCCGTCGCCAACGGGGTCGTGCCCATCGGCCGCGACCTCAACACGGTGACCCCGCAGCTGTTCCACAACCTGCTGCCCGGCTGGTCCGCGGGCATCGCCTACGCCACCCTCGGCGTCGCCGCCCTCATCCCGGCCGCGGTCATGTCGATCGCCGCGGCGAACGCGTTCACCCGCTCCATCTACCGGCAGTACCTGCGCCCCGACGCCGGCCCCGCCGAGGAGGCCCGGGTCAGCCGGTGGGCGTCGCTGGTCGTGAAGTTCGGCGCGGTCGCGGTGATCCTGCTGCTGGACCCCGCGTACTCCGCGGAGCTGCAGCTCATCGGCGGTGCCGTCATCCTGCAGACGATCCCGGCGGTGATGTTCGGCCTGACGACCGCGTGGTTCCACCGCGCCGCCCTCATCGCCGGCCTGGTCACCGGGCTGGTCGTCGCCGTCGCCCTGCTCTACCGCATCCCCCAGCTCGGCCCCGGCGGTGTCGTGGTCAAGGCGCACTTCGGCGGCTCCAGCTGGTCGTTCGGTGGCGGCGTCATGGTGTACGTCGGCCTCATCGCCCTGCTCGCCAACCTGCTCGTGGCGGTGGCCGGCACCGTGGTCCTCCGGCTGGCGAAGGTCCCCGCGGGCGTCGACCAGACCCGCCCCGAGGACTACACCACGGACGTCGACGACCCGATGGTGAAGCGCCTCGACGACCTGCTCGACGGCCTGCCCCGCAACCCGGGCGGCGCGCACACCCGCCCTCCGGTCCGGCCGCTGCCACCCCAGCGCCCCGTCGGCACCGTGTACCGCCGCTCCCGCCCCTGACGCCCGCGGTGCCCTGACACCCCGAAAGCCCTGACCGGCCGCGACCGGCCATCGCAAGGGCAGGCGGCACGCCGGTCACTGCCTGCGGCTCACCGCGCCCCGGACGGCCCCTCTCGGCACGTGGCGGCGGTAGGCGCTGACCGTCGGGTCGCCGGTGATCCAGAAGCGCCACGGCACGTCGTGGGCGCTCGCAACCCCGACCCGCGGCCCCGCCTCGACCGCCTCTGGCAGCACCGGCTCGAGCGGTGGCGCGAGCGTCAGCGGCCCGGTGCCGTCGATCATGGAAGTGCCGTACGCCTCGCGCCCGACGCCGAGCGAGACGACCAGCAGAGCCGGCCCCCGGGCCAGATCCCGGGTCGGGACACTGCCGCGCCGGCTGAGCGCCAGGTCGACGCCTTCAACCACCTCACCGGCACGCAGCAGGACCGCCGCAGCTTCGCCCTCGCGCCCGCAGACGATGTTCAAGCACCAGTGAACCCCGAACACGAAGTAGAGGTAGGCGCGGCCTGCTGGCCCGAACATGATCTCAGTGCGCGGGGTCGGTCCACGGTGGGCGTGGGACGCGGGGTCCTCGCCGGTACCCGCGTACGCCTCGACCTCCGTCAGCCGGACCGTCACGCCGTTCGCGGTCACCCGCCAGCCGAGCAGGGACCGCGCCGTGCCGGACACCGCGGCAGCCGGCGCATCAAGCCATGGATAGGTCACCCGACCAGGAAACGCCAAAACCTCCTCCCTCGCCAACCGAACGGGGCCGGTCAGGACGGGCGACACCATCCGGCAACTCGCCGCCCGCACCGCCCTGCCGGCGACCGGCCGTTGCCTGAGGCGACCCCCGGCTCCGAGTACCTCGGCCGGCTGCCGACCTCGCTGCCGTGCCTGACCGCCGACCCTTCAACTGCGACTCGAATCGTCCGACGTCAACTCCACCGGCGCACCGGACACCGAACTCGACATCACCGTCAGCGCCACGGGAATGGGTTACCCACCGGTATGACCGCACCGGGGTTGAGCTGCAGAAAGCCTCGCCAAATACCACTCCTGCATTCAGGTCATGCAGCGTCCGACCACCTTCGTGTGGACCACGCCGCCGGTGGCGCCGGAGGCCGAAGCTGGTGGACCTGCCGGCAGCCGGGCGCCGCGCTGGACCTTGTCGTCGACGGCGACGGTCCGCCTCCTGGGCCGGCTCGGGTGCGGGCAGGCGGGAGCGCGGCCCAATCGGTCAGCGCGGCCGAACGTGGAGGCGTCGACGCGGACCAGGAGCCGCCACAGCGTGGTCAGCACCGGAACTCGGCCGGTGCCCCGCGCCTGCGGCCTGGCGACCGGCAGCGGCGAGCGCAGTGCCGCCGGCCTGCCCACCGAGGATCCCGGCCTCTTCCAGCACTGTCTGTATTGGACGCAAGACGCGTATCGTCCAGAAGCAGCCGGCACTTTCTCACTGAGGTCACATCAATGCGCGACGCCTTGACCGCCCTTGCCCTGACCCTAATAATCAGACGATTACAGTCGCCGATCATGATGGTGCGCGAAAAGCCAGCGTAGTGGTGGAGGCGGCCGGATCAGAGCTGAAAAGTCGGCGCCGAAATTCGAAGTAGGGATGAGGATGTCGTTGCGCGACGGCGATAGAAGGTCCGCGATGGTCAACGCACATCAGGTCGAAGACGTGGAGCGCCCCCGGCACAGGCAGGGCCGGCTGCGACCCGGCTGGTGGCACGGCCGTGGGACTGCCCTGGTGGCGGCCGGTGTCGTGCTCGCGGCCGGGGTCGCGCTGGCGGTCTCGACGGACGACGCCCCGCCCGGCGGCGGCACCCCGCAGACCGTCGCGGTGGAGAACCAGGTCAGCTGGTCGGACGAGTTCAACGGGCCGGCCGGCACGTCACCGGACGCCGCGAAGTGGGTGTTCGCCATCGGCGGCGGCGGCTGGGGCAACCAGGAGCTGCAGTACTACACCGACAGTCCGAGCAACGCGTCCATGGACGGCAAGGGCAACCTCGTCATCACGGCGCGCAAGGAGAACCCGGCCGGGTACGACTGCTGGAACGGCAAGTGCGCGTACACGTCCGCCAGGATTTTCACCAAGAAGCTCTTCGAGCAGCGGTACGGCCGCTTCGAGATGCGCACGAAGTTCCCCGTCGGCGGCAAGGGCATCTGGCCGTCGATGTTCATGCTGGGCAACAACATCGACGAGGTTGACTGGCCCGAGAGCGGCGAGATCGACGTCGTGGAGTACGTCGGCTCGAAGCCCGGTCAGGCTCTGGGCACCATCCACGGCCCCGGGTACAACGGGGGCGGCGGCGTGGGCGCCGCGTACGACCTGCCGAACGGCGCGGTCTTCGGCGACGACTTCCACCTCTTCGCGGTCGACTGGACCGCTGACTCGATCACCTGGTCGGTCGACAACGTGGTGTACTCCCGCAAGACCGCGGCAGACCTCCGCGGCAACCGCTGGGTCTTCGACCACCCGTTCTACATCCTGCTGAACTTCGCCGTCGGTGGACAGTTGCCGGGCTCCCCGGACGGCGGCACGCCTTTCCCGCAGATGATGGTCGTGGACTACGTCCGGGCCTACGCCACGCCGGGCGCACGCGACGCCGACCCGGACCCGACGACCGAACCGTCCGAGACCACCGCGGCGTCACCCGGCCCCAGCGCTTCGGCCTCCCCGGGCAAGAGCACCGCCGCACCCACCAGCGCCGCCGCCACGCCGGGCAAGGGCGGGCCGGCCACGGCGGCCCCTGGCGGCAACGGTGTCATCGTCAACGTCGCCAGCCAGAAATGCCTCGACATCCCCCGCAGCAACCCGGTCGACGGGCAGTACGTGCAGATCTGGCAGTGCTATCCCATGGCGGGCCAGAAGTGGACCTTCGAATCCGACGGGACGTTGCGGTCGATGGGCCTGTGCCTGGACGTGGCGCACAACAACACCGCGAACGGGACGAGAATCCAGACCGTGCGGTGCAACACCAGCCCGGCAACGCAATTCAAGCTGACCGCGTCCGGTGAGCTGGTGAATCCGCCGAGCGGCAAATGTGTCGATGTCAAGGGAAACAGCACCCAAGACGGTGCGCAGCTCCAACTCTGGGACTGCAACGGCAGCGCCAGCCAGAAGTGGCGCCGCTGACCCTCCCGAAACTTGACGAGGCGGTGCCGGATCCGTGTCCGGCACCGCCTCGTCCGTTCCGGAACCAGGAGGAATCGTTGGACCGACCCGAGTTGCACCGATCCGGTGGAGGTCGTCACGTGAGATGGCTCGGCGTGGTCGGAACTGTGGTCCGCCGTAACGCGTCCGCGTTCATGGTTGTCGCGGTCGCGGTAGCTCTGGGCGGTACGGTCTTCGGACTCGGCGCGACCGGGCAGGCGCCCGATGTGGTCGACGGCAAATCCTGGCTGTGGACCAGCGGCGAGGGCGTGATGATCCGGGTCAGCTCCGGCCAGGTCGACCTCCGCCAGCCCGTGGCGGGCGCACGCGGCCACCAGGTCGAGGTGAGTCAGAGCGACCAGTACCTGTTCCTGCACAACCAGGACACCGGTCGGATCATGTCCGTGGACCTGACCCGGATGGGCTTCTCCGGCTCGTTGGCGGTCGGCACGACCGATGACATCGTGGTGGCGCTGTCCGGCTCGATGGCCGCCGTGGTCAACCGTAGCCGCGGCACCGTCCGCGCGATCGATCCGGCTACCCTGCAGGCCAAGGGCGAGCCGCTGCAGCTGCCGGCCCCGTTGGTGGGCGGCTCGGTGTTCGACGGGTCGGGCGTCCTGTGGGTGGGCGTGCCGAGCCACGGCACGGTGGTCGGCCTGAGCACCCAGGGCGACACGGTGGTGGTGCGCACCTCCGTGCCGGTCGCCGCGGCGGGTCACGACCTCGCCGTCAGTGCCCTCGACGAGGGCGTGCTCGCAGTGGACCGGGGCGGAAGCGACATCGTCGCCGTGATCGGCAACGAGCCGCGCCGGATGACCGCCCCGGTGCCATTGATCAGTGCTCTGGTGCCCGAACGGATCGTGGGTCCGCTCGTCGCGGTGACCGTTCCCGCCGCACAGTCCGTGGTCACCATCGCGGATGTCGGCAAAGGTGGTCCGGTGCGTCGCCTCCCGCTGGCCGGCAAGGACGGGCCCGAGGTGGTGGCCGTGCCGTTTGCCGGCCGGATCTACGTCCCGGACCACGACAAGCACACGGTGCAGGTGTTCAGCAGCGACGGCAGGTCGCAGGGCACGATCACGATTCCGGCCGCCAAGGGCGAAATGGAACTCGAGGTGCGTGAGAAGCACCTGTTCATCAATGCCCCGGACGCCACCGTCGCGTCGGTCATCGACGAAGGCGGCGAAACGCACATCGTCGACAAGAGCGGGTCAGCGCCCGTCTTCCCGACCCCGACCGGAGTGCCCAGCACGCAACCTCCCGTCACGGCGTCACAACCCACTGACGGCGGGACAAGCGATGAGCCGCCGACCAGCAGCCCACCGCCGAGCAGCAACCCGCCGACCAGCAACCCGCCGAAAACCAGCAAGCCAGCGCAGACCAGCAAGCCAGCGCAGGCCAGCAGCCCAGCGCAGACCAGCAAGCCAGCGCAGACCAGCAAGCCAGCGCAGACCGGCGGCCCAGCACAGACCAGCAGCCCGCCAGAGGACGACGGCGACGGCGACGGCGACGGCGGGCAACCCACGTCGTCACCGTCGGTCCCTCCGCCGGCTACAGCGCCACCCGGCCCGCCGACCCCGGTGACCGCGCTGGCCGGTGACGAGAAGGTGACGCTGACCTGGGGCATCGCGGCGCCCGGCGACGCGCCGGTCACGAGCTACGTCGTGACCTGGACCGGCGGCTCGTTGACCGTCGGTGGAGACATCCGCGAGACGGTGGTGGGCGGGCTGACCAACGGTAAGGAGTACCGGTTCCGGGTGACCGCCGTCAACCGCTACGGGCAAGGCCCGCCTGCGCTGTCCGGCCCGGTCAAGCCGGTCGACGGCACCCCACCGGCCAAGCCCGCCCGGCCGACCGCGGTGGCGAAGCGCAGCGACGTCACCGTGACCTGGCCGGCCGTGAGCGATGCCCGGGAGTACGTGGTCACGCCGTTGCGGGCGGGCGTCGCCGGCGCGGATCCGGAGCAGCGGGTGACGGGCACCAGCACCGAGTTCAGCGGGCTGAAGCTGGGCACGTCGTACACCTTCACCGTTGTGGCGGTCGACGCCGAGGGCAGATCGAGTGGGCAGAGCCCGGCCAGCAACGCCGTGGTGCCGGTCGGCCTGCCCGGCGTGACCATCAGCAGCACCAGCGCGACCGTCGCCTCGGTGACGGTCAAGTTCAAGGTGAACAACGGTGGGGCGAAGACCACCTGCGCGATCTCGATCGCGCCGAGCGGGAAGAAGGCGACCGGGTGTGACGGCACCACCACCTTCACCGGGCTGTCGGCCGGCACCAAGTACACGGTCACGGTGACCGCGACCAACTCGGAGGGCTCCGACAAAGCCTCTGCCAGCCGGACCACGCCGAAGGGGTTCGGCGCGAAGGTGACCTGTGTGGACCGCCCCACCAATCCGGACAAGAACTACTGTGTCGAGACCGGCGGCATCGGCGTGTACCGCGCGCTCAAGGACACGGACATCGACCACCGCATGATGCCCGGCACGAAGTTCACGGCCACCTGCAAGAAGACCGGCCGGGAGGTGTACGCCTACGTCTACAACGACAACAAGCGCAGCGACATCTGGCTGAAGATGAGCGACGACCTGTGGATTCCCTGGACCTGGTCGACCCTCGACAACGGCGACAAGGTGAGTGCGGTGCCACAGTGCTGAGCGAGAAAGAGGTCGCCGACTACGCCGGCGTCTTCGCCCGGGTGGCCGACTCCGTCGCATCGGTCCTGCTGGGCAAGGACGAGGTGGTGCGGCTTGCGCTGATCGGTCTGTTCGCCGAGGGCCACCTGCTGATCGAGGACGTGCCCGGCGTCGGCAAGACCACCCTGGCCCGCGCGATCGCCGCCACAGTGGATGCCCAGTCGCGGCGGATCCAGTTCACGCCGGATCTGCTGCCGTCCGACGTCACCGGGGTGACCATCTTCAACCAGGGCTCCGGGCAGTTCCAGTTCCACCCAGGGCCGGTGTTCGCGAACATCGTCGTCGCCGACGAGATCAACCGTGCCTCGCCCAAGACACAGGCGGCGTTGCTGGAGGTGATGGAGGAACGTCACGTCACTGTGGACGGTCTGCGCCATCCGGTGCCCCGGCCGTTCCTGGTGTGCGCCACCCAGAATCCGGTGGAGATGGCCGGCACGTACCGGCTGCCTGAGGCGCAACTCGACCGGTTCCTGATGAAACTGTCGCTGGGGTATCCGGACGAGGACAGCGAGATCGAGGTGATGCGCGGCGAGTCGTTCCGCTCTCTCGATCGGCTTCCGAAGTCGGCCAGTTCCGCGGACGTGGCCCGGCTGGCCGGCCTGGCCGCGCAGGTCGACGTCCACGAAGCCGTCTATGCGTACGTGCGCCGCTTCGCCGTCGCCACCCGCCACCACCCCGACCTGCGGCTCGGACTGTCGCCGCGCGGCTGCGTGGCCCTGATCCGGGCGGCGCGGGCCGCGGCGCTGGCCGCCGGACGTCCATACGTGCTGGCCGAGGACATCAAACGCCTCGCACCGGCGGTGTGCGCGCATCGCCTGCTGCTGCGCCCAGAGGTGGCATTGCGCGAACGCACCGAGGCCGCCGTCGTGGCCGAGATCCTCAACGAGATCGCCGCCCCTCATCCGACCGTGAGCACTGCCCGCTGATGCCGACCGCACGCGGATGGGTCGTGCTGGCGACCAGTGCGATCCTGTTGATCCTCGGCCTCGCGGCCGGCTACCGCGAACTCGGCGCCGTGGCCGGCGCGGGCCTGCTCGCTGTCCTCCTCGCTGCCTGCTGGACGGGTCTGCCGCCGAGACTGGAGGTGGACCGCCGCATGGAGCCGCAACGGGTCGGTCGCGGCGATTTCTGCCGGGCCTTGATCGACCTGCACACGGCCTCCCGCAGGACCCGGACGCTGTCCGTCACCGACCGGATCAGCGGACCGGCCGGTGTTCGCATCATGGGTGTGCCACCGATCCGCGTGCGCGGTGGTGTCCCGGCCCGGACCGGCTACGAGCTGCCCACCGATCGTCGTGGCCTGCTGACGGTCGGGCCCGTGCGGGTGGCCCGGCGCGACCTGTTCGGGCTGTGCGGCGTCGACCGGGCGATCGGCGGGACCGCCCAGCTCCTGGTGCGGCCGAGATGGCACCCGTTGCGGGGCGTGCCGACCGGGGTCTCACGCAGCCTTGACGGTGTGGCGGACACGGCGCTGCACGGCAGCATCACCTTCCACACGCTGCGTGAGTATCAGATCGGTGACGACCTGCGTCAGGTGCACTGGCGCACCTCCGCCCGCATCGGCGCACTGATGGTGCGCGAGCACATCGACACCGCGCTGCCGGCGCTGCTCCTGCTCGTCGACGACCGGGCCGAGTCCTATGTGGATGACCCCTCCGCCGTGGAGGAGGCCATCGAGGCCGCCGCATCCATTCTGGTGGCCTCCGGCCGGGACGGCCTGCCGGTGGTCCTGCGGCTGGCCTCCGGAGCGTCGGCCGCGACCAGTTCGGTGGCCGCGGCCGGTGCCGGCCTCGACCTGCTGGCCCAGGTTCAACTGGTGGCCGGGGTGGACCTTCCCACCACGCTGCGGCTGCATCGCGCGGAGCAGCCCGGCGAGACCCTGGTGTTCGTCACCGGGCCCGCCACCGACCTGCGCGCGGTTCTCGCGGTGCGCAACGAGTACGCCCAGGTCGTCGTGGTGATCCTCGGCGCGACGGCCGCACCGCCGCCGGCCGAGGTCACCGTGGTCCTCGCTGCCACAGCGGCCGAGTTCGCGCACCACTGGAACGGAATGCTGCGATGAAGCCGGCGACGATCGCGGCGGGTACAGCCGTCGTGACCGCCACGGTGTGCGCGGCCCTGCCGGTGACCGCGATCTACGTCTCGGGCCCGATGCCCGGGTTGCTGTGTGCCGCGGCGATCGGTGGGGCAACCGTGACAGGGTTGCTGCGTGCGTCTCGGCAGTCCTCGACGGCTGCCCTGTTCGGCAGCCTGATGGCGATGGGTGCCGGCATCCTGTGGCTCGGCCTGTGGTTGCCGCGGCCGGCCGGCTCGTTGTTGGCCGCGAGCGCCGAGGCCCTGGTGCACTCGGGTGCCCGCATCCTGACCAGTGCGGTGCCGGTGCGGCCCACGGTGGAGACTGTGGCGCTGCCGTTCTGCGCGACCTGGTTGGCGGCCTCGGCCGGGATCGCGTTGCTGGCATCCCGCCGTCCCGCGTCGGCCGGGTTGGCGCCGGTGCTGCTCTTCGTCGGGGCATTGGCGTTCGTCGGGCCGGCACCGGCACCGGCGTACGGCTGCACGGCCGTGCTGATCGCCGCGCTGGCCCTCCTGCTCGGGGTGGTCAAGGGCGGTGACGTTCCCCTCGGCCGGGCGGCGGCACTCGGCGCCGCGGCGCTGTCGGTGCTGCTCGGCGGCGCAACGGCCGTCATGGCACCGGCCCTGCTCGCCGGTGCCACCACGTACCCACCCGACCTGCGGACCTATGTGGTTCCGCCGTACCAGAACCCGCAGCGGATCAATCCGCTCAGCATGCTGTCCGGGTGGGCCGCGCAGCCGGACCGCTCACTGCTCGAGGTGACCACCGACCGGCCCACCCGGCTGCGCTGGGTGACCCTGCCGGAGTTCACCGGGGTGACCTGGCTGCCCGCACCGGCGTACCGGGCCGCGGGCTCGGTGTTGCCCAGCATGGCCGCCGCCGGCCCGTCGCTGGTGCGCCAGACCGTCGGCGTCACCGGTCTGACCGGCGGCTGGTTGCCGGTGCCGGACGGGGTCCGGGAGGTGCACGGCGTGCGCGTCGCGGTCGACATCGGCTCGGACACGCTCGCGGCACCGGATGGCCTGACCACCGGAGTGCGCTACGTCGTCACCGCGCAGCCCCCGGTGTGGCAGGCGGACCGGTTGGCCCTGGCCCGCCTGCCCGCCGCCGCGGAGTACGACCCGTACCGGTCACTGCCGGCCGGCGCACCCGGCCGGCTCAACGAACTCGCCCGGCGGGCCGCCGGCACCGGCACTCCGTATCAGCAGGCCAAGGCGTTGGAGAGCTACCTGCGCGGCGAATACCGCTTCGACTCGAAGGCCCTGGGCGGCAACGGCTACCCGAGCCTGAACCGGTTCCTGTTCGAGCCGGCCGGACTCGACGGTGGCCGGGGCACCTCTGAGCAGTTCGCCACCGCGTTCGCCGTGCTGGCGCGGGCGTTGAGCATACCGGCCCGGGTCGTTGTCGGCTTCGGCCCGGGCAAGCCGGTCGGCGGCAACCGCTACCGGATCACGGCCGGCGACGCGCTGGCCTGGCCCGAGATCTACCTCGACGGCCAGGGCTGGGTGCCCTTCGATCCCACCCCGGCGGGGTCCACGGCCGACGCTGCGGCATCGGCTCCGCTGGCGCCGGAGCCGATGCCGTCGGACGAACCGGAATCGGCCGAGCCGAGCAATCCCGTCTTGGACGATCCGGCCGTTGACCTGAACGAGCCGGACGATGCAGCCACGGCCAGCCCGATCGGGTTCCTCCTGCGGACGTTCGCGTCCGCGATGCTGTCGGCAATGCTGATCCTGGTCGCCGTCCGGTGGTGGCGCGGCATCGCCAGGCTCCGCCGCGGCGCCCCGGCGGCGCGGGTTCTGGGCGCGTGGGTGGAACTGCGCCACGGGTTGCGCCTGGCCGGCTGGGCGCCCAGCGCGACGCTGACCGTCGAGGAGGTGGCCGGTCTTGTCGGGTCGGCGCTGGGCAGCGGATGGCGCAAGCGGGCCGGCGCCGTGGCCGGCACGGTCAACGCCATCGGGTTCGGGGGCGCCGCGGTCGCGGCTTGCGACGCTGACCGGGTGGCCGACGAGGTGCGTGCGTTGCGCCGGGCCCTGTGGCAGCGGACCAGCATCAGGCGTCGATTGACCTGGCCGATCGATCCACGCCCAGCCTGGTGGCCCTGATGTCCGCTGCCCGCCCCGGCGTCCGGCCTGGGGGCGGCCCCTACCCGCCCCGCTTGCTGCCGGGCAGCAGCGAAGACGGTGCGGTGGTCGGCAGTGGTCCGCCGAACCGGTTGGTGCAGACCTCGTTGGAGGGGGCCATCTCGTCGACGGACAGCACAGCCAGAAGAACGAAGCAGTAGTTGACGTCAGGGTTCAACCCGTTGACCCGCACCGTGGTGGTGCCCCGGGCGGCGTTGGCGAGCGTCGACGGGGTGCCCCCGGCCGGGGCGCCGAGGACGTAGAACACCGCCTCGCCGGCGGTCTGATCGCGCCAGGTCAGCGTCACCGCGACGCGTTCGTCGGCCAACCGGACGTCCTCGGGTGCGATCTGCGGCACGGTCGCCGGCGTCGAGTCCACCACGGCCGAGGACGTGGGGGACGCCGTGTCCCGCTCGCCTGAACCATCCTGCGTCAGGCGGGGGACCAGATACACCAGCCCCGACACGACGACCACCGCGACGAACGCGAGCAGTCGCCGCCGGGCACCGAGACGGCGGCGAGGCACCGGCGACGGCAGAACTTCCAGCTCGTTGCTCACCGGGCGGTCCGGCATCGGGTCGCTTGCCGACCTCGGCAGCGGATAGCGCGCCGACGAGGTGCTGTCCTCGTCGGTGACCATCATCGGGGGCGGGAACGGGACGGGCGCGGCCGTCAGCCGCTGGCCTTCGGAATCCAGACTCAACTGTCACCAACTCCAGGGTCGCAAGGGCGATGTGCGTCCTCACGGCACGCTCAACTCCGTAACCGCCTGGCCTGGACGTCTTGGCGCGACGGTCTGCGTGGCTCAGGCTCGGAACCGGGTCCAGGCGGCCCACCGGCTGCGAGCTCGCGGCTCGTCGTTCTCCTTGTCCTTGGCCGTCGCCTCGGGGCGGAGCGCCTCCCGCCGGAGCTGGAACATCGCCCAGGCCGACAGCCCCGTCGTGAGCAGCCCGATGACGGTGATGAGGTTGGTGATCGGGTGGAGCACCGCGGGCAGCAGCCGGTACAGCACGGGGTTCATGACGAGCAGGAGCACCCCGACGATGAACACCGCACCGATCGGGATTTCGCTGGGGAAGCCCTTGCGCCGGGTCAGTGCGGCAGGAAGCCTGACCGGGACCAGGAAGTACGAGCGGAGCAGCTCGGCACCCTCGGGACGCTGTTTCTTGACCGCCTCGCGGTCGTAGTCGCCCACCTCGTGGATCTGGTCATACAGGTTCATCAGGTGCTTGCGCACCTCGTCCTTGGACAGGTCCAGGCCGAGCGCGAAGTTGACCTCAATCGCCGCCATCGTCGGATTGCGGTTGACGGCGTCCTCCAGCTCCGCCTCGATGCCACGGAACTCGATGGTCTTCTCACCGAAGCGCTTGTAACGCCGGATGAACTCCGTTGAGTGGTCCTCCTCGTGCCCAGGACCAGGAAAGTAGGTCGTAAGCACACGCTGCAGGACGGGAAACCGGAATTCTTCTCCGAGTGGGGCCGACTCTTTGGTCACGAAACGTTCCCTGCCGTTCGTAGGCGGGCGTTTTGCAGGCGCTACTTTAGCATGTCGCTCAGCGTCCGGAAACGAATGAGGTCACAGCATGGGCGACGTCCGCGTCAACGCATTTGTTGCGTTCATTCCGCTGCTTGTCGCGGCCACCCTGCTCGGTGGGGTGTGCGCGCTGGTCATGCTCCTGGCCCGCTCGACCGTGCGCCGGCTGATGCTGCACGGGGTCGAGCCCGACGACCCGCTCCTGCTGCGCGCCCGCCGGACGCTGGCGGTCGCCACCCTGGTCGCCTGGGCCTGCCTGCTGCTGGCCCTGGTGTTCCCGTTGGCCACCCTCGCCACCAACGGCTGGACACAGGTGCTGCTGCTGGGCAGCGCCGTCACGACAATGGTCTTCGTCGCCATCAGGATGCGTCCTTACCTCACCGAACCAGGGCCGGCGCCGGACCGGCGGGTCCCGGCGCCGCAGCGCCGTCCGCGGCGCCGATAGCCCGCGGCGACCGCTGTCCGGCTGCCGCCCGGTTGCTCAACGGCGCGCCGCTTGCTCCTTGTACTTCTTGATGTGCTGCTCGGTCTCCTGCCTTCCGCGCATGATCTGCTTGCCGTCCCTGCGCTTCCAGAACGGCGTGAGCCGGGCCTCGATCGGGCGGGACGACCCGGCGATCATGACCGCCTGACCGAACTTCAGGGTGCGGATCTCGTCGACGGACAGCACCGGACGTCCCTCGGTCTCGCCCAGCAGCTTGGACATGTCTGCCAGGTCCGAGGCGTT
>NZ_JBFAIC010000123.1:0-15960 GCF_040654515.1 Dactylosporangium sp. NPDC050688
GGCGGCGGCCGCATCGCCACCGACTTCATCGACAACTCCGCCGGCGTCGACTGCTCCGACCACGAGGTCAACATCAAGATCCTGCTCGACCGCGCTGTCGCCGCGGGCGAGCTGGACCGGGCCGAGCGCAACCCGCTGCTGGCGCAGATGACCGACGAGGTCGGCAGGCTCGTCCTGCGTGACAACTACGACCAGGCCACCGCGCTGGGCAACGCCCGGGCTCAGTCCCGGTCGCTGCTACCGGTGCACAAGCGGCTCATCGCCGAGCTGGAGCGCCGCGGCCAGCTCGACCGGGTCCTGGAGGGGCTGCCGACCGACGAGGAGCTCGACTCCCGCGCCGCGCTCGGCGTCGGCCTGACCTCGCCCGAGTTCGCGGTCATGCTCTCCTACGTGAAGATCGGCCTCGAGCACGAGATCCTCGACTCCGGCCTGCCGGACGAGGAGTGGACCAACGAGGTGCTCGTCGGCTACTTCCCGACCGCGCTGCGCGAGCGGTTCGCCGAGGCGATGGCCGAGCACCCGCTGCGCCGCGAGATCGTCACCACGGCCGTGGTCAACGAGGCGGTCAACCGGGGCGGCACGTCGTTCTTCCACCGCGCGTCGGAGGAGACCGGCGCAGGCTCGGCCGACGTGCTGCGCGCCTCCGTCGTGATCCGCGAGGTCTACGGGCTCAACGCGCTGCGCACAGCCGTCGAGGACCTCGACAACCAGATCCCGACCGAGTCGCAGACCGAGGTGTACCTGGAGATCCGGCGGCTGCTCGACCGGACGGTGCGCTGGCTGGTCTCCAACCGCCGCCTGCCGATCGACGTGCCCGGCGAGATCGCCCGGCTGCGCCCCGGCATCTCCCGGCTGCTCGGCGAGATCGACACGCTGTTCCGGGGCCGCGAGCGCGACGCCCTGCGGGCCAACACCGTCCGGCTGCGCGAGCTCGGCCTGCCCGACCACCTGGCCGAGCAGACCACCCGCATCATGTACGGCTTCGGCCTGCTCGACATCGTCGAGGTCGCCTCCCAGACCGGCCGTGACGTCAACGAGGTGGCCACGGTCTACTACGTGCTCTCGGAGCGCTTCCGCGTCGACAACCTGCTGTCGAAGATCTCCGACCTGCCCCGCGAGGACCGCTGGCAGACCCTGGCCCGCATGGCGCTGCGCTACGACCTGTACGCGGCGCTGGCGGCCCTCACCGCCGAGGTCCTCAACGGCACGGCCCCCTCCGAGGACGCCGAGGCCCGCGTCGACGAGTGGGAGCAGAGCAACGCCACGTCGATCGCCCGCACCCGCAACGCCATCGGCGAGTTCGGCGAGTCCCCCGGGGACCTGGCCGCCCTCTCCGTGCTCCTGCGCCAGATCCGCACCCTGGTCCGGGCCTCCGCAGCGTAGTTCTCCCATGATCCCGAACGGTTCTGGTAGCCAGGGCTACCGGAACCGTTCGGGATCATGAGCGGCGGCGGGTGGTGCGGCGAGCCGGGCAGCCGGGGCGGTGGCAGGGCTGGATGCGGCCGGTCCAGCCGCCGGCGCGGAGTGCCCGGGCGACCTGGATCGCGGTGGCGCAGGGGGTCACCACGTCTCCCCAGCCGTAGCGCAGCGTCCGGTGCCCGCCGGCGGCAGCCTCGTTGTCCCGCCGGCGGTCATGGTGGCGGCGGTCCTCGGGGTGGTACGCCCTGCCGTCCAGCTCGACGACCGTGGCGAACCTCCGGTACTCCACATCGCGGTAGAACCCTTGCCGGTGGGCCTGCCGCCGGCCGGTCGGCAGGCGGTGGGCGCGCTCCACGTCACGGAGGTAGCGCAGCTCCAGGACCGAGTGCGCGCCGGCCACGGCGTCGTCCACGACGCTCTCCAGCAGCCGCCGCCAGCGCAGCTTCCTGCGCTGGCGGAGTGCGGCCGCCAGCCGCTGCGGGGTGGTCAGCCGCCGGGCACAGGCCCTGGTGACCCAGCCGATCGCGTCGTCGAGGCGCCGCTGTCGGCCGGCGAGGTCCAGGACGGTCTCCTCGACGCGGGTGCGCCGCAATGCCGGGCCGGGGTGGGTGGCCGCGTCGACCCGCTGGCAGATGTGCACGACGACGCCCGGGGTCGGCGGCATCCGCCGGTTCGCGGGGACGGTGACGTGCACGTGGTCGGCCGGATGGTCGAGCAGGCCGTGCAGCTCGGCCGCCGTTTCGTGGCTGAGCGCCGAGCCGGCCCCGGCCCGCAGCTGCACCGCCCAGAGCTGGGCCGCCCGCGGTGGCTCACCAGTGAAGGTCTGGTAGACACCGCGGAAGACCCTCTTCCAGCGCCCGGCGTCGACGTGCGCGCGGATCGTGCCCTCGCTCAGGCCGGCCGCGCGGGCCTGCGCCCGGGTCACCATGCCGGCCTGCTCCTGCACAACCTCATCAAGCACCCGGCCAGCATGTCCACGGGCGGACTCCCGGCGGAAGCATCAACCTCCACCTGTGGATAACCCCGCTCATGATCCCGAATGGTTCCGGTGGCCCTGGCTACCAGGACCATTCGGGATCATGAGGGGGCTTCAGGCGGCGAGGCCGAGGGTCTCGGCGGCGGCGCGGCCGTTGGCGTGGCTGGCGCCCCAGGTGGTGATGAAGGCGCGGGCGTTCGCCGGGCGCCACGAGGACGGCCAGCCCATCTCGACGACGGTGACGGGGTGGGTGGCGGCCAGGGTCTCGACCAGGGCGCGGGCGCCCGGCAGGCGGTGGACGTTGCGGCCAACGACCACGATCGGGCGGGCGCCGGCCGCGGCGCGCAGCTCCTCGGGGGCGGCCTGCTCGGCCACGACGCGGATCTGCTCGGTGCCGTTGACGTGCGGGCCGAGGCCCCACGGGACGCGACCGGCGGCGATCGACGACTCCGACTCCAGCTGGACGATCAGCGGGGCGGCGGAGCGATCTACGGAGCCCTCGATGCGCACCGCGCTGAGCGCTGCCGGGTACCCGAGGCCGGGCTCCTCCCGGTCGGTGCGGTCGCCCTGGCGGGTCCAGTCGGACAGCGCTTGGACGCGGGCCACGGCCTCCTCCAGGCGGGCGAGGGGCAGGCGGCCGTCCTGGACGGCGTCGACGATCTCGTCGACGCAGGCGAGGGTGAGTTTCTCGTCGACGTCGGCGCCGACGCAGAGCAGGTCGGCGCCGGCGGCGAGGGCGAGCACGGCACCCGCCTGGGTGCTGCCGGCGTAGCGGGCGGCGCCGAGCATCTCCAGGGCGTCGGTGACGACGACGCCGGTGAAGCCGAGCTCGGTGCGCAGCAGGTCGACGAGGACGGCCCGGCTGAAGGTGGCCGGGGCGTCGCCGGTGAGGGCGGGCACCCGGATGTGCGCACTCATGATCGACTTGGTGCCCGCCTCGACGGCCGCGACGAAGGGTGGCAGCTCGCGGCCGCGCAGCTCGTCAGCGGTGATGTCGACGGTGGGCAGCTCCAGGTGCGAGTCGGCGAGGGTCGCGCCGTGGCCGGGGAAGTGCTTGGCGCAGGCGGCCACCCGGGCGCTCTGCAGGCCGTGGATGGCGGCGGCGGTGTGCGCGGCGACCAGGTGCGGGTCGGCGCCGAAGCTGCGGGTGCCGATGATCGGGTTGTCGTCGGCGGTGTTGACGTCGACGGTCGGTGCCAGGTTGAGGTTGAGCCCCAGCTGGTCGAGCTCGGCGCCGATGGTGCGGTACACGCGGCGGGTGATCGCCGGGTCACCCAGCGCGCCGAGGGCGGCGTTGCCCGGGTACGGGCTGCCGAGGCGGTGCGCCAGGCGGGTGACGTCACCGCCCTCCTCGTCGATGGCGATGAGCACGCCGTCGCGGGCGGCGTGCAGCTCGGCGGTGAGCGCGGCGACCTGGTCGCGGTCCACGATGTTGTAGCCGAACAGCAGGTGTCCTGCCATCCCCTCGGCGACCAGGTCGACGGCCCAGGCGGGGGGCTGGGCGCCCGGGAATGCGCCGAGCAGCGTGCCCAGCGCCAGCCGGCGGAGTCCTGGATCGTTCGACACGGTGTTCCCCCCTCAGCGCCTGGACCAGTGTTGGACACTCGTCGGACGCGCTAGCCACGATCGTAAGAGCTTTTTGACCGGTTGTGCGTAGGCCGTGCGGGTGGTGTGACCGTACGCTTTCCGGTATAGGTTGCCCGAGGCAATCTAATAGGAAAGTTTCTTAAATACTAGGGGTGTTCATCACCATGAGTTCTGCTCGTCTTCCCGGCACCCCTAGGTTGCTGCGCGCGCTCAACGACCGCGCCGCCCTCGAGCTGCTGCTCAGCAAGGGTCCGCTGACCCGCGCGCAGCTCGGCGAGTTGACCGGGCTGTCCAAGGTCACCGCGTCCCAACTGGTGGAGCGCCTCGAGGAGCGCGGCCTGGTGACGCGGGTCGGTGAGCAGGCCGGCGGCCGCGGGCCCAACGCGCAGATGTACGCCGTGGTCCCCGCCACCGCGTACGTCGTGGGCGTCGACGCCGGGCCGCAGCACGTCGTGGCCGGCGTGGCGGACATCACGGGCAAAATCGTCGGTCGCACGGACGTGTCGATCGGCGAGGGCGACGACCCGGTCAAGGTCGTGCACGCCGCGGTGGTCGAGGCGGCGGCCGAGGCCGGTGCGCCGATCGAGCGCATCCGCCGCATCGTGCTCGGCACCCCGGGCCTGGTCGACCCGAAGAGCGGCGAGATCACGTTCGCCTGGGACCTGCCGCGCTGGCACCGCGGGCTGCTCACGGCGCTGCGCGAGGACCTCGGCCGGCCCGTCGTGTTCGAGAACGACGTGAACCTTGCCGCCATCGCCGAGCAGCACAGCGGCGCCGCGATCGGCGCGAAGGACTTCGTCCTGGTGTGGCTCGACCGCGGTGTCGGCACCGCCGTCGTCCTCGGCGGCCGGCTGCACCGCGGCAGCGTCGGCGCGGCCGGCGAGATCGGCTACCTGCCGGTCGCCGGCACCCAGGTGAGCCGCGACGCGTCGCGCCGGGCCAAGAGCGGGTTCCGGATGCTCACCGACGCCGCGGCGGTCAAGGCGGTCGCCAAGTCGCACGGCTTCAAGGCCTCCAGCGCGGGCGAGGCGATCAGGGCCGCCATCGCCGCCGGCACCGCCGGCAGCCCGTTCCTCGACGAGCTGGCCCGCCGCATCTCCCTCGGCGTGGCGTCGGTCGGGCTGGTGCTCGACCCCGAGCTGGTGGTGCTCGCCGGCGAGATCGGCCAGGCCGGCGGCGCGGACCTCGCGCAGCGGGTGCAGCACGAGGTCGCCGCGATCGCCGTGGTGTCCCCGCGGGTCGTGGCCACCGAGGTGGCCGGCGAGCCCGTGCTCAACGGCGCCATCCTCACCGGCCTCGACGCCGTGCGCGAGGAGGTCTTCGGCGACACCGCCTGACGGCCGGGCGCCACTGCCGGGCGCTGGGCGGCGCTGCCGGGCAGCACCGCCCGGCAGCCAGCCGGGCCGCCGCCCGGTTGGTCAGTTCGTGTCGCGCCGGTGCATCGCGGTGAACGCGCCGGCCAGCAGGACCCCCACGACCAGCGCGAAAACGGCGCCGGCCTGCGGCCAGGTGCCCGACGACAGGATGGTGGCCGGCACGCAGCCCTGGTCGTCGCAGGACGCCGGGGCGCCCTCGAACGTGTGCGACTTGTTCAGCCACGCCGACACCCAGCTCGACAGCCGGAACTTCGCCATGTAGTCGACGCCGCCGATCAGTTCGGACAGGATGAGCGTGCCCAGCTCGTACACCAGCAGATAGGCGATCCCGACGCCCAGCGCGGTGGACGTGTGGCGCCCCATCGAGGCGATCGCGAAGCCCAGCGCGGTGCCGGCCATGGCCAGCAGCGTCACCCTGACCCCGGTGAGCAGCAGCGACGTCCAGTCGGACAGTCCCATCACGCTGACCGTGTCGTTGAGGGCGTCGACCGCCACGAACGCCCCGCTCCAGGCCGCCAGGTACACCACCGACATCAGCCCGACCCCGGCACAGGCCGCGATCAGCTTGCCGGCCAGGACCGCGCCCCGGCGCGGCGCCCACAGCAGCAGGTTGAGCATGCCGCCGGAGCTCCACTCCACGCCCACGAACGACGCGCCGAGCACGAACCCCGCGACCGTCAGCACGATCGCCGCGGTCGTGTACAGCTGCGGCCACTGGCGGGCGAACGAGAAGCCGAAGTCCAGCATCGACTCGGTGGTGGGGCGCGGGCCGTAGTCGCAGCCGCGGGGGAAGTCCACCCCGGCCGGCGCGGGCTGGGTGCCGCTCTGCACGGCCTCGCACAGCTCGACGTTGCGGTCGTAGAGGACGGCCGCGGCCTGGGCGCGCTCGCCCGCCGTGCGCAGCTCCTCGGCGGTCGGGTCGCTACGGGTCAGCGTGAAGCCGAACGTCAGGAACGCCAGCAGCGTGGCGATGAGCACCAGCGTCACCAGCGTGACCCGGCGGCTGAACAGGCGGGTCCACTCGGCCCGCAGCAGCTGCGTCATGCGTGCCGTCCGTTCTCGATGACCTGCCCGGTGACCTCGAACGGCGGCTCGGGCGCGGGCCCGTCGCGGTCGGGCCAGTCGGAGTTGTCGACCGGGCGGAACTGGCCGCGGCGCGGGCCGCCGCCGGTCAGGCTGAGGAACGCGTCCTCCAGCTGCGCGACCGGGGCGAGCTCGCGCACCCACAGGTCGTGCAGGCCGAGGGCGCGCGACACCCAGGCCGGGTCGGCGAGGTCGTGCACGACGATCTGGTCGCCGGAGACCGTGATCTGGGCGCCGGCGTCGGCGAGGATCTGCGCGGCCCGGGGCAGGTCGTCGACGCGGACCCGGTAGGTGCCGCGGTCGTTGGCGGCGAGCACCTGCGACACCGCCCCGGCGGCGACCCGGCGGCCACGGGAGATGATCGTGACCGAGTCGCAGGTCTGCTGGATCTCGGCGAGGATGTGGCTGGAGATGATGATGGTCGCGCCGCGGTCGGCGTGCTCGCGCAGCAGGTCGCGCATCTCGCGGATGCCGGCCGGGTCCAGCCCGTTGCTCGGCTCGTCGAGGATCAGCAGCTCGGGGTCCTTGAGCAGGGCCGAGGCCACCGCGAGGCGCTGCTTCATGCCGAGGGAGTAGGTCTTGACGAAGTCCTCGGCGCGGTTGGCCAGGCCGACCTGGTCGAGGACCACGTCCACCCGGTGCTTCGGTACCCCACCCGCCTTGGCCAGCAGCAGGAGCGTCTTGTGCGCGGTGAAGTTGCCGAAGAACGCCGGTGCCTCGACGATCGCGCCGACCCGCGACACCACCTGCGGCAACATCCTCGGCACGGGCTGGCCGAGGATGCGCATGTGACCGGAGTTGGCCCGCAGCAACCCCAGCAGCGTCTTCAGCGTCGTGCTCTTGCCCGACCCGTTCGGACCCAGGAACCCGTGGATCTGCCCCTGGTGAACCTCCATGTCGAGGTGGTCCAGCGCGACCCTCGGCTTGCCGAACAGCGTCTGGTACGTCTTCACCAGACCGGCGATTTCCAGTACGGCACTCATCCAGGCGCACGATACGGCGTTTGTACCGTGCATGGGGGGCCAGGCCGTGGCCGGGGCGGGGACGTGGTTGGATTGGCTCGTGTCTGATGACCTTGTCATCGCGGTCGACAAAGCGACGGTGACCCGCAACCGGTCCGACCTCATCCGATCGGTGAGCTGGCAGGTCGAGCTCGACGAGCGCTGGGTCGTGCTCGGCCCCAACGGCGCCGGCAAGACCACGCTGCTCAACCTCGCCGGGGCCCGGCTGTACCCGACCCGCGGCACGGTGACCGTGCTGGGGGAGAAGCTCGGCCGCACCAACATCAACGAGCTCAAGACCCGGCTCGGGTTCTCCTCCGCCGGGCTGCAGCTGCCGCCCGACGAGACGGTCCGTGACGTCGTCGTCACCGCCTCCTGGGCGGTCGTGGGGCGCTTCACCGAGCGGTACGACCGCATGGACGAGGCCAGGGCGCAGGCGCTGCTGGAGCAGTTCGGCGTCGGCGCGCTCGCCGACCGGCTCTACGGCACCCTGTCCGAGGGCGAGCGCAAACGGGTGCAGATCGCCCGGTCCCTCATGGTCGACCCGGAGCTGCTCCTGCTCGACGAGCCGGCCGCCGGGCTGGACCTCGGCGCCCGCGAGGACCTGGTCCGGCGGCTGTCGGAGCTCGCCGCCGACCCGGACTCGCCGGCGATCGTGCTCGTCACGCACCACGTCGAGGAGATCCCGCCGGGGTTCACCCACGCGCTGCTGATGCGCGACGGCGGCGTCGTGGCGCAGGGGCTGCTCAGGGACACCGTGACGGCGGAGAACCTCTCCAAGACGTTCGGGCTGCCGCTGGGACTGTCGATCGTGGACGGTCGCTACCACGCCCAGGCGGTCTAGGGACAGCCGGGCCGGCGCCTCGCGCCGACCCGCGACCCCGGGGTTGTCAGCCGAAGTTGGGCTTGCGCTTCTCGATGAACGCGTTCATGCCCTCGGTCTTGTCCTCGGTGCCGAACAGCGCCGCGAACAGCTGGCTCTCCCAGACCAGGCCGGAGGCGAGATCCATGTCCAGGCCGCCGTCGACGGCGAGCTTCGCGGCCCGCAGCGCGTGCCTCGGCCCGTGCACGTAGGGCTCGACCATGGCCTTCGCCGTCGCGTACACCTCCGCCGCCGGGACCACCTTGTCGGCCAGGCCGATCGCCAGCGCCTCCGCGGCCTTCACGAACCGCCCGGACATGATCAGCTCCTTGGCGCGGGCCGGGCCGACGAGCCGCGCCAGCCGCTGCGTGCCACCCGCCCCCGGGATGACGCCGAGAGTGATCTCCGGCAGGCCCAGGGTCGCGTCCTCGGCGACCACCCGCCAGTCGGCGGTCAGCGCGAGCTCGCAGCCGCCGCCGAGCGCGTACCCGGTGACGGCGGCGACGACCGGCTTCGGGATGCGGGCCACGGCGTCGAGCGCACCGGTGAGCGCCGGGCCCCACGACGACATCTCGGAGTAGCCCATGACGGCCATCTCCTTGATGTCGGCGCCGGCGGCGAAGACCTTGTCTCCCCCGTACAGGATGACCGCCCGCACCTCGGGGTCGGCCGTCGCCGCGTCCGCCACCTCGCGCAGCTCCTCCTGGATCCGCTTGTTCAGCGCGTTGACCGGTGGACGGTCCAGCCGGATCGTGCCGATACCGTCCTCGATCTCCAGCCGGACCAGTCTGCTGTCGCCCACATTGTCTCCTCAACGTCGTTGTCGTTGCCCGCAGCGTATTCCGGCGTACCGTCGGATGTGCCATGGCGACCACGTACTACCGCGACCAGCAGGTGCACATCAGCTCCGAGGGTGTGCGCGTCGATGACGCGTGGTATCCGCTGGAGACCCTCACCTACATCTGGCACCGCCGCTCCGGCCGGCTCGTGCAGGGCGCGTACATGCTGGCCACCCGCGGCGGCGCGGTCGCGCTGATCATCGGCCTGATCGTCGCCGGTGGCGTCGCCGCCAGACGGATCGACTTCACCGGCCCGGACTCCACGATGTACATCGCGGGCGGCATCCTCGGCATCATCGTGATCGGCGGGATCGTCGCGTTCAGCGTCGAGGGCCTGCTCGAACTGCTCGACCGCGCGCACGACCACGGCAAGGGCGTCCACGAGATCTGGGTGCGCACCCGCGCCGGCGACGCCATCATGTACTCGACCACCGACTCGCCCAAGTTCGGGCAGATCTACCGGGCCCTGCAGCGGGCCGTCGAGCAGTCCGCGTAGCCCTTAGGATTTCCGGCATGGTGGTCCTGGGTGTGGACTTCGGCACGTCGCACACCGTGGCCGTGGCCCGCTGGCCCGACGGCCGGGCCCGCCCCCTGCTCTTCGACGGCACGCCGCTGCTGCCGTCCGCGACGTTCTGGGACGACGGTGAGCTGGTCGTCGGCCGCGACGCGGTGCACAGCGCCCGCCGCGCGCCGGCCAGCTTCGAGCCCAACCCGAAGCGCCGCATCGACGACGGTCACGTGCTCCTCGGCGACCGTGAGGTGCCCGTGCACGACCTGCTCGTCGCGGTCTTCCAGCGGGTCCGCGCCGAGTTCACCCGCACCGCCGGCGGGCCACCGGTGAGCGTCACCGTGACGCACCCCGCCAACTGGGCCTCCACCCGCCGCAAGGCCCTCGCGGCGGCGGTGCGGGCCGCCGAGCTGCCCGACGCGACCCTGGTGCCCGAGCCGGTGGCGGCCGCGACCTACTTCGTGCGGGTCCTGCGCCACCTGGTGCCCGTCGGCTCCGCCGTGGTCGTGTACGACCTGGGCGCCGGCACCTTCGACGGCAGCGTCGTGGCGCGTACCCGGGAAGGTTTCGAGGTGCTCGCCGTCGACGGCCGTGACGACCTGGGCGGCCTCGACTTCGACGAGGTCGTGCTCGCCATGATCGGCCGTACCCTGCCGGCGGAGCGCTGGCAGCGGCTGACGGCGCCGTCGACGATCGAGGAGGCCAGGGCCGCCCGGGCGCTGCGCGACGAGGTCCGCGAGGCCAAGGAGCGGCTGTCGCGCACCTCCTCCGTCACGGTCCTGGTGCCGCTGCTGGACGTCGACGTCCAGCTCACCCGGGAGGAGTTCGACGTGGCGGCCCGGCCGCTCGTGGAGCGCACCGTGCGGGTGCTGACCGAGACGGTCCGGCTGTCGCGGGTCACGCCCGAGCAGGTCGCGGGGATCTTCCTGGTCGGCGGGGCGAGCCAGATCCCGTTGGTCGCCACCGAGCTGCACCGCGCGTTCGGCAAGCCGCCGGTGACGATCGAGCAGCCGGAGATGGTGGTCGCCGAGGGCAGCGTCCTGGTCGGTGCGCGGGTCGACAAGCCCTCGGGCGCGTCGGTGCCGGCGGCCCGGCCGCCGTCCGGCGGGGCCGCGCGCGGGGTGCCTTCGGGTGCCGTCGCGGGGCGGGCCGTGGTGCCGTCGGGCGCCGAGCCCGTCTCCAGGGGTGCGGCGCCGGTGCTTCCCGCCGGCGCGGCGCCGGTCGTGGCGTCCGCGCCGGTCAATTTGCCGGTGGTGCCGCCGGGGTCGCCGGTGGTGCCGCCGGGTGCGCTTCCCGTGTCGCCCGCCGCAGGGCCGGTCGGGGTGGCGCCGGTCTCCGGTGCCCGGGCGCCGGTGTCGCCGGGTGCGGTGCCCGTCAGCCCCGTTCCGTTCAGTCCCGCGCCGCCGGTACACCGGATGCCGCCCCAACGGCCGTATCCGCCTCCGCGGCCCGTGTACTACCAGCCACCGCCACCGGCCGTGGTCTACGTGCCGCAATACGTCATGCCCCCGCCGCGCCGGATCGCACCGGGAACGATCCGCTGGCCCGCGGGCTTCCTGACGCTGTACGGCGTGCTGATGTACATCTCGACCGCCATCTCCGGCATCGTGCTGATCGCCGCCAAACTGCCGCAATCCGACTTCAGGGTGCCGGAGCGGGCGTGGGAGACCGCGTTGTACGGCACGCTGGCCACCCTCGCGCTCGCGGTGCTGTTCACGCACGGCGCCCGGCGGCTGCGCCGGGGCACCAACGGGCACCTCTGGTATCCGATCACGCTGTGCCTGCTCGTCGCCGCGGGTGCGGCGTTCACCGCCTCGGAGTCGCACCAGCCGGCCTGGTCCGTGCTCGCCCTGGTCTACCTCGGCTCGGCGCTGCTGCTCCTGCTGCCCAGCGCGCGGGCCTGGGTCCGTCCGCCGCGCGCTCCCGCCCCGCCGGACCCGTCAGTCGGCAACGCGACCGGAGCCGCCGAGGTGTGAGAAGAGTCGTACCCGGCGCCTAGACTTCGGGGCATGCCAACGCCAGGGATCCGGCTCGGTGTCGACTTCGGCACCTCCAACACCGTCGCCGTGGTGCGGTGGCCGGACGGGCGGTCCCGGGCGCTGCTGTTCGACGGCTCTCCGCTGCTGCCCTCCGCTGTCTATGCCGAGCCCGGCGGCACCGTCATCGTCGGCCGCGACGCCGTGCACAGCGCCCGGCTGGAGCCGGCCCGCTTCGAGCCCAACCCGAAGCGCCGCATCGACGACGGCACCGTGCTGCTCGGCGACCGTGAGATCCCGGTCAACGACCTGGTGGCGACCGTCCTGCGGCGGGTCCGCGACGAGTGGACGCGCACCGTCGGTGACGTCGCGTCCGAGGTGACGGTGACATTCCCGGCGTCGTGGGGCGCGACCCGGCGGCTCGCCGTCGCCGACGCCGCGGCCGCCGCCGGCCTGGGCCGGGTGCGGCTGGTGCCGGAGCCCGTCGCGGCCGCCGCCTACTTCACCCAGGTGCTCGGCAAGGACGTGCCCGTCGGCTCGGTCGTGGTCGTGCACGACTTCGGCGCCGGCACGTTCGACGCCAGCGTCGTGGCCCGCACCCGCGACGGCTTCGAGGTCCTCGCGGTCGACGGCCGCGACGACATCGGCGGCATCGACCTCGACAACGCGATCGTCGCGCACATCGGCGCGATCTGCGAGGCACAGTCGCCCCAGGAGTGGCAGCGGTTGATGAGCCCGCAGACGATCGAGGACCGCCGGGCGCGGCGGCTGCTGTTCGACGATGCCCGCGTGGCGAAGGAGCGCCTGTCCCGCCAGCCGGCCTCCGACCTGACCGTGCCGCTGCTCAACATCGACGTGCACCTCACCCGCGACGAGCTGGAGCGCCTCGCGCAGCCGCTGCTGGAGCAGACGGTCCGCGTCACGCAGGGCGTCATGCGCTGGGCGCAGCTGAGCGAGGGCAGCGTCGCGGGCGTCTTCCTGGTCGGCGGCTCCAGCCGTATGCCGCTGGTCGGCACGTTGCTGCACCGCGCCCTGGGCACCGCGCCCGCGGTGATCGAGCAGCCCGAGCTGGTCGTCGCCGAGGGCAGCATGCTGACCGGCTCGACGGAGATCCAGGCGACGGCGGAGCCGGCCCCGGGACCGGCGACGGGCGTGATGCCGCGGGTGCCGGGCTTCGACTGGCAACCACCGGCACCGACCTCAGGCGCCGGGCGGTCGGGTGCTGGGCTTGCGGGTGCTGGGGCGTCCGGCGCTGGACCGTCGGGAGCTGGGCAGTTCGGTGCGGCGCCGGGTGGTGCTGGGCAGTTCGGTGCGGCGCAGCCAGGGGTGGGTCCTTTCGGGGCGGGGCAACCGGGTGGTGGGGGCGCCGCTGGGCAGTCCGGTGCCGGCGGGGCGGCGGATGCGCCGTTGTGGCCCGAGGCGGGCACGTTCGCCGCGGAGTCCGCCGCGCCGATGTCCGGGGTGCCCATGTCGGGTCCACCGGTCTCGGCGCCGCCCGCAGGCGGGTTCTCGACCTATCCCGCGTCCGCGCCGCCCGGGAATTATGCGGGCAGCCAGACGTCGGCCCCATCGGGCAGCTATGGCGTGCCGACCTCCGGACCACCGGTGAACTACGGGCCGCCCGGCGGTGGCAATCAGCCGATGTCGGCGCCGCCGGCGACCTACGGCCAGCCGGCGCCGGGCCAGCAGGGCTACAACCAGCCCATGTCCGGGCCGCCGGCGACGCACAACCAGCCCATGTCCGGGCCGCCCGCCGGTTACAACCAGCCGATGTCCGGGCCGCCGGCGGCGTACAACCAGCCGATGTCGGGGCCGCCGGTCTCGGGGCCGCCGGTGTCGGCGCCGCCGAACCGGGCCGGGGGGCGGGTGTTCGTGTCGGGTGCCGGGGTGCCGGTGAGCCCGGGTGCGCCGGCCGAGCCCGCGACCCGCTACGACGACTACGGCAGCCCGATCCGCCAGCAGCCGGCCGTCCAGCAGCAGCGCGTCCGGCAGCAGCCCACGTACCAGGACCGGCGGTCCGCCGAGCGGCAGCCCGCCGAGCGGCGGCCGGTGAGCCAGGTCAGGCGGCGGGGGCCGTTCGCCCGTGCGATGCTCACCCTGCTGGTGCTGGTGCTGCTGATCGCGACCCCGGTTGTCGCCGGGTATGTCTCCTTCTACCTGACTGCCGACCACTGGCCGCCGCCGGCGGACACGTGGTTCGACTCAAACGCACCGTGACACTGCGGCGCACCGTGACACTGCGGCGCACCGTGACACTGCGGCGCACCGTGACACTGCGGCGCACCGTGACGCTGCGGCGCACCGTGACGCTGCGGTGCGCCGTGCCGACACGGTGTGCCGCGCAGACACCGTGCGTGGTGCAGGCCCCGCAAGCCGGTGAAAGTGAGTAACATTCGCATCGGTCAGAGCTGATCGAGGAGGGTGCATGACGCAGATCGACGGGCACGGCGGGGACCTGGCCCTGGCGGCGTTGCGGGGGTTCGGCGTCGAGGAGCTGTTCACGCTCTCCGGCGCCCACGTCTTCCCCCTGTACGACGCCGCCCACAAGACCGGCGTGCGGATCGTCGACGTGCGGCACGAGCAGTCGGCCGTCTTCGCCGCGGAGGCCGTCGCCAAGCTGCAGCGCCGTCCCGGGCTCGCCGTGCTCACCGCCGGACCGGGCGTCACCAACGGCGTGTCGGGGCTGACCAGCGCCTCGTTCAACGGCGCGCCGGTCGTGGTGATCGGCGGTCGGGCGCCGCAGTTCCGCTGGGGCTCGGGCAGCCTGCAGGAGATGGACCACCTGCCGATCGTCCGGGCGGTGACCAAGCACGCGGAGACGATCTTCAGCACCGACGAGGTCTACGCCAGGATGCAGGCGGCGGCACTGGCCGCGCTCACCCCGCACCGCGGCCCGGTGTTCGTCGACCTGCCGCTGGAAGTGGTGTTCTCGCAGGCGGACGGCGTCGAGGCGGCGCCTGCTCCGGCGGTACCGCACGAGGAGGCGGATCCCGAGGAGGTCGCGCGGGCGGTGCAGCTGCTCGCCGCCGCGCAGCGGCCCGTGATCATCGCGGGCTCCGACGTGTGGGCCGGTCACGCCACCGCGGCGCTGCGGGAGGCGGCCGAGGCGCTGCGCGTCCCCGTCTTCGCCAACGGCATGGGCCGGGGGACGCTGCCGCCGTCGCACCCGCTGGCGTTCTCCCGGGCGCGCAAGGCGGCGTTCGGCGGTGCGGACGTGATCGCCGTCATCGGCACCCCGCTGGACTTCCGGCTCGGCTTCGGCGACTTCGGCGGGGCGCAGGTCGTGCACGTCACCGACGCGCCGTCGCAGCGGGCCGGCCATGTCACGCCGGCCGCCGCGCCGTCGGGTGACCTGCGGGCGATCCTGGCGGCGTTCGCGTCGCACGGCGGGCTCGTCGCCGACCACGAGGAGTGGATCGAGGCGCTGCGGGCCGCGGAGGACGCCGGCCGGGCCCGGGAGCAGCAGGCCCTGGAGGCCGACACCGACCCGATCAAGCCCAGCCGCGTCTACGGTGAGCTGCGCAAGGTCCTCGCCGACGACGCCGTCACGATCGGCGACGGCGGCGACTTCGTGTCCTACGCCGGCAAGTACCTGGAGCCGTCGCAGCCGGGCACCTGGCTCGACCCCGGTCCGTACGGCTGCCTCGGCACCGGCATGGGCTACGCGATGGGGGCGCGGGTGACGTACCCGGACCGCCAGATCTGCGTGCTGATGGGCGACGGCGCCGCGGGCTTCTCGCTGATGGACGTCGAGTCGCTGGTCCGCCAGCAGCTGCCGGTCGTGATCGTGGTCGGCAACAACGGCATCTGGGGCCTGGAGAAGCACCCGATGCGCAACATCTACGGCTACGACGTCGCCGCCGACCTGCAGCCGGGCCTGCGCTACGACGACGTCGTCAAGGCCCTCGGCGGCGCCGGCGAGACCGTGGAGAAGCCGGCGGACCTCGCGGGCGCGTTCGAGCGGGCCTTCGCCTCGGGCGTGCCGTACCTGGTCAACGTGCTCACCGACCCCGAGGACGCGTACCCGAGGTCGTCCAACCTGGCGTAGGACCCTCGACCGGCACCGGCCGCGCGGTGCCCGGCGCGCCCGACGAGGCCGCCGGCCCGCGCGCCACGGCACGCTGGGATCGGGCCGGCACGGCATCGCCGGCGCTCGGGGCGGCGGAGATGAGGTGGCCGGCCCGTGCGCGGCCGGCACGGCATCGCCGGCGCTCGGGGCGGCGGAGATGAGGTGGCCGGCCCGTGCGCGGCCGGCACGGCACCGCCGGCGGCCGGGGCGTTGAAGGTGAAGCGGAACGTGGTCCTGAAGGAGTACGCCGGCGACATCGCCGCC
>NZ_JBFAIC010000124.1:0-15449 GCF_040654515.1 Dactylosporangium sp. NPDC050688
GCTTGGCCCGCGACGCGAGCGTCACCGGGGACTCCTTGTTGGCCAGGTCGCTGCGCAGCCGCTCCTCGTCCCGGCCGCCAGGCACGCACACTACTGTGTGGGCGTGGACGTCCACGTAAGCCTGGTGGGCCGGGAGGATCTGGCTGGGCAGATCTACCAGCAGATCCGGGCCGCGATCCTGGCCGGACGGCTCGGCGCCGGCGCGCCGCTGCCATCGACCCGCGAACTGGCGAGCCGGCTGGCGGTCGCCCGCAACACGGTCAGTTCCGCCTACGACCGGCTGACCGCGGAGGGTTTCCTCAGCAGCCGGGCCGGGGTCGGCACCTACGTCAGTGTGAGCGCGGCACAGCTCGACCCGCCGGCGCTTGCCGAGTTCACCGACGAGCCGGTGCCCCGGCCACGGGCGTGGTGGGACGCGGTGCCGCGGCCGCCGGACCTGTCCGCCCGGCCCGCCGAGTTCGACTTCCGGCCAGGGATGCCCGACGCAGGTCTGTTTCCGTACGCCACCTGGCGGGCGCTGCTCGCCGGCGAAGTGCGCGGTTCGGCCACCCGGACCAGCGCGTACGGTGAGCCGGCCGGCCATCCGGCGTTGCGGGCCGCGATCGCCCGGCACGTCGGGCTGTCCCGGGCCGTGACGGCAACCGCCGATGCGGTGCTGGTCACCGGCGGTGCCCAGCAGGCGGTCGACCTGATCGGCCGGGTGCTGCTGGAACCGGGTGACACCGTGGCGGTGGAGGACCCCGGCTATCCGCCGCCGCGCCTGGCCTTCACGTCGCTCGGCGCGAACGTCGTCGCAGTGCCGGTCGACAGTGAAGGGCTCGTCGTTGACGCGCTGCCGGCTCGTGCCCGGCTGGTTTACGTGACTCCGTCCCACCAGTTCCCGCTGGGGCATCCGATGTCACTGGCCCGCCGGCTGGCGCTGCTGGCCTGGGCCCGGCGCAGTGGCGCTGTCATCATCGAAGACGACTACGACAGCGAATTCCGGTACACCGGCCGGCCCCTCGAGCCGTTGCACAACCTGGATCAGGGCCGCCGGGTCGTCTACATCGGATCATTCTCCAAGATACTGCTGCCGACGCTGCGACTGGGTTTCTGCGTCGCCCCGCCATCGCTGCAGAACGCGCTGCGCACGGCGAAGTTCCTGGCCGACTGGCACTCGCCGGGGCCGATCCAGTCGGCACTGGCGACCTTCATCGACCGGGGACTGCTGGCCCGGCACGTGCGCCGGATGCGTCGTATCTACCAGGGACGCCGGGAACGGCTGCTGGCCTGCCTGAGCCGGGACTTCACCGGCCGGTTGGCGCCGATCGACGCACCCGCCGGCCTGCATCTGACCGCCTGGCTGCATCCGGCCGTACCAGGAGCGGACCGTGACCTGGTCCGTGCCGCGGCGGCAGCCGGCTTCCGCGTCAGCGCACTGTCGAACTACGCCGTTGCCGAACCACCACCGCAGGGCATCGTGTTCGGCTACGGACTGGTCGAGGTGGACCGGATCGATGAAGGACTGGCCCGGTTGCGTCAGATGTTCGATTGAGACAGGGACGTGACTGGCCCGGTCCAGGACCGCGGTTTCTGGCCCTACACACCCACCGCCGCCGTTCGTAGGCTCGATGGCGGCAACTGCACGGGGGTGGTGTCAATTGAAGATCCGGGTGTTGGGTCCGCTGGAACTGCACGTCACGACAGGCCCGTTGTCGTTGGGGGCGCCGAAGCAACGGCTACTACTGGCGTTGCTGCTGTTCCGCGGCGACATGGTGGTGCCGGTCGCACACATCGTCGACGAGCTCTGGGGCGACGAGCCACCGCAGTCGGCGGAGTCGAACGTCCGGCTCTACGCCGGTAACCTGCGTCGGCTGCTCGCCGCGTGGCCGGATGCGCCGTCGATGCTCCGGCGGGGCAGCGGATACCAGCTGGCGGTAGCGGACGCGGAGTTCGACCTCCGGCAGTTCCGCGAGCTGGTCACAGGCGGCCGGGAATCGTTGCAGCGTAACGATTTCCGGGCAGCGGCGGATCAGCTGCAGCAAGGTCTCGGGCTTTGGCGGGGACCCGCCGTCGCCGACCTTCCGTGCGGCAGGCTGCTGACCGGATGGCGGCACGCGCTGGCCGAGGAACGGATGTCCGCAGCCGAGGACCATGCGGAGGCACTGCTCGGCCTGGACCAGCCCGATCAGGTCCTCACCGACGTCGGCGAGGTCGTGGCCGGCGCCCCCTGGCGCGAACACGCGCAATCACTGCTGATGCGCGCCCGCTACCAGGCCGGCGACATCGCGGGCGCGCTCGCCGCTTACGACACTGCGCGACGGTACTTCGTTGACGAGCTCGGGATCGAACCCGCCGCCGAGCTGGTCAGGCTCCAAAAGGCGATCCTCAACCGGGATCCGGCATTGACTCCGCCCCGGCCCGCTGCCTTCCTGGCGGCTTCCAGCCCCGCTGCCAGCCCCGCCACACCCGTGCCGCGGCAACTGCCGGCCGACGTGGTGGGCTTCGCGGGACGAACCGTCCTGCTCGGCTGTCAGGACGAGCTGCTCGCACGCCAGGCCCGCAGCGGCGCACTTCCTGCGGTGCCGGTCGAGCCGCTCAGGCCGGCCGGCGCAGGTGCCCGGGTATCGGTCATCACCGGGCCGGCCGGCATCGGCAAGACTGCGTTCGCGTTGCACTGGGCACACCGCGCGAGCCGCGAGTTCCCAGACGGCCAGTTGTACGTGAACCTCAAAGGGTTCGACCCGGCGCTCCCGCCGGTCGCTCCCGCCGCTGCGTTGCACCGGTTCCTGGAGGCATTCGGGGTACCTTCCGCGCGGATCCCGGCCGACGTTGATGCGCGGGCAGCGCTGTTCCGCACCGTGCTGGCAGGGCGGCGGGTGTTGGTGGTACTTGACAACGCCCGGGATGCCGAGCAGGTGCGGCCGATGCTACCCGGGACGCCGGGCTGCTCGACGGTGGTCACCAGCCGCGACCGTCTCGACGGGCTGGTGGCGATCGAGGGCGCGTTGCCGATCCCACTGGACATGTTGAGCCCGGCCGAGTCCCGCGAGCTGCTGACCCACCGGTTGGGCGAGAGCCGGATGGCGGCCGAACCGGAGGCGGTGGCGCAGCTGCTCACAGGGTGTGCCGGACTGCCATTGGCGCTGACGATCGTGGCAGCCCGCGCGGCGACCCATCCGGAGTTCACGCTGGCCGCACTGGCTGCCGAACTGCGAGACGTCCGGGCCCGCCTCGATGTGTTCACCGTCGGTGCCTCCGGCGGCGACATGCGCGACGTACTGTCCTGGTCGTACCGGCGGCTCAGTCCGGCGGCGGCGCGGCTACTGCGGCTGCTCGGGTCGCACGCCGGACCGGAGACGACAGCGCCCGCGGCGGCAAGCCTGGCCGGTGTACCCGTCGCCGAGGTCCGACCACTGCTGGCCGAACTCACCCGGCTGCACCTGCTCACCGAGCCCGCCCCCGGCCGGCACGGTTTCCACGATCTGATCCGCGCGTACGCCGGTGATCTGGCCGCGGGTGAAGGCCCGTCTGCCGACAACGCGACCGCCCAGCGGCGACTGCTCGACCACTACAGCCGCACCGCCCGTACCGCCACCGAACGGCTGGCCCCGCGGCAGGAGAGGTTCGCGCTGGCCGAGCCCGAACCAGGTGCCGGTCCAGAGGACATGCAGGATGCCGCCACGGCACTGGCGTGGTTCTCCGCCGAGGAACACGTGCTGTTGGCCGCCGTCCAGCAGGCGACCGAGGCCGGGCTCGACGCCTACACCTTCGAGATCGCCTGGGCGCTGGCGGACTTCAGCAACCGGTGCGGCCACTGGGAAACCCTCATCACCACGCAGCGGCTCGCGACCGAGGCTGCCCGCCGACTGGGTAACCGCTCTGCCCGCGCCTGCGCGCACCGCTACCTGGCGGTGGCGTACGCCGGCCAGTCCCGCCACGACGAGGCGCTTGCCGAAGCAGTGCAGGCCGCGGCGCTCGCCTGCTATCGGCCGGCACTCGACCTGTTCGCCGACCTCGGAGACCGCGTGCACGAGGCGATCGTCAGCAACCACCTCGGCGACGCCCACCTTGCCGCCGGTGATCCCGCCGCTGCATCCACCACGTGGCGCCGCGCCCTGAACCTGATGACCGAATTGGACGTGCCGGGAGCCGACGAGGTACGGGCCAAGCTTCACCGCCTCGGAATCGACCAGCGACCACCGTTCACCCCCGGCTGCAACAAGAGGGTCTGAGTCGAAATTGGTTGCCCGTGTCCGAAACGAATGCTGCTGTCGAGGCGCCATCCGTTCACGTCATCGACCCGGTCGGCGCTCGTCGTGCCCCGGCAGGGCGGCTCGATGCCGGGCAGTGCCCGCTGATCGGACCGTGCGGTTGCCGAAAACTTCATCCGTGCAGGTCACGCGGCATGTTCGTATTCGTGGAGGACGCCGCCAAGGCGATCGCGTCTTCGGATGTCGAGGCTGTCGAGGCGGGTCAGCCTGTCCGGGTCCAGGGCCGGTACGGGTGACAGATGCATCGGACGGGTGTTCGTGATGCCCTGATGCGGACGGTGCCCGTATAGAACTGTTCGAACTTCCGTAGGGCGTGTAGCAGGTGCGGCCGGTTCCAGAGCAACGTGCGGTCCAGCAGTTCGCGTCGGCAGGTCTGCACCCACCGTTCCATGATCGAGTTCATCCGAGGCATCCGAACCCCACTGAGCACGACCTCGATGCCGGCATCGCGCAGGATCGTGTCGAACAGGGCGGGGAACTTGCCGTCCCGGTCCCGGATCAGCAACCGTGCCCGGCAGCCGGCGTCTTCGAGGTCCATGACGAGGTTCCTTGCCGTCTGCACCACCCACCCGGCGCTGGGGTGTTCGGTGGCGCCGAGGATGCGGATTCGGCGGCTGGCGTGCTCGATCACGGCGAACACGTACATCCGTGCCCCGGTCAGGGTGATCGTTTCCAGGAAGTCGCAGGCCAGCAAGGCGTCGGCTTGGGAGCGTAGGAAGTCGGCCCAGGTCGTGGCCGTTCGGTCGGGTGCTGGGTCGATGCCGGCGTCGTGCAGGATCTCCCAGACCGTGGAGGCGGCGACCTTGATGCCGGGCACGACCAGTTCGCCGTGCACCCGGCGGTAGCCCCAGCTGGGGTTCTCCCGGGTCAGGCGTAGCACCAGGACGCGGATCGAGTGCACGGTGCGCGGTCGGCCAGGGCGCTTGGGTCGGGACCGGGCGGCGTGACGTCGGTTGAACAGGTCGCGGTGCCAGCGCAGGACCGTGTCGGGGCGCACCAGCAGCCGCACGTTACGTAGCACGCCGAGCGGAAGCCGATGGAGCAGCGCAGCCAGCAGCGCCCGGTCGCTGGGGTGAAATGGTGGCTTCTGGGAGCCGAGTTGCCGCTGCAACACGCTGATCTGGTGGCGCAACGCGAGGATCTCCGCGTCCTTGTCCCGGTTGCTCATCGGCAGTAGGCGCAGCATGGCGAACGCGTTGGTCACGCCGAGGTAGGCCAGTCGCAGCACGGCTGACATCATGCCGTGGCGATCCCCAGCCGCGCGTTCGCAGCGTACGGATCGGAGTCGAGCACGACGACTGTACGCGGGCCTTCACCAGGGCGGATGAGGTTTTCGGCAGGCGCAGGGTCAGTTCCGTGGCTCGCTGGCGACTGCCGCAATCGCCTCCTCGACCCGGCCCGCGCGGATCAACGCCTTCGCCAACAGCATGCGCTGCCATCCTTCGGCGGCCGGGCTGAGCATCGCGATGGCCTCGTCCGGTGGGCCGTGGTCGGTCAGCAGTGCGGCCAGGCGTTCGCGGGCGTACCCGCTGCCCACCTCGGGATCCGTTCGCAGCTCGGCGATCGCCTGCTCGTAACGACCACATTCGACCAACGCCTCGATCCATTCCAGGCGCACTTTGACCGGGTCCGGCCAGACCTCGGCGACGACCTCGGCCACAGCGGCCCGTGCCTCGTCCAGGCGGTCGTGCTCGATCAGCAGCACGCACAGCGGGCGCAGCAGGGACGGCTTCGCGACGGCCGCCGTCCGCAGCACGGTGACCGCCTCGTCGACCCGACCGTGCCGGGCCAGCAGGTCGGCCAGAAGGAACGGCTCGTCCTGGCGGACAACCCGCCCCAGTTCCGCCGCCGCGGCGTAGTGGGGCAGGCCGTGCTGCTCATGCATGCGGCGTACCCGTGCCGCGCGGGGCGCCAGCACCGCCACCGCGTCGTCGATGCGGCCCTGTTCCTCGTGCCAGCGGGCGAGTCGATGCGCGCCGTACCTGCGTCCGTTGCGGTCATCACCGGCGGCGTACTGCGCGAGCGCCGCGGGGTCGTGGCGGGCGAGCAGATCGGCCAGGTGTTCGGCGTCCGCGACGTCGTACGAGCCTTCGCGAAGGCTGTCGGACACCGCGGCGATCGCCTCCTCCAGCCGGCCGTCGCGTTCCAGCACGGAGGCCAGCAGGCTCTCCAGGCCGAGCCGCCCGGCGTCGATCCGCGCCCGCAGCAGCTCGATCACCTCGTCGTCGCGGCCCAGGCCGCGGGTCAGTTCGACCGGCACGTCGACCGGGTACATGTAGTCATCGAGGCCCTGCCGCAGCATGGCGAGCACGTCGTCGGCACGGCCCTGTCGGATCAGCAGCGTCCCGAGGCGTTCCACGGCCTCGAGCTGGCCCTCGTCGGCGTACGGGCGCAGCATCACCATCGCCGCGTCGACGTCGCCGGACTCCGCGAGGTACCCGGCGTAGTCGTCCACGACCCGCGCTGCCCAGTCCGTACCGACGAATGGGCGCAGCAACATCAGGGCTGCCGCCGGGGGCTCGCCGCGGGCCCGCAGCAGCCGTGCCAGCGCTTCGGCGCACTCGTAGTCGCCGTCTTCGGCCTCGCGGCGCAGCAGGTCCAGGTGTCCGTGCTCCGCGAGCAGCCGCACGACCATTCGCGGTAGCCCGTCCCGTGGGGATTTGGCAGCGTCCATGGGAGGCACCTTAACCTCGCGCCGCGAAGCGCCCGGCGGCGTCGGTGCGGTGGTCCGGCTCGCGAGCAGTCGGGACGGCGGTACCCTCGGCCGGTGCCCGACGATGCGGTGGTGCTGCAGCTGCTGGCGGAGACGCCGGACCTCTCCGGCATCCTCCGGGAGCTGGTCGACTTCGACGTCGAGGACCTGGCCTATGCCGGTGCCTTCGCGGCCCGGTTGTCGTCGGGTGAGAGCCTGCAGGCGATCGCCGTGGACGGAACCGGGGGACGGTACTTTCTCGTGGGCGCGCCGACGCCGGCGCGGCGCGTGCTGTACGCGACGTCGGAAGGCAGCGCCGGGCTGGTCGGGTCGAGCCTGGCGGGTGCACTGGCGACGATGGTGGCCGTACCGAACTGGCGTGACCTGCTCGGATTCTCCGGCGGCGGTCGGCTGGACGAGATGCGCCGGGCGCGGTCCTGGCTCGCCGACGGTGAGCAGCGGTGGTATCCCGACCTCGACGAGCTCCAGGTCGCGCTGGCCACCGGGTTGGGTCTCGTGCTGCCGGACGATCCGGTGCTCGCCTTGTGGGAGGCGGTCAGCGCGACCGATCCGGACGTCGACTTCATCGACGACGACGACGCCGAGGCGACGCCCTGGGACTCGCTGTTCGGTGTCTGGACGATCGAACGGCTGACGCCCCGGTCGGGGTGAGCGGGTGTGCGGATCCTGTTCACTCGCAGACGCAGAGTTGCAGCGGTGAGTCTCCGCCGAACGGCCGACGCGTCCAGTCGCCGAAGCGCTCGGCGAGCCGAAGGCCGCCGAGCGCGAGGAGCAGCGGCAGCTCCTGCGGGAAGATGCTCCTGATGTGCAGCGGGGCGACCACGAAGTCGGGCTCGGCGTCGGTCGAGAGGTACCACGTCCCGCGGGTCACCTGCGCGGGCGCATCGTAGGTGTCGGAGACGTCCACGCTGACGTTGCCGCGATCAGGATCCGTGAACGACAACGACTCCCGGGTCCGCCGTACGCCGTCGGCTCCGGCGAGGAAGTGCACGTCCGGGTTGAACACGTCGAAGGCGAACCGTGCTCCGGGCGCGAGGTGTCGCCGCACCGCCCGGAAGCAGCTCACCAGGTCCTCAGCGGCATGCAGGTGCAGCAGGGAATTGGCCGCGATGAACACGAAGTCGAAGGTGCGCCCCAGATCGAAGGCCCGCATGTCGCCCTGTATCCATTCCACCGCGACGCCGCGCTCGTCCGCCTTGCGCCGCGCCTCAGCCAGCATGTCCGGCGAGAAGTCCAGGCCGACACACGGACGCCCGTCGGAAGCGATGGGGATCAGCTTGTGCCCCGTGCCGCACCCGAGCTCCAACACGCTGCCGCCTTGCCGATCTGCTTCGACCCGGTAGAAGTCGGCTCCGGGTCCGCCGCCCGGGAACATCAGGTCGTACAGCCTCGCGTGCGAGTAGAGCCCTTCGCTCATCAAGCACCGTCCTACCGACGCCACCCCTACCCACACACCAAACGTTGCAGTCAGTTTCGGCGGGGACGGCGCACGGGTCAAGGACATCGGCTGGCCACGCATCGTCCACCCGCCCCGTACGGGCGGTGCTGTACGGGGCGGGGCGGACGCTACGGGCGGACGGGCTTGCGACCCCACGCCTGGAACAGGGTGGCGTGCAGGACGATGGTGTCCGGCCGGCTGAGGTGTTCGCGGAGCTCGCCGATGATGTCGTCGAGCTCCGCGGCGGCGGTGAGCCCGTGCTCCAGCAGTGCGGGCCGGCACAGCTCTGCCCGGTCGGCCAGGAGCAGCCGGTATGCGTCGCCCTCCTGGAAGACCCGGGCGACGGCGTCCACGCCGAGGTCGGTGAGGCCGCGCCGGCGGAGCATGCCCGGCAGGCGGCGCCCGAGCCGGACGTCCATGCCGTTGGTCCGCCACAGCTGGTCGACGAGCGACTTGATGCGGTCCCACGCCGGGTGGGGCGGCTCGCAGATCCGCGACACCCAGTCGACGTCCTGCACCGCCACGGTGCCGCCGGGGCGGACCAGGGCGACCATCTCGTCGAGGACCGCGTCGGCGTCCGGCACGTTCATGAGCACCAGCCTGGTGTGCGCGAGGTCGAACGAGTCGCGGGGCAGGCCGGTGGCGGCCGCGTCGGCGGTCAGCAGCTTGACGTTGGCGAGGCCGCGCTCGGCTGCGGTCTGCGCGGCCAGGTCCAGCATGCGCGGTTCGGCGTCGAGACCGACGACGGTGCCGGTCGGGCCGACGCGGTCGGCGAGGAGGTCCATGACGCCGAGCGGGCCGCAGCCGATGTCGATCGCGCGTCCGCCGGGCGGCAGTTCGCAGCGGTCGAGCAGCCGCTGGGCCTCCGGGCGGAACATCTCGCCCTGCATGAGCATGCGCTGCCGTTCGCTGGTGTCGGCGCCGAGCAGGTATGTGGGCGTCGTGGTGGTCATGGTGGCTCCTAACGGTTGGCGGCGACGGCGATGTTCTGGGCGGCGCCGTGGCGTTCGACGCTGACGACACCGTCGGCGCCGTCCGGGAAGTAGCGGGCGAGGCAGCCGGCCGGCTGCCCGCCGATGACGAACGGGCCGAGGACGGGCGCGACCTGGTCGGTGGCGACGGCGCCGGTGTCGTAGCGGACGGTCATCGGGAACCGCAGCGACTCGACGCGCTCCTGCACGACCCACTCGCCGGAGGTGACGGCCTCGGTGATGGCGGCCGCCCATTCGGCGGTTGTGGCGTCGCGGCCCATGAGGACCTGCTCGCCTTTCATGCCGGTGGCGCCCTTGAGCAGGAACCGCTCCTGCCGGGCGTGCAGCAGCTCGGGCAGGGCGTGGCGGCTGCCGTCGTAGGTCACCTCGCGGTCGCCGACGATGCGGGTCCACGGCAGGTAGCGTTCCAGCAGCTCCCGGTCGGCGTCGTTCATCCCGGGCTGGCCTTCGGAGGCGACGCCGAGGAGCTTCTTGTTGTACAGCAGCGACGACGTCTCCGACGAGACCAGCTGGCAGCCCGCCTCGATGGCCGTGCCGACCGGTGACCAGTCGACGCCGAGCTCGCTCCACTCCTGGACGGTGAAGTGCCGAAGGCCGATGGGGTACCGCAGCCGCCCACCGGGCTCGAAGATCCCGTCGAGCAGGTCGGACGGCTCGAAGAAGGCCGCGTCCATGCCGCGCCGGCGCAGGTGGTCCACCTCGGCGTCGAAGTACCGCGTGCTCGACACGCCGCGGACGAGGTCGGCGACGCTGCCCATGAGCACCACGGCGCGGGCGGTGCCCTCCCGGGCGGCCATCGCCTCGAACATGTCGGCGCGGGCCTCGAACGGACGGTAGGCGAACAGCCCGCGCCCGGCGTAGATGTCGTCGACCCACGCGTCGGCGAGCAGTTGGGTCTGCACCGCGGCGCCGACCCCGCCGCCGGCGTTGTACTCGATGAACTTGATGCCGTCGGGGGTGACGAAGGCGTCCGGGCGGGCGATGCTGGCCGCGTAGCGCCATTCCCACGCCTCGTCCGCGACGAACAGCGGCGTGGTCGCCGGGTCGATGCCGAGCGCCGCGAGCCGCTCGTCGCGGTCCCGGCCGAGCCGCCGCGCGACCCGCACGAGCGCGTCGAGGACGGCACCGGCCGCGGTGTGCAGCTCGGTGTACACGCCGGCGGGCAGCAGCACCGGGTGCAGCGAGATCGGCTTCGGCGGGAACGGTACGTCGCGCATGCCCCACAGCAGGCGGTCCCGGACGGCGTCGGGCTCGCCGTGGACGAACGACGTCAGGTCGGAGGCGGATGTCAACGTCATGACGCTACGGTGGCAAGCCGGGCTGCAGCCGAGGTGTAGCCGCGGTTTAGGGCGCCGGGGCGGCGAAGACCGCGTAGCGGATCTCGCTCGTGCGGCCGCCGTTGCCGTCGTCGAGCCACAGTTCGTCCGGTGTCGGCAGCATCTCGCTCACCGTGATCGTCGCATCCGCGGGCAGGCCGCCGGCCATGCGGGTCAGCTGCCGCACGAGCAGCGGGGCGTCAAGGTCGCAGTAGATCGGCTTCGGTTCGCCGGGGCAGCGCAGGAAGACGTGCCGGGGCAGGCCGACGGCAGCGCGCATGCGCTGCACCTGTTCGAACGCGCCGGGCTCGGCGGCGAGGTCCTTCGCCGCGAGCGGGGCGGCCGGCACGCGCCAGAGCTCGCGTTGCAGTACCACGTCACCCACCTCGATGCGGGGGAGGTGGGTGCGCCCGGCGCCCTCGACGGCCGCGCCGTCGGTGTCGGTCGGGAAGCCGAAGACGGCGAAGGGGTTCATGCGCAGCATCGGCCACGCGTGCGGCGGCACGACGAGGCGCAGTGCCCCGCCCCCGGGTGCGAGCAGCCGCAGCCGGTCGCCGTCGTGGGCGACCGTGAGCTCGCCGAGCCGCAGCCGGGCGCCGGCCGGGCGGGGTGAACGGTCGTGCGCCTCGATGTCCACGCAGTCCAGCTCGATGCGGGGGAACGTCTTGTTGAGGTGGTGCTGGGTGACGTCGGCGAGCTGCTCACCCGGTGCGAGCAGCGTGTGGTACCGGCGCAGCACCTCGTCGCGGTAGTCCGGGAACGCCTGCTCGACGAAGGGGGCGATCGACCCGTGGCTGAGGTGGTCGTCCATCGCGTGCAGGTCGCCGATCACCAGCCGCAGCCGGCCTGCCGCGAGGTCGGCGCGGGAGCGCGCGGCCACCATGAGGTCAGGGTTGCAGATGGCGGGTTCGGCGATGCCGTGCCGGCGCACGAGGTCCTCGACGGTGCCGCGGTCGACCCGGTGCACGTGGTGCCCGGCGTCGTGCGGGGGCAGCAGCGCCGACTCCATGGCGGCGCCGATGCGCGCGACCCGCCGCTCGATCTCCTCGAAGCGTGGGCCGAGCGTGCCGAGGTCGGCGAGGAAGGCCGAGAGGTACCGCGGCACGGGCACCGGCCCGGACCCGAACCGCCCGGCGAACCAGCCGGCCAGCGCGGTGTGCTGCAGCCGCAGCCGCCAGCGGGGGCGCAGCAGGAACATGTCGTAGAGCAGGGCCAGCTCGCCGCTCATCCGCGCGACGACCGGCGCGCCGACGGTGAGCCCGTCGGGCAGGCAGCGGCAGTGCTCGTGGAACACGCTCCGGTCGCTGTAGAAGCCGCTCATCGCGCGCACCGGCGGCTGCCCGGTCGCCTCGGTGAAGGTCCGTTTCAGTGCCGTGAGGGCGGCGGGCCGTTCGGCGGCGGGGGAGTCCTGCAGGGTGGTCACGGCGGCGCGCAGCGCGTCGCAGAGCGCCTGTGCGGGATGCCCGGCGCGCAGCCCGGCGATGAGGTCGCGCAGTGCGCCGATCGCGTCCTCGGCGCCGTAGGGCAGTTCGGGGCGCACGTGCACGGCGCCCTTGTCGGCCAGCTGCTGCAGGGTGGCCCACACGTCAACCGGTGCCAGGGCCGCGGACATGGCGGCGACGTCGGTGTCGCCGTCGCACCGGGCGAACACCGCCAGTTCGGCGTCGCTGAGCTCGACGGGTTGCCGGACCCGGGTCGCTGCCTGCACGTCGGTGAGGATCAGGTGCTGGTCGAGGACCGCGACCTCGACGGTACGTCCGTCGCGGTGCGCGCCGGGTGCTTGCCGGGGGCGCAGGCGCTGGCGGACCTCGAGGTCGTCGAAGATGCTCTCGGCGATCGCGTCGGCGGCCCAGCGCGACAGCATCGTGTGGCGGCGCAGCCCGGTCGGCGCCCAGTCGACGCCGGTCCGCGCCGGGTCGAGCCGGGCGGTCGCCAGCGGCCCGAAGTGGCTGGTGGTGTCGTTCTTGCCGCAGACGCGCTGCAGGTAGCGGACCAGGGTCGCGAGGTTGTTGCGGTCGGACTTGGTCAGGGCGCGGGTCGGGTCGAACTTGTCCAGCCAGGACATGAAGCGGGGGTGTGCGTCCTCGTTGGAGACCAGCAGCATGTCGCGCAGCGCGGGCGTGGCACGGAAGCGTTCGATCACGGCCGCGCCGGTGGCCTGGCACGCTGCGGTGTAGGCGTCGTGCAGGGCCGTCTCGGCCGCGGTGTGCTCGTCGAGCGTCGCTTCGAGGCGGGGCAGCAGTGCGGCGAAGGGGGCGCTCGGCTGTTCGGTGCGGCTGGTGTACGGGCGGCGGCGGTGCAGGGCGCGCAGCACGCCTCGGTCGGCGGCGTTGGCGACGGCGGCGCGCAGGACGGGATCGCCGGCGCGGGCGGCGAGCTCCTCGAGCCGCTCGGCGGCGCGGCGGCGGCGGTCGGCGGCGGCGGTCACGGCCGGCTCGGCGAGGTCGTCGAGCCAGCGGAAGGGGAACCCGGCGAGTCGCAGCACGGCGACGGAGGCCGGTTCCCACGGCAGCGGGACCGGCGTCGGTTGCCGTGCTGCGGTCGGCGGCGCGGCGGGGACCTGGATGCTCACACGCTGTCCTTTCGCTCGGTATCACCGGCGACCGGCGCGGCGCCGGCCGTTGCGCGCGCCGCCGTCGCGGGCGTGACTACTGCGGGCGCGGCGGTTACGGCGTCGGCGGTTACGGGCGTGCCTGTCGCGGGTGTGGCGGCTGCGGGTGTGGCGGCGACGCGGTCGGGGTTGCGCAGCGCCCAGCGCGTCAGTGGGCCGGTGGGGACGACGGACAGCGCGAGGATGGCGCCCAGCAGCACCCAGCCGGTGCTGCCCAGACCGGTCACCAACATGGTCACCACGGCCGGGCCGACGGCGACCGCGATCGCCTCGCTGCTGGCCTGCACGCCCTGGTACTGGCCCTCCGCGTCGCGCAGCATCAGGCCCAGCGACAGCGACCAGCGCGACGCCACGTAGTAGAGCTCGCCGACGACGTGCACGCAGACGCCGGCAACGATGACGATGGTCGCCACCAGGGCCGAGGTCGGCCAGGCGGCCAGCGCGAACACCAGGCAGCACATGCCGAGCGCGGCGCCGGACAGCCGGGCCGAGCGCACCGCCTTGGCGATGTCGCCCTTGTCCTTGCTCACCTGCACCTGGAACGCGGCGATGAGGATCGAGCTCAGGGCGACCGCGAGCGCCGCGGCCCAGGCCCCCGTAGCGGTGTGCCCGATGATCCACAGCGGGAGGCCGCTGGACAGGATCGACCAGCAGAACGCCAGGACGGCGGTGGACATCATGATCGTGACGTACGGCATGTCGCGGATCGCCTGGGTGTTGCCGCGGCGGCGTTCGGCCGGTACGGCCGGTACGTGCGGCACCCGTACCGTGATCCCGGCGGTGACGAGGAAGGTGACGGCGTTCGCCAGCACCGCCACCACGAAGATCCACTTGGTGTCGACGCTGAGGACGACGGCGCCGATGCCGGCACCGGCGGCGTAGGCGATGTGCTGCACCACCCGCGACTGGGCCAGCACCCGCATGCGTTTGTCGGCCGGGATCAGCCCGTAGACGAGCGCCACCCGGATGCCGGCACCGGAGCTCTGCACCGCGGTGAAGCAGATCGTGACCAGCAGCAGCGACCAGAACCCGCCGACGAGCAGGTACATGCCCATCGCCAGGCCGCGCAGCACGATGACGACGCCGAGCACCTCGCGTGGGCCGTGCCGGTCGGCGAGAACGCCGGCCGGGGTGGCGGCGAGCAGCCCGACGGCGCCGCCGATACCCACCGCCAGGCCCATGCTCTCGGCGGGAATGCCCTGGATGCGGGTGAAGAAGATGGCCCAGATGGTGAACCAGAGTCCGTCGCCGAGGCCGTTCACGGCCTGGGCCGCCTGCAGCCGCAGGACGATCGCGCGATACGTCACCGGCTCAGTCCCCGGTCGACGCGGCCACGGCCCCCACGCGAGGTCGGCTCACTCTCAGATAGTCCTCGGTGCGCAGGGCGAGGGACCGGTCCAGGACGCCGGCGTTGAAGTAGATCTCGTCGTGGCCGGTCAGGCCGTGGTCGACGACGAGGTCCAATTCCGGGTGGAACGTGAACGGCGGGATGGCGCCCGAGACGCAGCCGGTGAGCCGCTCGGCGACGTCGGCCGGTGCGACGGCGGCGTTGCGGGAGCCGTAGAGGTCGCGCACCGCTGCGATGTCGACCCGCCGGTCACCCGGTACGACGACGAGCACGTACCGGCGCGTCTTGCCGGTCTTCAGCCGCAGGACCAGGCATTTCGCGGCGGCGCCGAGCGGATGTCCACGCAGTCTGGAGGCCGCTTCCGTGCGGCCCTCGGGCAGATGGTCGATGATGCGGTAGTGGGCGGACTCGCGGTCGAGCAGCGCGGTCAGCGGCTCGGGTTCGGTCGTTGTCGGCCTCATTGATTTCACTATGCCGCTTCTGCGCCGGTGCCGCTTCCGACCAATGAAACATGCACTACGACTTTGGTAACAGTGATACCGTCCGCCTTCGTAATGAATCAGCCGTCCGGACGATTGTCGACTTTCGATGTGATGCTCCCCGCCATACAGTCGGGGCGACGCAAATCTTGTGCGTCGACGCCTCACTCATTGGGAGCCGCATCGTGCGCTTTCTCGTTCTCGGCCTCGATCCGTCAGAGCGGTTTAGTCCCTCATAAGTGATTCGGCTTGCCCGGTTTGTCCCGTGGTGTGGGGTGCCGGGCTGGCACGTGTCGCCG
>NZ_JBFAIC010000125.1:0-15400 GCF_040654515.1 Dactylosporangium sp. NPDC050688
GAGTGTGGGAGAGTAGGACGCCGCCGGACAAACCTTCGCAGTAGCCCCCACCACACGGTGGGGGCTACTCGCGTTTCCAGGAACAACAAGGCCGCGTCTCCAGAAAAACAAGGCCGACAACGAGCGATGGCCGGCGCCCCCGCCAGGGTGCCGGCCATCGTGACGCTCCGAAGAGCAGCTCCGAAGAGCAGCGGAGTGCTTAGTTGGAGGCCACGCCGAGGGCGCCGCCGCCACTGTGGAACTCGGTGCCCGAGGCGGACATGCTGTCGAAGCGGGCCTGCAGGGCGTCCAGCTGGTCGTACTCCGAGGAGGACGCGCTCTCGCTGCCCTCGGCGGCGAAGATGTGGTCGGTCTCGGCGGCCGAAACGTGCCACCGGCGGAACCTCACGCCAGGACCCGGCCCTGCACGTTGCCGACCGGCTGTGGGCCGTAGTGGCGGGAGTCGCGGGCGACCGTCCGGTTGTCGCCGAGGACGTAGAGCATTCCGTCGGGCACCGTCACCGGCGTGCAGTCGGTCGCGGCGCCGCGGGTGTACGGCTCGTCCAGCGCCGCGCCGTTGCGGCGGACCCGGCCCTCGTCGCAGTCGATGGTGTCGCCGGCGATGCCGATGATCCGGTCGACGGTGGTGAACCAGCCGCCCATGCCGGTCGGGACCCGCAGCACGACCACGTCGCCGCGGTCGACGCCCGTCAGCCGGAACGTGAGGCGGTCCACCAGCGCGCGGGAGCTGACGTCGAGCGCCGGCGCCATCGATGCCGAGGGGATGTAGCGGACCGTGAACGTGGCGAGCACGGCGGTCGCGACGAGGGCGGCGGCGACGGTACGGCGGACGCCGCGCCGCTCCCGCCATGCCACCCGCAGGCCACCGGCGGTCCAGCGCAGCACGGCCCGCGTGCCGGTGACCTGGTCGAGCTCGGCGACGACGGCGGCGCCCCACGGGCTGCGGCTGCCGGCCAGCGCCACGGTCAGGACCACCCGGGCCACCCGATGCGCCGCCGTCCCGCCCCGACTCGCGGCCGTGGCGGTCACGACGCGGCCCTCGGGCGGAGCCGGGCGGCAGGAGCGACCCGGTCGGCCTCCGCGGCGGCCCGGCGGGCCAGCCGCTCCGCGGCGAGCGCGGCACCGTCCGGGGTCAGCCGGTACAGGTGCCGCGGCGGGCGGCCCGGCTGCTCCGCCGGCTCCCACCGGGTCTCCAGCAGCGACCCGTCCGCGAGCCGCATCAGGATCGGGTACAGCGAACCGGACGCGAGCCCGGTTTCCCGGCTCAGGTCGTACCCGTAGCGCCACGCGTCGGGCGCGGCGAGCAGGCACTCGAAGACGAGCAGCGTCTGTGGCGACGTATGCGGCAACCTCGGCATACGTCAAACTCTACATATGAAGACTATCCCGCGGAAGGCTCCACGGCGGGCGATGGCACGGCGCGGCCGCGGGCCAGGGCGTCGACCCGGCGCAGCGCATCGGGCAGGCGGAACCCGCCCGCCATCGCCGCCACCATGGCGGCCGCCTCGGCCAGGGGCACGCCGGCGGCGGTGACGAAGAGGGGGCGCGTGGCCCCGCCCCGCAGCACCGGCACCGCGTGGGTGGCGCTGAGGAACGCGGTCTTCGCCACCCCGACGACGGGGATGCGCAGCTCGTCATGCACGTGCGCGCCGAGACCGGGCCGGCCGGCGGGGTCGAGGTCCACGTAGCCGTCGACGATGAGCAGCTCGAGCGGCGGCAACGGGTCCAGCAGGGCGTGCACCGCCGGCAGTTCGCGCTTGTAGAACGCGCCCGGCTCGTACGGGGCGACCTCGTCGAGCCAGGTGACCCGCTCGTCGACGAGCGTGCGGAACGCCGGCTCGCCGGCGAGGACCAGGGCGCCCCGGGCGCCGCCGGTCTCGGGGTAGTCGACGTCGATCGCGCCGTAGCGCCGCGGGTTCACGCGAGCAATGCTCCCAGCTCCGGGCTGAGGGCGTCGAACAGATTCTGGTCGGGCACGGCGCCGGTGGCCTGCAGCACGCCGCCGAAGAAGCGGCGGATCTGCACGGCCAGGATCACGTGCATGATGTCCTGCTCGGACAGCCCGTGGGCGCGCAGCGCGTCGGCGTCGGCGGCGGTGACCCGGCCGGGGTCGGTGGCGACGAGGTCGGCGAAGTCCATGACGGCGACGTCGACCGGGTCGAGCCCGGCGTCGTGCCAGTCGGTGGCGATCGCCCGCAGGGTGGCGTCGTCGTAGAAGCGCTCGCGCAGGACGCCGGCGTGCGCGAGGCTGCAGTAGGAGGCGCCGATGCGCCGGGCCGCGACGAGGGTTACCAGCTCGTAGCGGCGCAGGTCCATGCCGGCCTTCACCGACTGCGCCAGCGCGCCCCAGTGCTGGTAGACGTCCGGCGCCAGGGTGAAGGCCCGCTCGTAGTTGGTGGCGCCGTCCGCGTCGCCGGGGATTCGCAGGTACGTCATGGACGCAGGATAGGCCGGTCCCGCCATGGCGCCAGGGCATGAGGACATCGGCTCGGCGCACGCGATCAGCAGGGTGGGGGGAACCCGTCCAGCAGGTTGCGGTCGTACACCATGATGGCGTAACGGCCGGTGTCGAAGCGCTGCTTCGGCGCGCCCCACATCTTCACCGCCTGCGCCGGGGTGCCGTAGAACGGCCGGTCCTTCTCGAAGACGATGAACCGGGCGTCGTGCGCGGCGTCGTACATGCTGGTCTTGGACTGCCAGCACATCGGGATCACCCGGTCGACGTCGCCGATGACCGGCGCGACCGTGACCTTCCGGTGGGTGGTGACGGTGATGTTGTTCGACACCCAGTAGCCGCCCAGGCCGTAGGTGAGGTTCCGCTCGCGCAGCCAGTCCGCGACGACCTGCCCCTCCGACGGCTCGGCCCGCGGCGGCGCGTACGCGACGAGGTTGAGCGTGAGCAGCGCCAGGACCGTGACGAGGACGCCCTGCCGCCAGCGGGCCGCCAGTCGCGGCCCGATGATCCGGCCGGCGAGGATCGCCGCCATCGGCAGCACCGGCGAGATCTCCCGCGCCGCCATCAGGTCGACCGGCAGCGTGGAGACGATCTCCGCGCCGATGTCGCAGCAGATCGCGATCGCCATGATCGAGTCGGTCCGGTCGGCGGTGCCGCGCGCCGTGCGCACCAGCACGATCACGACCGCGACCAGCGCCACCAGGAACCCGATGAGGTGCAGGTAGGACACGCCCTGCTGGATCCACTTGGGCTGCCAGCCGGGCCGGTGGGTGCCGAACAGCACGCCGAGCATCCGAGCCGTCATGTGGGCCCGGCCGAACCACTCGTCCCACGGCGACAGCTCGATCGGCGGCTTCGGCGTGTGGTAGCCGCCGATCGCCTTCACCGCCCAGGTCGCGGCGTGCGACAGGACCACCGAGGCGCCGGCGGCGACGGCGAGCTGGAAGTCCATGCTCACCAGCCGGGTCCGCACCGGCCCGGGCAGCCGCCAGGCCCGCACCAGGCACACCAGCGCCAGCGGGATCGCGCCGACGAACGTGACCAGCGGATCCCCCCAGGCGCCCCAGGCCAGCAGCAGCGCCACCACGACCGGCTTGGCCTTCGTGTCGCGCATCCGGTCGATCGCGCCCCAGGCCAGCAGCAGCGGCACCGCCGAGCCGGTGTGGTTCGGCGAGGACAGCAGCGTCTGGTACCCGGTGCCGGGCACCGGCACGAGCAGGATCGCGACCGTCACCCCGACCCGCAGCCAGCCCTGCAGCCCGGTCGCGCGGCCCTTCGCCAGGACCGCGGCGAGCAGCACGATCATCGTGTACGTGATCGCCGCCGCGATGTGGATCTGGTCCACCGTCGGGCCGGTGAAGACCTGGATCAGCGCGTACTGGATCAGCTCCGTCGGGTAGAACGCGACGTCCGACAGCGTCCAGCCGGTCAGCAGCGGATTGCCGTGGAACATGTCCCAGGCCTGCAGCGCGTTGCTCGCGCCGTCGCTGTTGATCGGGAACGCGTAGGCCATCCGTAGATAGGCGAAGAACAGCCCGACGGCCGCGACGGCGATCCCGAACCCGGTCAGCAGCCCGGTCGACAGCCTGGTTTTCAGCACCCCGGCAGGGTAACTACTCGAACTCGTCGGCCAGCTCGCGGTATGCGGCTAGTACCGTTTCCGTGCGTTCCGTCAGTGTTTCGGCGGGTTCTGGATCGCGGCCCGGCCGGGCGTTGATCGCGCCGAGGAGCGCGTCGGCGGCGCCCAGCCGTATCCGGGCCCGGGACTGCGCGGCCCGCTGGTCCAGGAACCCCTGGCACAGCCCGGCGAGGTGGCGCAGCCGGTCGGCCCTCCGGCTCACCTCCGCGTCGACCTCGGTGAGCCGCTGCGTGAGCTCCGCCTGCCGGTCCGTGACGGCGGCGAACAGCAGCCCGGCGCCGATCGGCTCGCCCACCGACGCGCGCAGCTCCCGCACCGCGGTGCGCAGCTCACCCCGCTCGGCGAGGGCGTGCGCGAGGTCCCACAGCGTGCGCTCCAGGGTGTCGTGCGGGTCCGTCGGGTCGCCGAGGCGCTCCAGGGCCGGCCACGTCAGCACGATCCGGTCGGCGTGCGCGGCGGCCTCCTCGAACACGACCCGGTCCCGCGGGTCGGTGAGGAACTGCCGCAGCGCCCGTTCGCGCCTGGCCGGGGTGCGCACCAGGTACAGCCCGGCGAACAGGAACCCGGCCGCGGCGACGGCGGCGAGCGCGGTGCGGCCCGGCGCCGGCGCGTCCAGCCAGCGGATGCCGAGCGCCACCGCGGCCGCGCAGGTCAGCGCCACCGCGTAGACCACGAACACCCAGTTGTCGGCGGGCCAGTACGGTCCGCCGCGCGGTTGCTGGGCGGCGCCCGCCAGGCCCCGGCCGACGGTGCGGTCCAGGGCGCGGGACGCCTGCCGGCGCACGATCGCGGTCCGCCGGCCGCGCAGGTACTCAAGCACGCCGGACCAGCGTCGAGCAGGCGCCGGCGAGCAGCAGCCCGGCCAGCACCCCGGGCAGCCCACCGGTCACCCCGGCGAACAGGGCGGTCGCGGTGAGCACCGGCAGCGGCAGCGGCCCCACCCACCTCGGCAGGTGCTGCGCCGGTACCCCCACCAGCGCGATCAGCGCCGCGCCGGCCAGCGCGAGCAGCGGCCCGAACGGCTCACCGGACGCGAGCACCAGCCCGGCGGCGAGCGCCACCCCCAGCGCCGGCCCGGCCAGCGGCAGGACCGTCAGCAGCCCCACTCCGACGGCGGCGACCTGCGGGTGGGCGACGCCGCCGACATTGAGCACCGGCCACGCCACGACGGCGGCGAGCGCGCCCCAGACGCACCGGCGGGTGGCCGCCGCGGCGGGTCCGGGTCCCTCGTCGACGACCCGGACCAGCATCACAGCAGCCGCAGTTCCCGCGCCCGCTCGACGGCCTCGCGCCGGCGGCCGGCGTGCAGCTTGCGGTAGATGTTCTTCACGTGCGTCTTCACGGTGTTGACCGACACGTACAGCGTCGAGGCGATCTCCAGGTTGGACATCGTGCCCTGCAGGTACCGCAGCACCGTCAGCTCCCGCTCGGTGAGCGGCTCGACGAGGCTGCCGTCGGCGCCGCGCCCGCCGCCCGCGAGCGGCGAGGACCCGGCGGCCAGCTCGGCGGCGAGCGGGTGGTACACGGGCAGCAGCGGCGCGAAGTTCGCCAGCAGGTCCCGCACCGGGTGCCCGCCGACCAGGAACGGCCGGCGGAAGCTCTCCTCCTCGGCGATGTCCAGCGCCACCTCCAGGCCGCGCAGGACCCGGTTGCGGTCGCCGAGCGCCCGGCCCGCGAGGGACGTCAGGATCGCCGCGTGCACGGTCCACGTCAGCGCCGTGTCCACCGACGGGGTCGCGTACTGCTGTGCGGTCGACGCGGCGGCGGCCGCCTTGCCCTCGACCAGCGCCGCCGCCGCGTCGACGCAGGCGGCCCAACCCGGGTATACGTCCGGGTCGCCGCCGGTGGCGACGAGCCGGCGCGCCGCGCCGAGGTCGCCGCCGCTGATACGCAGCTCCGCCTCCGTCAGTGCGAGCGCCCGCTCGACGCTCGGCGCCAGGGCCGCCCCGCCGAGCTCGCGGCGGGCGGTGTGCAGCACCTCCAGGGCCGCGGCGAGCCGCCCGGCGCCGTGGCGCAGCCTCGCCCGCACCGTGGCGATCGCCACCAGCAGGTCGGGGTCGCCTGCCGCGAGGTCGAGGCCCTCGTCCAGCAGGCGGTCGGCCTCCGCGATGCGGTCCCACTCGCCGTACACGCTGGCCAGGGCCATCCGCACCCAGCCGAGGTCGGTCGCGTCGGTGATGCCGAACCGGTCCGCGGTCACCAGGGCCTGGCGGCCGAGCCGGGCCGAGGCCCGCAGCCGGCCGCGGGCGGCCTCCAGGACCGACAGCTGGGCCGCCGCGCACACCTGCGCCTGGGCCATGCCGGTGCGCTGGGCGAGCACCAGCGCGCCGTGCAGCGGCGTGCCGGCGGCGGCGAGCTCGCCCAGCCGCAGCCGGGCCTCGCCCTCGTCCAGCATGGACAGTGCGCGGACCTCGTCGCTCTGCTCATCGGGGCGGTTGAGCTCGCCGAGGGCGGCGAGGGTCCGGCGCGGGTCGCCGGACAGCCACGCCTCGGCCGCCGCGAACCCGGCCACCATCCTGGCGTTGACCCGGACCGGCTCCTTCGGCTGCTGCTCGGTGCCGGACTGTCCACCGTGGACGGCCTGGGCGCCGGTCGGGGCGGGCGCGGTCATGACCGCCGTCGCGCCCCCGGCCGCCGGCATGGCTGCCGTCGTGCCGCCGGCCGCGCCGTTCTGCGGGCCCGGCCCGCTCTGCCCGCCGGCGACGTGCTGGTTGCCTGATCCGTGCTGGTTGCCCGGTCCGTGCTGGGCGCCCGTTCCGTAGTGGGCGGGGCCGTTCTGCGGGCCGGGCCGGGACGTCATACCGGGCGCGTTGCCCATGCCGACCGGACCGCTCGCGCCGCCCGGGCCGTTGCCGCTTGCCGGGCCGGTGGTGCCGGTGGTGCCGGTGGTGCCGGTGGTGCCGGTGGTGCCGGTGGTGCCGGTGGTGCCGGTGGTGCCGGTGGTGCCGGTGGTGCCGGCCGGGCCGTTCGCGGCCGCCTTGGCGCTGCCTGGGCCGTTCGAGCTGCCCGGGCCGTTGCCGCTCGCCGGACCGGTGGTGCCGGCCGTGCCAGTGGTGCCGGTCGGGCCGGTCGGGCCGGTGGTGCCGGTGGTGCCGCTGGTGCCGATCGGGCCGCTGGTGCCGGTCGGGCCGGTGGTGGCGGCCGTGCCGGTCGGGCCGGTCGGGCCGGTGGTGGCGGCCGGGCCGGTGGTCGAGGTCGGAACGGTGGTGGCGGCCGGGGTCTCGTCCGTGGCGCGGTGGCTGCGGCGCAGGAAGTCCCGGGTGCCCTCCAGGTCGCCGACCCGCAGGCGCTCTGCGGCGAAGGCCAGGGCCAGCCGCGGGTCGGTGTGTTCGTCGCCGGCCGGCGCGTGCGGCGCCGCCTCGTGCGGGCGGTCGTAGCGGACCCCGCCGACGATGTCGGGCCAGTGCCGGTCGAGGGTCTCGATCGCGCCCGGCCAGTCCTCGGCGAGCAGCGCGTGGCGCATCGCCTCGGCCGGGATGCCGTACGTCGCATGCCACGCCGCCGCCCTGCGGTGCAGCTCGGCGACCCGTTCCGGGTTGCGGCGCAGCAGCTCGGAGTGCAGCGTCCGGGCGAAGAGCGGGTGGAACCGGTACCAGCCGCCGGGGCCGGCGTTGCGGGTCAGGAACGCGTTGGAGCCCTTGAGCTCGGCGAGGACCCGGGCGCCGTCGTCGCGCCCGGTGATCGCCTCGACCAGCCCGGCGTTGAGCCGCGTCGCGACCGCGGTGTCGAACAGCAGCCGGCGGGTGTCGGCGGGCAGCGTCTCGATGACCTCGCCGGTGAGGTAGTCGCCGACGGTGGTGCTGTAGGGGCCGCCATCGTCGAGGACCCGCTCCGGCTCCGGGTGCCCGCGCATCGCCATCGCGGCGAGCCGCACGCCGGCCGGCCAGCCCTCGGTCATCGAGTGCAGCTCGTACAGGGTGCTGCCGGGCAGGACCACGTCGTGCGCGGCGAGCAGCTGGGCGGTCTCGGCGATGGTCAGCGACAGGTCGTTGGTGCGCACCTCCGTCAGCGAGCCGTTGACCCGCCACCGGTATAGCGGCAGCGCCGGGTCCCGCCGGCACGAAAGGACCAGGTGCAGGCGGCCCATGCCGTGCCGTACCAGCGACTCCAGCTCACTCAGCGCGGCCTCGTCGCTGATCTCGCGCACGTCGTCGACGACCACGATGTGGGGGCGCTCCAGCGCGTCGACCACCCGCGGCAGGTCGTCGGCGTAGGGGTCGCCTTTCGCGTCGTCGGCGGACAGCGCGCCCCGCAGCCGGCCGGGCACGTCGGCGCCGTCCGGCGAGTGCGAGGTCACCCAGCGCACCACCGGCATCTCGTCGCCGATGCGGGCGGTGCGGGCCCACGCGACCAGCGCCGCGGTCTTGCCCCAACCGGCGGGCGCGGTCACCAGCGTCAGCGGCGCACGCACCGCGGCGTCCAGCTGCGCGACGACGCGCTCGCGCAGCACGTATCCGGGCGGGAGATCCGGCACCGCCAACGTCGACGGGGCCGTTCCACGGCGATCCTGCTGTACCAGCGCTTGCGACACTCGGTGCCCCCCGATTTCATACCTCGCCAAACGTGACGAGCAAAGCACCGCCCGCAGCAGGAGGGCCTCACCCTGCCTGGGTGGTCTTCCCGGGACGGATGTGGCTGTTTGCCTTGTGTGGCAACGGTTCCATCGACATCGCTGCACCGGCACGCCCGGCGCAGGAGGCTCACCCGGAACGGATGACGCGCGGTCACCACAGTGGTCGGCAGCGTTCCCGCTATCGCCCGCCGCGTCGGCGGGCGGGGGGAGAGGATGAGCCAGGATGAGCGCGCTTGTCGGCGAGATCGAGCTCCGCGGCGAGAACGGCTTCGAGCTGAGCCTCAGGGGCTACCACCGTGCCCAGGTCGACCGGTACATCGCCACCTTGCAGATGCGGCTGACCACGGTGGAGACGGAACTTGCCTCGGCGCGCTACCGCGAGCAGCAGCTCGCGGGCCGGGTCGAGCGGCTCAACACGGAACTGCGCCAGTGCACGTGCCACGACGAGAGCTCCAAGGTCGTCGGTGGCCGGATCCACCAGATGATCGAGCTGGCGGAGCAGGAGGCGGACGCGCTGCGCAGGCAGGCCGCCGAGCAGCTGGAGAGTGCCCGCACCGCGGCGGAGGCGATGCTCGCCGACGCCCGCAAGCACGCCGAGGACGCGATCCGCGACTTCCAGACCGCGCTCACCCAGCGCCGCTCCGAGGAGGCCCGCGCCGAACAGGCCCGCCGCATGCAGTGGGACGCCCGCCGGCAGCGGCAGCGTGAGGCGGCCGAGAACCTGCTCGCCACGACCCGGTCGATCGGCACCGACAGCCTGCAGACCACGAAGAAGCTGCTGGACGCCCTGTCCGAGCAGCACGCGAAGCTGACCGCGGAGGTCGAGACCGCGGAGAAGGAGATGGCCAACCTGCCCAACGCCTGAAGCGACGTACTGCCCCGTCCCGGTGCCCGGTGTCCACGATGGACACCGGGCACCGCCCTGTCCGCCCCCTGCCGTCCCGGCCCGGTCCGGCCGGTGCCCCGACCCCTGCGGAGCGCTCCTGGGGCTGCTGAGAGGCCTCCAGGGCGGCCGGCAATGCCTCACCGGCCGCGCGCCCGCCGCCGGCTGAGCGGAGCGACGAGTGCGCCGGCGCCGGCGGAGCGGAGTGACGAAGTGCCCGCTGGCCGATCACCCAGCCGGGGTGAGGACGCATCACTCTGACAGCCAGCAGGATTCCTGCCATGAACGAACTGCGGGCGGCCCTGATGGTGACTGCTGCACCGTCGACGACGGTCCGCCCGTTCCCGCCAGCCGCGGGCGTCACGTCGTCGGTGGTCCCCGACGTGACGACCCAGCTGGAGCGTCAGGTGAACACCGTTGAGCAGGGGGTACTCAACGGGGCAGGAGGAGCGGTGGACACGGCCCGCATCCTGCGCACCGGGCGCTCTTCAGCGAGGGCGGCGGGACCCGATGGGTGGGCGGCTGATCCGGAGGAGGCCGCCCACCCATCGCAAGTCACCACAGGCGTCTGAAACCGAAAAGACGGCGCTTGAGGCGCCGACGCGCTCCCAGGCCCGCGTCGGCGCCTCAAGCGTTCTCCGCAGTCGGGCGACGCAGCTGGAACACGAAGAAGGTGGCTGCCACGGGGGCAGCCACCTTCTCTGTTCTGTTCTCTGTTCTCTGTCGTTGCCGGCCGGCCGACGTCGTTGCCTGCCGGCCGGGTGCCGGTGCCGTCAGATGATGCCGTAGTCCGAGGTCGGTGCCGCGTGCGCGCCGCGGCGGTGCGGGTCGGCCCACCGGTCGGTCTCGCCGTACCTGGGCGGCTGTGGCGCCTCCCCGGACGCGGTCACGTCACCGTGGCGGCCCGTCTGCTCGGCGGCGTGCGCGCCCTCGTTCGGCCGGGACGTCGCCCCAGGCCGGCCCGACGGGTACGGCCCGCCCGGCGGGTACGGCCCGACGTTCGCCCCGGACCCGGGATCGGTCCCCGACGTCGGCCCGGCACCGTACGACGGTGCCTCGGCGGGGCGCGCGGCCGGGTGGCTCGGCGAGGTCGGCGAGTTCATCGGGATGCCGCTGCCGTAGCCACGGTAGTCGGTGGCCGGCTGGAACTCCCGCGGCGGCTCCCGGTCCGCCCGATGGGTGCCGGACATTGTCGTCGCGGAGGTGGGCTCCAGCGAGTCTTCCCAGTGCACCGTGAGCGCGAACAGGACCACCACGCTGAGCGAGATCATCAGCAGCGACCACACCGGGTACGCGCCGAGCGAGCCGACCTGGATCAGCACATGCAGCGCCACGATGGCGATGGCCGCCACCCGGGCGACGGTGTTGCGGGCCAGCAGCCCGATCCCGGCGGCCAGCAACAGGCCGCCGAAGGCCAGCATGAGGATGCCCCAGCCGGTCAGGTTGACGACGACCAGACTGTCGCCGTCGATGAACGCCACCTGGTTCTGCAGCAGCGCGACGAGTCCTTCGAGCACGTTGAGGAGCCCGAGCACGACGAGCATCACGGCCGCGAAGGTGACCCAGCCGAACCACACGGTTCTGCTCTTGGTCATGGCCTCTGTGTTCCTTCCTCTGCACGAGCGGGACACCGGCAGGAGGCAGGTTCGGCACAGCTGGCAGGTCTGACCCAGGGGAGCAGGTTCGTCGACCGGCCGCGGCGGACAAGAGAGGAGGCGCCGCGGCCGGATCCGGCGAAGCTCGTGTGGCGACCTCCCTCCCTTGCGGAACAATTGCGAACCGGTGCTTTTGGAAGCGATCGTTCGGCGCATCCGGATGACCGGGCATCACCCTGGTCGTGTGAGTTGCGGCGACCTGCCGCCCGTCTGTTGCCGGGCCGCGCGGCGGCCCCCGTCGGCGGTGCTCGGCGGTCCCGCCGGCGGTCTTCGCTGGCGGTGCCCGGTGGTCCCCGCCGGTGGCGGTCGTCCGCGGCGGTGGCCGGCCGTCGCCCGTACGGGTGACCGGCGGCGCCGCGTGGTGGCGGCCGTCGATGGAGCGGTCCTCACCCGCATCGGGTGAGGACTTCTCACCCGGCGGCGCCAGCACAATGCGGTCGTGGAGATGGCCTGGATACCTGGTGGCACCTTTGCCATGGGTGCGGACGGCTTCTATCCGGAAGAGGCGCCGGTGCGCAAGGTCACCGTCGATGGCTTCTGGATCGACTCGCATCCCGTGACGAACGCCGAGTTTGCCCTGTTCGTGCAGGAGACCGGCTACGAGACGGTGGCGGAGCGCCGGCCCGGCCCGGACCCCGAGGAGGGCGCGCAGCCCGGCTCGATGGTGTTCGTGCAGCCGCCGGGGCCCGTGCCGCTGCGGGACTGGCGGGTGTGGTGGGAGTTCCGCCCCGGCGCGTCCTGGCGACATCCCTGGGGCCCGGACTCCGACATCCGGGGTAAGTCCGCGCACCCGGTGGTGCACATCGCCTACGAGGACGCCGCCGCGTACGCCCGCTGGGCCGGCAAGGACCTGCCGACCGAGGCGGAATGGGAGTTCGCCGCCCGTGGCGGGCTCGAGCAGGCCGTGTACCCGTGGGGTGACGACCCCGAGCCGGGACGCGCCAACATCTGGCACGGCATCTTCCCGTGGCTCGACCGCAGCGACGGCGGCCACGGCACCAGCCCCGTCGGTGCGTTCGCCCCCAACGCGTACGGGCTCTTCGACGTGGTCGGTAACGTGTGGGAGTGGACGTCGGACTACTACCGGTCCGGCAACGCCAGGTTCGAGGTGGGTGACGACCCGCTCCAGCCGCAGGGTGAGGTGGCGGACAACCCCCGCGTCGACACCCCCGCAGGGGCGGCCGTCTATGCCAGCCGGGTCGTCAAGGGCGGGTCCTACCTGTGTTCTACCGGCTATGACCACCGGTTCCGCCCGGCGGCGCGGCAGCCGGAAGCGGTCGACAACGGCAGCTGCCACGTCGGGTTCCGCTGCGTGCGCCGTCTCGGGTGAGCACGCACAGTCATTTGTTCACCCCCTACGGGTGAGGCGTCCTCACCTCTAATCGCCCCACAATCCCGTGGTCATCCGCCGTGCTGCGGTGGGTGGGAGGGGGCGAAAGACGTTGGGGCAGAAGACGCTTATTGACACCATCACCCGTCCCGCACTGCATTTCGCAGTGCCCGAGCCGCCCCGCTATCACGTGCCACGACCGCGTCTGCTGGACGCGTTGGATCGGGCGGTAGCGGGGCCTTTGACATTGATCTCCGCACCGGCGGGGTGGGGCAAGACCACCCTGCTGGCCGAGTGGGTGGCGGCCGGGCGGGTGTCCTGGCCACTGGCGTGGTTGACGGTCGAGGCGCACCACGGCCCACGCTTTTGGGAACACGTGCTGGGTGTGGTCTCGGCGGCGACCGCGGAGCACCAGGTCACCGCGGCGCCCGCCGACGGTGGCGAGGCACTCGACGAGCTGGTCGTGCTGCTGCGCCGGCCCGGCCCGCCGGTCGTGGTCATCCTCGACGACCTGCAGGAGCTGTCCGTCCCGCGGGTGTGGGGTGAGCTCGAGACGCTGCTTTCCCAGGCGGGTGATCGCCTGCGTCTCGTCATCGCCTGCCGGACCGACCCGGCGCTCACCCTGTACCGGTTCCGCATCCGCGGCGCGCTCGCCGAGCTGCGCAACGGGACGCTGGGCTTCACGCTCGACGAGACCGCGCAGATGCTCAACGCGCACGGCGTCCGGCTCGCCGAGGCGGCGCTGGTCGAGCTGCACGCGGTGATGCGCGGCTGGGCGGCGGGGCTGCGACTCGCCGCGCTCGCCGTGCAGGGCCACCCGGAGCCCGACAGCCTGGTGCCGCGCTTCGCGCTGCAGGACCGGGCGCTGGGGGAGTACCTCGTCGGCGAGGTCTTCGACACCCTGCCGGAGGACATCCGCGAGGTCGTCCTCTGCACCTCGGTGCTCGACCAGGTCAGCGCAGAGCTGGTGGAGGCGCTGACCGGGCGGGTCGACGGCGCGCGGATCCTGGCGCAGCTGGAGCACTCGAACCTGTTCGTCGTGCAGGGCAGTGGCAACGCCGGCATGTACCGGTGCCATCCGCTCTTCGGGCTCATGCTCTACGACGAGCTGCGCCACCGCCGGCCCGAGCAGGTGCGCCAGCTGCACCGGCGGGCCGCGGACTGGTTCGCCGCGCACGACCTGCCCGCCGACGCGCTGCGGCACGCGCTCGCCTCCCGCAACTGGGGCCAGGCCTCGGACCTGCTGGCGACGAGCTGGCAGGAGCTGGTGCCCGGGGCGCGGCTGCGGACCATCAAGGAGCTGGTCCCGCCGCCGCCGCAGGAGGTCCGCAACGACCCGCGGCTCGCCCTGGCGTTCGCGGCGGAGCGCCTGGACGCCAGCGACCCGCAGGGCACCGAGACGTTCCTGCACCTGGTCGACCGTTCGCAGCACACGCTGGTCGAGTCGGCCCGGGTGGCGCTGCGGCCCATCGTCGACAGCTTCCGCATGGCCGAGGCGCACCAGTCGGGCAAGCCCGAGCTGATCCTGGCCACGGCGCCGATGCTGCTGCGCGACGACATGGGCCTCGACGACCAGGACACCGCGCGGATGCGGGCCCTCGCGCTCGTCGCCGTCGGCGGCGCCCGGCTGCTGCAGGGCGACCTGGCCGCGGCCGAGCTCGCCCTCACCGAGGCGCTCAACCTGGCCCGCCGCTGCGGCGGCGTGCAGTCGCAGCTGGCCGCGCTGCGCCAGCTGGCGCAGCTCAACGCGACCCGCGGCAGGCTGACCGCGGCGATGCGCTACGGCAAGGAGGCCCTGGCGCTCGCCGACCGCGAGGGCCAGACGCAGGGCAGCGACGTGGTCTGGTCCCAGCTCACCGTCGCGGAGGTCTGCTACCTGCAGGCCAGGGTGCCGGCGGCCGAGCACTACCTGGACCGGGCCCTGGACGGCGGCGGCCTCGCCGACCCGGGCCTGGTGGCGGTCGCGACCATGTCGCGGGCGCACATCCGGGCCGCGGCCGGTGACGCCAGGGCCGCCTGCACCGAGCTCGCCGCGATCCGGCGGCAGCTCGCGGACTGGCGGTACACGCTGCGGCTGCAGCACTGCGTCACGCTCGCCGAGGCGGAGCTGCGGCTCGCCGCCGGCGACGTGGAGGCGGCGAAGCGGCTGCTCAACCTGGAGCCGGTGGAGCTGCTCACGCCGTGGCTCGGGGTCGTGCGCGCGAAGGCGCACCTCGCCGAGCGCCGGCCGGCGGCGGCCCTCGGCGCGGTCCAGCCGTTCCTGGAGTACACCACCGGCTCGCTGGTGTGGACGGTCGACGCCAACCTCACCTGCGCCCGGGCGCTGCGCGCGCTCGGCGACCGCTCCAAGGCGGGGCGGGCCCTCGAACAGGCGCTGCGCTGCGCCGAGGACGAGGGCATCCGGTGGCCGTTCGTGGCCGGTGGACAGCCCGTCCGGGAGCTGCTGGTGACCTACCTGCCGGCGGGCAGCGGCTACCGCGGCGTCGCCGAGGACATCGCCACCGAGCTCAACGGCTTCGGCCGCCCGGCCGCCGTGGCGGGCGAGCTGGCCGAGCCGCTCACCGAACGCGAACTGGCCGTCCTGCGGTACCTGCAGGGCACGCTGTCCGCGGGCGAGATCGCCTCGATGCTCTACGTGTCCGTCAACACGGTGAAGACGCACATGAAGAACATCTACCGCAAGCTGGGGGTCGGCAGGCGGCGAGAGGTGATCGAACGGGCCCGCGAACTGAACCTGCTCTGACACGGTTCGCAGGACAGCGGCGGCCCCCGGGACTGCCGGGCGCCCCGTACTGGGCCGGTGACGCCGTCTTGCCCAGCTGACGCCGTCCGCCGGGTCGACATGGAGTAGCCCGATGTCAGGAC
>NZ_JBFAIC010000126.1:0-14363 GCF_040654515.1 Dactylosporangium sp. NPDC050688
CGGGCCGGCCGGGGGGTTCCCACCCCGGAGCCCCCCATGCTCGCTGCGCTCGCACTGCCTGCGCTGGCGCGCGGCAGCCTCACGCGCGTGCGCGCAGCATCGCCGGTGGTCGCTGTCCCACCCGGCCGGACCACCGCGGTGATCCAAGTCGCGTCCTGGCCATCTGGACGACCACCACGCGACTTCGATCAACCCGGCAAGATCAAAGCGAGCAAGATCGAGCGAACCGGTCGCGACCACCACGGGAGCGGCTGCTTACCGCGCGCCGCGGTGCGGCGCCGACGCCCTGCCCCGGCGCTTTGCCAGGCAATGACGCGCCGACGAGCGGCCGGCGCCGTGCCCGCGCGGGCCGAGCGGGGATACCGCGCCCGGCGGAGCCGACCTGCGCGGCTGTCACCACAGGCCGGCCGGACCACCGTGGTGATCCAAGTCGCGTGCGGGCCACCTGGACGACCACCACGCGACTTCGATCAAGCCGACAAGATCAAAACGAGCGAGATCAAAACGAGCGAGATCAAGCGGGCGAGATCAAGCGAGCCGGGCGCGACCGCGAGGGGGAGCGGCGCCACGGCGTGCCGGGCGACGGATCGAACCGGGTCGGCCGCCGGGATGGTGCGCGCATGCGCAGGAAGCTGCCGCGCGCAGCGCAGGCAGTGCGAGCGCCAGCGAGCATGGGGGGCTCCGGGGTGGGAACCCCCCGGCCGGCCCGCGGCGGTAGCCGCGCCGAAGCTAGGAACTGCCAGCCGTCGAAGCCAGGAACAGTGACATTTCGCATCCGTGGTGCCGGTGGGCAGGTGCCGGTGCGACCATCGGGGTGAACAGCCCGGGGACCCCGCGTCGGGGCCTCGAGGAGTCCGAGGGAGGACATCGATGTCCGAAGTCCAGTCGCTGTACGGCGGTGCCGTCAACCGCCGGGTGCGCACCAGGGACCTGCTCGCCGCCAAGGAGCGAGGCGAGCGGTGGCCGATGCTGACGTCGTACGACCAGTACACGGCCGGCATCTTCGACGAGGCCGGGATCCCGGTCCTGCTGGTCGGCGACTCCGCCGCCAACAATGTGTACGGCTACGCCTCGACGGTACAGGTGACCGAGGACGAGCTGCTGCCCCTGGTGAGGGCCGTGGTCCGCTCGACGCGGCGGGCGCTCGTCGTCGGGGATCTGCCGTTCGGGTCGTACGAGGAGGGGCCGGCCCAGGCGCTGCGCACCGGGGTGCGGTTCATGAAGGAGGGCGGCTGCCACGCCGTCAAGCTTGAGGGCGGCGTGCGGGTCGCGCCGCAGATCGCCGCGCTGACCGGGGCCGGCATCCCGGTCATGGCGCACATCGGGTTCACGCCGCAGAGCGAGCACACGATCGGCGGGTACCGGGTGCAGGGCCGCGGCGACGCCGCCGACGAGGTGGTGGCCGACGCGCACGCGGTCGAGCAGGCCGGCGCGTTCGCGGTGGTGCTGGAGATGGTGCCGGGTGAGGTCGCCAAGCGCATCACCCACGAGCTGCGCATCCCCACCGTCGGCATCGGCGCCGGCGCGGAGACCGACGCCCAGGTGCTCGTCTGGCAGGACATGGCCGGGCTGCGCACCGGGAAGGCGCCGCGGTTCGTGAAGCGGTACGCGGACCTCGCCGGCGCGCTCGGCGAGGCCACCCGGGCGTTCGCCGACGAGGTGCGCTCCGGGGCGTTCCCGGCCCAGGAGCACACCTTCTGAACAGCGCCGGTGCCGGTGCCGGTGCCGGTGCCGGTGCCGGTGCCGAACGCTAGAACTTGAAGTGCGAGACCAGCTGGCGCAGGTCCTGTGACATCTGCGCCAGCTCGGCCGCGGCGCCTTCGGCGGCGGCGACGCCGTGCGTGGTGGCGGTCGTGGCGTCGGCGACCCCGGCGATGTTGCCCGCGATCTTCTCCGCGCCGGTCGCCGCCTCGGCCACCGAGCGGCTCATCTCGGCCGTGGTCGCGGACTGCTCCTCGACCGCCGAGGCGATCGTCGCCTGGTACTGGTTGATCTCCTCGACGACGCCGGCCATCTTGCGGATCGCGTCCGCGGCGGCGCCGGTGTCGGCCTGGATGGCGGTGACCCGCTGGCGGATGTCCTCGGTCGCCTTCGCGGTCTCCTGGGCCAGGTCCTTGACCTCGTTGGCGACGACGGCGAAGCCCTTGCCCGCCTCGCCGGCCCGGGCCGCCTCGATGGTGGCGTTGAGCGCCAGGAGGTTCGTCTGCTCGGCGATCGACGTGATGAGCTTCAGCACGTTGCCGATCTCGGTGGAGGACACCGCGAGCCGTTCGACCTTCTCGTTGGCGGCGGCGGCCTCGCGTACGGCGCCGGAGGCCACCCCGGCCGCGTCGGCGGCGTTGCGGGCGATCTCGTGGATCGACACGCCCATCTCCTCGGCGCCGGTCGCCACGGTACTGACGTGCCGGGACACCTCACTGGAGGACGCGGACGCGTCGGCCATCTGCGCGCTGGTCGACGTGGCCGCGCCGGAGACCTCGGCGCTGACCCTCGACAGCTCCTGGGAGGCCCTGGCGAGGCCGGCGGAGCTGCTGGAGACCTCCGAGACGGAGGTACGGATGCTGGCAATGGCCTCGAATACGGCCATCAACGACCCCAATCCTGCGATGTGCCACGATGCACAGGTGACATCGGCCACAGCCTGACGGGGTGAAACATTTCTCCTACAGCGATACGTCGAGCCTTTCCAGGCCTCTGATCACATATCCGGGTTTCCACTGCGGCTCCCGCTCCAGCCGCAGCCCGGGCGCCTTTGCCAGCAGCGCGCCGAACGACGCGGCGAGCTCGATCCTCGCCAGCGGCGCGCCCAGGCAGTAGTGGATTCCGGCGCCGAAGGAGATGTGCGGGTTGTCCCGGCGCTCCACGTCGAGGCGCTCCGGGTCGCTGAACACGGCCGGATCATGGTTCGCGGAGCCGAACAGCAGCGCGACCTCCTGCCCTTTGCGGATCGTCTGCCCGCGGACCTCGATGTCCTCCAGGACCCACCGTTCGAACATCTGCAACGGCGTGTCGAACCGCATCAGTTCTTCGATCGCGCCCGGTACCAGTGCGGGATTCGTCTGAATTTTTCGCAGCTGATCCGGATTGCGGAAAAGCGCCCACCATCCGTTGCCGGTCACATTGACCGTCGCCTCATGCCCGGCGTTGAGCAACAGCACGCAGGTGCCGATGAGTTCGTCCTCGCTGAGCCCCTCCACCGCGGTGAGAGCGCTGATCAGGTCGTCCTGCGGGTCGATCGTCCGGCGCCGGGCCAGGACCCGCAGGTACTCGGAGAACTCCTCGGCGGCGCGGACGGCCGCGGCCGCCGTGTCCCGGGGCGGGTTCAGCTCGTACATGCCGCAGATCGCCGCCGACCAGGGCCGCAGGTGGTGCCGGTCGGCGTCGGGGATGCCCAGCAGCTCGGCGATGACCGTGACCGGCAGCGGCTCGGCGACCTCGGCGATCAGGTCACCGCCACCCTTGGCGACGAGTGCGTCGACGAGGCCGTCGGCAAGGCGCTGCACCACCGGCCGCAGCGCCTCGACCCGCCGCGGCGTGAACGCCTGCGACACCAGCCGCCGCAGCCGGGTGTGGTCCGGCGGCTCGCGGTCCAGCATGCCGTTGTTGTTGAGCCGCCAGAACGGCTCGTCCTCCGCCGGCGGGGGCGTACGGCCCATCTCCTCGTGCGTGGCGACGTGCAGGTACGTGCGGCCCAGCCGCCGGTCCCGCAGCAGCGCGTTGACGTCCTCGTGCCGCGAGAACAGGAACTGGTTGCTCGGCTCGAACCAGCTGACCGGCTCGTGCTCGCGCAGCTGCCGGTACGCCTCATAAGGGTGCGCGACGAACGCCGGCGACCACGGGTCGAACGTGCTCACAGGTCCGTCACCCGGATGCCGGCGTGCACCTTGTACCGCTTGTTGATCGCGATCAGGTTCGCCGTCAGCGCCTCGACCTGCCCGGCGTTGCGCAGCCGACCGGCGAACACGCCCCGCATGCCGGCGATCCGGCCCGCCAGGGCCTGCACCTGCGCGGCCGCCTCCCGGTCGTCGCCGAGCACGAGCACGTCCAGGTCGATCCGCTCGACCTCCGGGTCGGCCAGCAGCACCGCGCTGACGTGGTGGAACGCGGCGCAGACCCGGGCCTCCGGCAGCAGCGTCGCGGCCTGCTCGGCGGCGCTGCCCTCGGGCACCGGCAGCGCGAACGGCCCCTGCTTGTCGAACCCGAGCGGGTTGACGCAGTCGACAACAACCTTGCCCTGGGTCAGCAGCGGGGCCAGCTCCGCGACCGTCGCCGCGTGCCCCTCCCACGGCACCGCGATCACGACCACGTCGGCCTGGCAGGCGAACGCGTTGTCGCCGCCCTCCGCCTCCGCGGCCACCCCGGGCAGCGCGTTGAGCTCCTGCGCCGCCTGGGCACCGCGCTCCGTGGAGCGGGAGCCCACCAGCACCCGCACACCCGCCCTGGCGAACCGGTACGCGAGGCCGCGGCCCTGCGGCCCGGTCCCGCCGATGATGCCGACCCGCAGCGCGGACACGTCGGGCAGTTCGATCTGCTCGTAGCTCATGCGTCAAGTCTTACCGTGTGGAAGAGCACCTTGCGGCGGGTGGGGTCGGCCTCAGTGAGCCGTACCCGGATCCGCTCACCCAGCGGCAGATCCCCGCCGTCCTCCCGGCCCTCGCAGCGGGCCCGTACCGGCGGCTCGTCCAGGGCGATGTCGGCCCGGCGCCGCTCCACGTCCAGCACCGCGGCGTCGAACTCCTCACCGACGCGGTGCTCCAGCAGGACCGCCTCCACCAGGTCGACCGCGCCGCGCTCGGCGGCGTTGGCGACCCGATCGGTGCGGCTCATCACCTCCGGCAGCCGCGGCAGCGCGTCACGGGCCCAGGCCGGCACCTCGGTGCCCGCGTGCAGGGCGAGGCACACCTCGGTGACGTACCGGTCGGCCAGGCGCCGCAGCGGGGCCGTCACGTGGGCGTACGGAGCCGCCACGGCGCCGTGCAGCGGCTGCTCGGGCGTCTCGCCGTCGAACGGGGTGTAGCCGGCGCCGCGCATCATCTCCGCGGCCTGGTCGATCAGCGCCGCCGCCTTCGGGTCCATCGGATCCAGCGCCGCGATGACCCCACCCGGGCCCGCCCCGTCCGGCCACGGCAGGCGCAGCGCGTGCGCGGCCAGCCGCAGCTTCCGTACCGCATCCTCCTGCGGCGGCGGCATGGTCCGCAGCATGCCGATCCCGCCCTTGAGCATGATCTGCGCCGCGGCCATGCCGGTGAGCAGCGAGATCTGGGCGTTGAACTCCTCGACCGGGACCGGCCCCCGGATGACGAGCTTCCAGCCGTCGCCGTCGGGCTCGATCTCCTGCTCCGGCATCGGCAGGTTGACCGCGCCCCGCTCCAGCCCCCGCTGCATGAGCAGCCGGCCGAGCTCCGGCAGCAACTGCACCGACGGATGCGGCGTGCCCGCGTCGACGTCGCGCTGCACCTGCGCGTAGTTGAGCTTCGCCCGGCTGCGGACCGTCGCCCTGCGCACGTCGACGCCGACGGTCGCGCCGGTGCCGTCCAGGTCGATCGTCCACAGCACCGCCGGGCGGTCCTGGTCCGGCAGCAGGCTGGCGGCGTCCTCGCTGAGCACCGGCGGGTGCAGCGGCACCTTGCCGTCGGGCAGGTAGACAGTCTGCCCCCGCAGCCACGTCTCCGCCTCGATCGCGGGCGCCGCCACGGTGAACGCGGCCACGTCGGCGATCGCGTAGTACACGCGGTAGCCGGTGCCCTGCCGCTGCAGCAGCAGCGCCTGGTCGAGGTCCTTGGACGTCGGCGGGTCGATCGTCACGAACTCCAGGGCCGTGCGGTCCTCCCGGTCCTCGTGCCGGTCCTTGGCGGCGGCCTCGGCCTCCCGGTCGGCCGCCTCGGGGAACGCGGTGGGCAGGTCGAGCTCTCGGCGCAGCCCGGAGAAGTCGATGCGGGCCGCTCGGATACGTCGTAAGACCACGGCACAGTCTTACACCGCCCCGGTACGCGAAGCGGCGGCGCCACGGTCCCGTGGGACCACGACGCCGCCGCTGCCGTTCACACCGTCACGGACGGGCCAGGCTCGCCCAGTCCTCGGGGGTCATGCTCGACGCCCCTTCGACGTTGTTGCCGTTCTCGCGCCCGGGGATGGCCTCAGTGGCGCCACCACCCGCCGGCACGCTCGCCGAACCTTCCACGTCACCGGGCGTACCGGCGTCCAGACCCCCCTCGGACACGACCGCCGGCGGCGTGGCCGGCTCCGCCGGCGCCGCGGGGGCGGGCGCGGACTCGGCCTTCTTCGCCTTCTTGGCGGGCGCCTTCCTGGCGGGCGCCTTCTTCGCGGGCGCCGTCGGGGCGGGTGCGGCCGCCTCGGTCGACGCCGGGGCCGGAGCCTCGGTCGCCGTCGCGGCCGGAGCCTCGGCCGAGGTCTCGGCCGAGGTCGCCGCCGGGGTCGCCGCCGGGGTCTCGGCCGGGCTTTCGGCCGGCGCGGTGGTGGCCGGGGTCGCCTCGGCCGGGGCCTCGGCGGCCTTTGCCGGGGTGGCCTTGGCCGACTTGGCGGGGGCCGCCTTGGCCGCGGCCTTGCTCGGCGTTGCCGCCTTGCGCGCGGTGGCCTTGCTCGCGGTGGCCTTGCTCGCGGTGGCCTTGGCTGCGGTCTTGGCAGGGGCGGTCTTGGCGGGGGCGGTCTTGGTGGCCGTCGCCTTGGCCGCGGTCTTCGCCGGGGCCTTGGTTGCGGTCGCCTTGGCCGCCGGCGTCGCCTTGCCCGCCGTTGCCTTGGCTGCGGGGGCTGCCTTGGTCGCGGCCGTCTTCGCCGCGATGGCCTTCGCGGCCGGGGCCGCCTTGGTCGCCGCTGCCTTGGAAGCGGTCGCCTTCGCCGCCGGGGCTGCCTTCGCGGTCGCCTTGGCCGCCGGGGCTGCCTTGCTCGCCGCTGCCTTGGAGGCGGGTGCCTTCGCGGTCTTCGCCGGAGCCGCCTTGGACGCCGCTGCCTTGGAAGCGGTCGCCTTCGCCGACGGAGCCGCCTTGCTCGCCTCGGTCGCCTTGGCCGCCGTCGCCTTCGCGGCCGGGGCGGCCTTCGCGGTCGCCTTGCTCGCCGTCGCCTTGGACGCGGCTGCCTTCGACACCGGGGCGGCCTTCGCGGTCGGCTTGGCCGCCGTCGCCTTCGCGGCCGGGGCTGCCTTGGCGGTGGTGGCCTTCGCGGTCTTCGCCGGGGCCGCGGCCTTGGCCGGGGTGGCCTTGGTCGTGGTGGCCTTGGCTGCCTTCGCTGGGGCCGCCTTCGCCGCCGACGGGGTGGCCTTGGCCGTCTTCGCGGCCGCCTTGGTCGCCGCCGTGGCCTTGGCCGTCTTCGCCGGTGCCGCCTTGGTCGCCGTGGCCTTTGCCGTGGTGGCCTTCGCGGTCTTCGCCGGGGCCGCCTTCGCCGCGGTGGCCGCGGTCTTCGTGGCCTTGGCCGGAGCCGCCTTCGCCGCCGTGCTCTTCGCCGTGGTGGCCTTCGCACCTGTGGCTTTCGCCGTGGTGGCCTTCGCCGCCTTCGCCGGAGCCGCCTTCGCCGCCGTGGCCTTCGCCGTGGTCGCCTTCGCGCCCGTGGCTTTCGCCGTGGTGGCCTTCGCCGTCTTCGCCGGAGCCGCCTTCGTCGCGGCCGGGGTGGCCTTGGCGGTGGCCTTGGCCGTCTTCGCGGCCGCCTTGGTCGCCGCCGTGGCCTTCGCCGTCTTCGCCGCGGTGGCCTTCGCCGCCGGAGCCGCCTTCGTGGCCGGAGCGGCCTTCGTGGCCGGAGCGGCCTTCGTGGCCGGAGCGGCCTTCGTGGCCGACTTCGCCGGAGCCGCCTTCGTGGCCGCCGACTTCGTGGCCTTGGTGCCGGACTTCGCCGGGGTGGCCTTGGCGACCGCCTTCGTCGCGGCCGACTTCACCGCGGTGGTGGCCTTCGCCGCCGCCTTGACTGCGGACTTGACCGCCGACTTCGCCGCGGTCGCCTTCGACGCCGGCTTCGCGGGGGCGGCCTTGGTCGCCGGAGCGGCCTTCGCCGCCGACTTCGTGGCCGCCTTCGCCGGGGTCACCTTTGCCGTGGTGGCCTTCGCGGTGGTGGCCTTCGACGCCGCCGGGGTCGCCTTCGCGGTCGACTTGGCCGCTGCCGACTTGGCGGCCGCCTTCGCCGTGGTCTTCGCCGCCGTCGACTTCGCCGTCGACTTCGGCGCCGGGGTCGCCGCCGTGGTGGTCGTCTTCGCCGCCGTGGACTTGGCCGCCGGAGTCGCCTTCGCCGTGGCCGACTTCGCCGCCGCCGGCTTCGCGGCCGGGGTGGCCGCCTTCGCCGCCGACTTCGCTGCGGTCGACTTGGCCGCAGGCGTTGCCTTCGCGGTGGCCGACTTGGCCGCGGTCGACTTCGCCGCCGGAGTCGCCGCGGCCGACTTCGCCGCCGCCGACTTCGCCGCCGGAGTCGCCTTGGCCGTGGCCGACTTCGCCGTGGCCGCCTTCGACGCCGGGGTAGCCGACTTCGCCGCCGACTTCGACGCCGTGGACTTCGCGGCCGGGGTGGCCGACTTCGCCGCAGTCGCCTTGGTGGCGGCCTTCGCGGCGGTAGCCTTGGAAGCGGCCGGGGTTGCCTTCGCCGCGCCGGACGCGGGCGCGCCGGACGCTGCTGCCGGCGTCGGGGACGCCGAAGCGGAGCCCGCACCGGTGGTGGACGACGCCGAAGCCGGCGTCGCGACCGTCAGCGAGGCGGGGGTCGCGCGCCGGCGGGGAGCTGCGGCGGCGACCGTCTTCGCGGCCCTGGCGGGGGTCGCGGTCACTGTGGGAGTTGTCGCGGCCGCGCCCGTTGCGGCCGATCTCGTGGTGGCCTTCTTAGCTGCGGCCATCGTGGTCCTCCTGGAGGAGTTCTCCCGCGTCCTGCGGGATGTTCGCGGTTGGGTTGTGCGAGTGGAGACGGGTCGAACGTGGTCGCGTGCCGGAGGCGGTTCGCGGTCGCCGCCGGCTGCGACGTCGTGCTAGTGCTTGCCTTCCCACCGTTCGTCTTCGGCGTCCCACGCCTCGTTGCGTTTCTGGACTGTTGTCAGCGCCTGTTCGGCTTCTGACGCCGAATCATAGGGGCCGAGCCGATCCCTTCCGGCGCACATGTCTGCCTCGGACTCGACCCGTTGGTGGGAAAGGCACCAGTAGTACCGCTCAGCACCGCTGCTGCTCATGACATCACTGTGCACCGCAAATGCAACACGCGCCACCGAAACCGGCAAATAGCTGGTTGGGATTCCACAGTAGACGCAACCGCCCGCGGAGGTGAGCAGACACCCGAACAACGTCCGGAACGTGTCGTGCGGCGGCCCGGGCAAAGCGTGAAGCCGTTGTGTGGCAAGGATTCTGAGAATCGATGTGGCAATGGTACGGGTGGCGCGCAGGCACCGACGGCCACGGATGGCTGTGGTCACGATCACCCGAGGGTGAGCCGTTCGGTGGATCCAGAATCGAGTCGGTCGGGCGACCCTCCCTCATCGTTAGGAGGCGAACGGTCCACGGTGGACGCCGCGGTGGAAGTTTCCGGCGCGGGGCTCTGTGCCGCGGCGGGGCCGGGCCAGATACTCGGTGCCGTGCAGTCCTCCTCTTCCCCGGCGGCGCAGGTCGCCGTCCTCGCGATCGGCGGCTCGGCCGCGGCGCACGACGTCGCCGCGCACCTGCGCGCCGGCCGGGTGGCACAGGCCGCCGACGGCCACGTCCTGGTCCTCTACGACGACCCGGGCGACGCGGTCCGCGACGCCGCCGGGTACCTGCGGCCGCGGGCGATGACGATGGTCCGCTTCGGCTTGGACGTCGGGGAGCCGCCCCGCGCGGCCGGCGACCGGCTGATCGGGCCGGCGGTGTCGGCCGCGACCCGCCTCGCCGACCTCGCCGCCTCCGGACGGCTGCGGGTCTCCGCCACCGCCGCCGGGCTCCTCGGCGGCACCGTCGGACTCGAGGAGGCCGGCGACGGCTCGTACCAGACGGCGAAAGGATTTGGGACGGGATGAGGTCGCCCTCGCGCGGCCGGCGGGCTGCGGGACAATCGAGGAGTGAGCCTCCATGCCGATGAGCTGCCGGACGTCCTTGCCGTCACCCCGCTGAGCGCGCCGCCCGACGTATCGCTGCGGCCGCCGGGCTCGAAGAGCATCACCAACCGCGCGCTGCTGTGCGCCGCCCTCGCGCCGGGCCGCAGCACGCTGACCGGGGTGCTGTTCGCCGACGACACCCACGCCATGCTCGGCGCCGTGCGGGCGCTGGGCGCGACGCTGACGGTCGACGAGGCGGCGTACACGGTCGTCGTCGACGGCGTCGACCCGCGCACGCAGACGCAGCCCGCCACCGTCGACGCCCGCCAGTCGGGCACCACGGGCCGGTTCGTCGTGCCCGCGGCGGCGCTGCGGCCGGCGCGCAGCGTCGTGGACGGCTCGGCGCAGCTGCGGGCGCGGCCGTTCGGCCCGCTGACCGACGCGCTGCGCGAGCTCGGTGCGACCGTCGAGGACCTCGCCGAGCCCGGGTTCCTGCCGGTCGCCGTGACCGGGCCGGTCGCCGGCGGCAAGGTCGCGCTGCCCGGCCACCTGTCCAGCCAGTTCCTGTCCGGGCTGCTGATGGCGGGACCGCTGATGGCCGAGGGGCTGTCGGTGGAGCTGACCTCGCCGCTGGTGTCGGTGCCCTACGTCGAGGCGACCGCAGCCGTCATGGCGGCGTTCGGGGTCACCGTCGACGGGCTGCACGTGCGGCCGCAGCCGTACCGGGCGACGGACTACGCGATCGAGCCCGACGCGAGCGCCGCGTCGTACCTGCTCGCCGCCGCCGCGATCAGCGGGGGCCGGGTCACCGTCGAGGGTCTCGGCACCGCCAGCCTGCAGGGCGACGTGCGCTTCGCGGACCTGCTGGAGCAGATGGGCGCGCGGGTCGAGCGGACCGCCGACCGGGTCACCGTCACCGGCACCGGCACGCTGCACGGCATCGACGTCGACATGGCCGACATCTCCGACACCGCGCAGACCCTCGCGGCGGTCGCGGTGTTCGCCGACTCCCCCACCCGCGTGCGCGGCATCGGCTTCATCCGCAAGAAGGAGACCGACCGGATCGCCGCGGTCGTCACCGAGCTGCGCCGGGCCGGCATCGACGCCGTGGAGGACGAGGACGGGTTCACCGTCACGCCGGGCACGCCCGCGCCGACGGCCTTCCACACGTACGACGACCACCGCATGGCGATGAGCCTGGCGCTGCTCGGCCTGCGGGTGCCCGGCATCGAGATCCGGGACCCGCGGTGCGTGTCGAAGACGTACCCGACGTACTTCGTGGACCTGGCCCGCCTGTGACCGACGACGTCGCCCTGGCGCGCCGCGCCGCGCTCGCCGGTGCCGAGGTCGGGCTGCGGTACTTCGCGGCCCTCGCCCAGCTGCCCCGGGAGGTCAAGGCCGACGGCAGCGTCGTCACCGAGGCCGACCGGGCGGTGGAGGCCGCGGTGCGCGACGTGCTGGCCGCGGCGCGCCCCGGCGACGCGGTCCTCGGCGAGGAGGGCGGGCTGACCGGGGCCGGCGGGCGGCGCTGGATCGTCGACCCGATCGACGGCACCGCGATGTTCGTCGCCGGCGACGACCGGTGGCTGGTGCTGGTCGCCCTGGAGGACGACGGCGAGATCGTCGCAGGCGCGGCCGCGGTACCGGCACAGGGCGAGCTCTGGTGGGCCCGGCGCGGCGGCGGGGCGTACCGGGGACGCATCGGCGACGACGGACCGGGCCGGCGCCTGCGGGTGGCCCCCGGCGGCACCGACACCCCAGACGGCGCCTCGCTCGGCGTCGTGCCCGACGACGGTCAGGTGTTCCCGGCGGAGTGGGCGATGCTCGCGCCGCTGACCGCCGTGGCGCGCAAGGAGCCGTGGCCGACGCACGCGGCGTTGCTCGTCGCCGACGGGCGGCTCGACCTGGCCGTGCAGACCCGCGGCCAGGTGTGGGACTTCGCCGCCACCTCGCTGATCGTGACGGAGGCCGGCGGGCGGTACAGCGGCCTCGACGGGCGCCCGGCCCCCGGCGCCGGCCCGTCGCTGTTCGCCCGCAGCGCCCCGCTGCACACGGCTACCCTCAAGCTTCTCGGCGGGTCTTGACACTCATCGATGCGTTCGTCCAGCATGTCCGGCGGGGTCATCACCGAACATGCTTGGAGAGTCACTGTGCGCCGTGCCCGGGGGTTGCTGCCCGCTGCCGTTGTCCTGACCGCGCTGCTGGTGCCCGGGACCGCGTCGGCGGAGCCGCGCCCGGGCACCGCGCCACCCGGCACCGCCACCTCCGCCGCCACCTCCGCCGCTGCCTCCTCCGCCGCCGCCTCCGCTGACGACGACCCGGCGGCGCAGGGGCTCAAGCGCACTCCGCTGGACCTCACCGGCGGCGCCGGCGGCGTGCAGGCCAACGCGCTCGCGCCGACGACGATCCCCGGTGCCTCGATCTGCCGGCGCTACTACATCTTCAGCTACCGGGCGGGACGCTACGTCTCCGAGGAGCAGGGGTACACCGGCAGCATCCACAACATGCTGCGCGCCAGGTCCTCCGCCGGGGCGCTGGGCACCTGGGAGCACTTCAACATCTGCGCCTACAACGGCCGGACCGACCTCATCTACATCCAGGCCAGCTCCGGCTACCTCGTCTCGGCCGAGTACGGCTACTCCGGCAACTCCAAGGGCATGCTGCGCGGCCGCGGCGAGTGGCCGGGCGACTGGGAGGTCTTCGAGGTGTGGTCCGACGCCGGCCGGTACTTCCTGCGCAACCAGGCGACGAAGGGCTGGGTGAGCGTCCGCGTCGACATGACCGGCAGCTACACCAACATGCTGCGCGGCAACGGCGCGAGCGCCGGGCCGTGGGAGCAGCTGGCCTTCACGTCAGTGGCGTGAGCCGCTCCGTGGCCTCCGTGGCCTCCGTGGCCTCCGTGGCCTTCGCGCTGAGGCTCGGCAGGTCCCGGCCGGCGAGCTCGTTCACCTCGCGCCACGCCTGCACCCACAGCGGCGTCATGCGCAGGTACACGTACCGCGGACCCGGCCGGAACCCCGCCTTCGCCGCAAACGCGTCGACCACCTCCGGCGCCATCTCGGCGGCCGGGACCGGCTCGACGTCGCACTCCATCAGCACCACGTCACGGGTCTCCCCGATCCCGACCCGGGCCCGGCCACCGGCGGCGAGGTTGCGGGCCGTCGGGTTGCCCGGCGCGGTGGAGAAGAGCAGCGTCGCACCGTCCCACATGAACGACAACGGCACCATGCACGGCTCCCCCTCGGCCGAGGCCGTCGCCACCCAGGCGTCGACGTCACGCTCGAGCCGTCGCAGCGTGTCGTCGATGCGCTGCGCTGTGCTGCGTGCCGGTGCGGTCATGATGCAAGCCTAAGCCGTGACCCCGACCGAGGATGTGATCGTGGACAACGACGAGGACCTGCTGGCTCAACGGTTCGAGGAGCACCGCCGCCATCTGCGGGGGGTGGCGTACCGGATGCTCGGCTCCCTCACGGAGGCCGAGGACGCCGTCCAGGAGGCGTGGCTGCGGCTGAGCCGCTCCGACCACGCCGCCGTGGACAATCTCGGCGGCTGGCTGACCACCGTCGTCGGGCGGATCAGCCTGGACATGCTGCGCAGCCGCAAGTCCCGCCCCGAGGACCCCACCGAGGACGTCGGCCTGCCCGCCGTGCTCCCCGCCGCCACCGACCCCGAGCAGGAGGCCCTCCTCGCCGACGACGTGGGCCTCGCGATGCTGGTGGTGCTCGACACCCTGGCCCCTGCGGAACGGCTCGCCTTCGTGCTGCACGACATGTTCGCCGTGCCGTTCGAGGACATCGCCACCATCGTCGGCCGCTCCCCCGCGGCCGCCCGCCAGCTCGCCAGCCGCGGCCGCCGCCGCGTCCAGGGCGCCCAGACCGAACCCGACCTGCCCCGCCAGCGCGAGGTCGTCGACGCGTTCCTGGCCGCCGCCCGCGGCGGCGACTTCCAGGCCCTGCTCGCCCTCCTGGACCCCGACGTCGTCCTGCGCGCCGACGCCGCCACGGTCCTGGCCGGCGCCGCCCCCGAGGTCCACGGCGCCGACGCGGTCGCCGAGACGTTCGCCGGCCGCGCACGGGTCGCGCAGACGGCCCTCGTCGACGGCTTCGTCGGCGCGGTGTGGTCCGCCGGCGGCAGGCCACGCGTGGTCTTCGACTTCGTCGTGGAGAACGGCCGGGTCGTGGAGATCGAGCTGCTCGGCGACCCATCGACGCTGGAGCGGCTGGAACTGGCCGTGCTGAACTGACACGCTGCCGCGTGGTCGTGGTCCTCCCTGGAGGTCCACGACCACCCGGGCGCTGCACTTCGGGGACAACGGGGGCTTGTGATCTTGCTTGGTTGATCGAAGTCGTGCCCCGGTCGTCCGGACGACCGGGGCACG
>NZ_JBFAIC010000127.1:0-14021 GCF_040654515.1 Dactylosporangium sp. NPDC050688
CGGCACTGCGGCCGGCTCCTGCTCAATGGGGGTCTCGGTCGTCATCTCGGCGTCTCTCCCTTGATCGGTCGATCAGCCGTTATTTGTACAGTCCCTGAAGGGACTGAGAGATCATCTTGTGGATGCAGCGGCCGCCACCGGCTCGTCGATGCTGTGTCATCATGCTGCCGTGGCTGAGGAGCGGGCTGACCTGCGCAAGATCGTCGACGACATCATGCGGGCCTGCGAGGCGTACGAGTACTGGTTGCCGGACCCCGACATGCGGGCTTCGCTGCACGGCTTGGCCGCCGACGATCCGCGGTCCGTCACGGTGGGCCTGTCGTATCTGTGGGACCGCTCGTTCATCGAGTATCCGAACGTATTCCAGCCGGCGGTGCCGGCCGTCCGGTACGTGCTGGCGCTGCTGGACCGCAAGGTGGGCGGCGATACGGTGATCCGGAGCCCGGACGGCAGACTCCAGCCATTGCGAGGCCATCTGCTGACCTGGTTGTCTGCCGTTGCGGACGCAGTCGGTGACGTCCGCGTCCGTGAGTTCGTCGAGCTGGCTGGATATTCACCGCTGGAGTACCCGAACTCGGCGTGGCACGCTGTCCGGCAGCTCCGTTCCCAGATGTACGAGGCCGCCGCCGCGTTTCTGGACGATCCGGACCCCCGTGTTCGACAGGAGGCGATAACTGCGGCGGTGGTGCTCGTACGAGTTCCCGAGCTGGCCGTCCACCGTGAGCACATCGCCGCCGCGGCGCGAGCATTTCTGGACGCCTGCACGGACCCGGTGCGCAGGCGATGGGCGGATGAAGCATTCTCCGAGTTGAGCCCGACCTACGTCGCCGACGAGCCGGTACGGACGCAGCCTGAACTCGATCGGATGAACTGATTCGCCGCGATTCGTGGCCTTTCGTGAGCTGCCAGGCCGCCTTCATCACGCGGCGTAGTCGGCTACGACAACTTGGAGCTAGTGAAGCAGGGTTCGGAGAGCGCAAGGGACGTCGCTGGCGACTCGACGGCGTTGGGCTCGCCGGCCGTCAGACCATCCACATGGGTGGGCCCTGAACTCACGAACACAAGAATCGGACTTCAGCCGGTGGGCCCCGAGCTCGCCTACGAATGGGTCCCGAAATCGGCTCTGGCGCGGATTTGGTGATCGTTGGTTGTTGATGTCAGTGGGCGAGGACGACCCGACGCCGTATTCTCTGGACCCGGCTCGGCCGTACATCTGGCGTCTCAGAACGACCTTGGTGTTGGCGCCTTCCATGGGCCGTTGCTGTAGGCAGGGTCAGCCCGGCCACGACGGTATTCCGGCGGTATACCCGTACACCGGACGCTGAGCGGCATGCCCGCGGTCGTCGACGCGCTGCGGTACATGAGCGAGCACGGCGGCGCGCTCATCATGCACGGCTACACCCACGGCCTCACCGGCGTCTGCAACCCTTACGGTGCCAGCGCCGAGGACTACGAGTTCTACCGCGCCCACGTCAACGACGCAGGCGTAGTCCAGCTGGACGGGCCGGTCCAGGACGACTCGCCGGAGTGGGCGCTCGGCCGGTTCACCTCGGCCCGCCAGGAGTGGCCCGGCACGGCCTGCCAGTGCCGGACATCTGGGAGTTCCCGCACTACACGGCCAGCGCCGCCGACTACCGGGCGATCGCCTCGGCGCCGGGCGGCCGGGCCCGCTACGAGCAGGTCCTGTACTTCTCCGGCGTCCTGTCCGGCACGCCAGCCGGCACCGTGGTCCGCCGGCTACCCACCGCCCGGCTGCCGGAACAGGAGTGATTAGCCTTGCGCGGTGCAGAAGACGCGATCGCTCCGGCCGAGGTGGGGCATGCTCGGCACCGTCATCGTCGTGGCGGCCGCGGTCTTCGCTGTCTACCGGATAGGCCCGTGGGCGCCGGCCACCGTGCAGGAGACCGGCACGCCCCGGCCGCTCGGCTCGCCTGTGACGGTCGCGGGACGGTCCGTGTCGGTGATCGGCGCCGGCGACATCCTGTTGCACCCCGACCTGTGGAACCAGGCGAAGCGGGACGGTGGCGGCCCGATGGATTACGCACCGATGCTCGCCGGTGTCAAGGCCTCCATCGAGGCGTCCGACCTCGCCCTGTGTCACATGGAGACGCCGGTCGCGCCGCCGGGCGGGCCCTACACGGGCTTCCCGCGCTTCAGCGTGCCGCAGGAGACGGTGCGGGCGATCAAGACCGTCGGCTACGAGGGCTGCTCGACCGGCTCGAACCACAGCATCGACCAGGGCTTCGACGGCGTCAAACGTACCCTCGACGCGTTCGACCAGGCGCAGCTCGGGCATGCCGGCACCTACCGCAGCGCGGACGAGGCGAAGCGGCCCAAGCTGTACACCGTCAAGGGCGTCAACATCGCTCACCTGAGCTATGCGAAGTACTTCAACGGCCTGACCCGGCCAGCCGGGCAGGAATGGATCGCGAACCTCATCGAGCCGAAGAAGATCGAGGCGGACGCCGCTGCGGCCCGCACCGCCGGCGCCGAGATCGTCGTGGTGAGCCTGCACTGGGGCACCGAGTACGTGCACGAGCCCGACGTCGACCAGCAGACCTGGGCCCGAGCGGTCGCCGCGCTGCGCAACGTCGACGTCGTGTTCGGTCACCACGCGCACGTGGTGCAGCCAGTCGAGCGCATTTCCGGCAAATGGATCGTGTACGGCATGGGCAACCAGATCGCCCGCCACGAAGAGCCGATCAACGACAACCGGGAGGGCGTGATGGTCCGTGTCACATTCACGCCTTCGAGCGAGGCGAAGCGGTGGACGGTCGCCGCGGTCGAGGCGATCCCGACGTTCGTCGACCTGAACCCGGACATCCGGGTGGTCGACCTGGAGCGGGCGTTGGCCGACCCCGGCCTTCCGGCCGCCCGCCGGCGGATCTACGAGGCCGCCGTCGAGCGGATCCAGGGACACCTGCTGACCCGGGGGGCGGACGAGGCCGGTCTGATCGTCCGCGGCACGGCGCCCGCACCCCGAACCAGTTGATCATTGTCACGGAATGTCGTAGCCCTGGGTTATAGTCACCGGCGATTCGGGGTGAGAGGGCAGCAAAACGTTGGGGAGGGGGCGGTATATCCGTGTATGACGACGCCCCGCCCGCGGCCGGCGCGCCACCGGCCCAGCTCATCGCATGGCGCCGGCGGGCACTTGAGCAGCAGTTGCCTGCGGCGGCGTTCCCGGCCGGCTCCAGTGCGCCATCGCTGGTCTACCTGTGCGTGACGATGATCGTCGCTGCGGCCGCCGTGCTCGGCTTCGCCGTCTACGACCGCAGCGGCGTGCCGAAGGCCGTGCACGACTCGCAGCGTGAGCTGGTCGCGACCGTCGTCCGCGGCATGAGCGTCGGCTCCGCCCGAGCCACGGACGACCTGGACCGAGTCCTCACCGACGTGCGCAAGCCGCCGCTGCCCGCCGACGCCGACGTGCTGGCGAAGCTCATCGGCAACCAGGAGACCTGGACCGGCGCCGCCCTCCTGCAGACCGCGACCCGTCAGGCGCAGGCCGCGTCCGGCACGCCGGTCCCGCTCGACCAGCTGCCGACGCCGCTGCCCGCCGACGCCACCGTCGCGGTCTCCACCACCGACGGGCCGGCCCTCGTCCGCATCGCCGCGCTCGACGGCCAGCGCAGCGTCGCCGTGCTCTACCCGCTGCTGATGCGCAACCTGCGGCTCAACCCGGGCGCCCAGCACGGCGTCTTCATCATCACCCCCGACGGCCGCCCGACCCTCATCCAGGGCGTCAGCGCCGTCGGCGAGCCGCACCTGCCGAAGCTCTTCGAAGGGCTGGCCGGGGCACGGGGCAGCCGCGCGATCAAGGTCACCGAGTGGCCCGACCGGCAGCTGGTCGTCTCCTCCGCCGCGATCGGCGACACCGGCGTCGTCGTGGCGTCCGTCCTCGTCGCGCCGGTCAGCCGCGGCACCTCCGTCGGCTATGGGTTGCTCCTCGGCCTGTCGCTGCTCGGCGTGTCGCTGCTGGCGTTCTTACTCATGCGCGCATTCCTGCCCGCGCCGGTCCAGGCGCTGCTGCGGCAGGCGAAGTCCGATGCCTGCGGCGCGGTGACACCTGTCCGGCAGCCGCTGCGCACCAGGGAGACGTTCCGAATCGCGCAGGCCCTCGCGGTGTTCAGCGGCGGCGGGCTGCGCGGCGCGCGGTGGCGGCCGAGCACCGTGCAGGGCCTCGCCGTCGCCGTCCTGATCGCTCTGGCGTGGCCAGCGGTCGCGACGGCCACCGCGCTGCAGGCGCCCCGGCCGCCGGTGCCCGAGCAACTGTTCTTCGATGAGGAGAGCCGCGCCGAGGCGGTCAGCGGCGTGTTCGGCAACGCGCTGGACAGCGGCCTGCAGACCGTGTCGCGGATCAGCCTCGCCAACGCCAGCACCGACCCGGCCAAGTTCGGGCCGATCCTCAGGCAAGGGCTGGCCGACGAGTACCGGTTCCGCGGCATGTACCTGGTGGACCGCAACGGCGCCGTGGTCAGCTCCGCCGGCCGGGAGTCGCTGCGCACCCCGCAGCCGCTGCCGGGGGAGGCCGGGATCCGCATCGACCGGTCGGTCACCCGGTTGCCGGTCATCTACGCGTTCCGCATCGCCAAGGACGACGGCTATGGGGTCGTCGGCGAGTTCGACATCGACTACCTGCTCGGCGTGATGCGCCGGGTCGACGGGCGGGCGCGGGTCGTCGACTCGCAGCTGCGCACGATCCTGGACTCGTCGGGCTACCGGGCGATGCAGCCGCTGGAGGGCGACGCGGCCCGCGCCGTCGCGATCGAGGCCATGGCCGGCGGCACCGTCCGTGGGCAGCGCAGCGCCGGAGGGCAGCCGTCGCTGCAGGTCGCAACGGCGCTGACCAGCCCGCCGTCAGTCGTACACCTGGAATGGGTCGTCGTGATCGAACGCAACCCCGTCTCGCTCCAGCTGCCGCAGGTGATCATGAACCGGTGGACGCTGCTGATGGCCGGCGCCGTCACCGGCATCGTCGCGCTCGCGTTCGTGTGGCAGTACTTCATCTTCGTGCGGCCGCTGCGACGCCTCGCGGTGTTCGCGGACCGCATCCGCACCGGTGAGTTCGACGAGCCGATCCCACCGCAGCGGCACGACGACGTCGGCGCGATCGCGATGTGCCTGGAGATCTGCCGCCAGGTTCGGCACACCGGCTCCGCCCGCTTCGGCGGCGCGGTCCGGCTGCGCGGCTCCGAGGACGACTTCACCGCCGTCCGCCCGCGCTTCCCCAGCCAGCGCGGCGCCAGCCGGACCGCGAAGGTCTGAGCGTGCTGTATCTCTACGTCGTCTACGCCCTGTGCTGCGTCGCGCTGCTCGTCGCCGGGATCGTCGAGCAGCGCAACCACGACCGCAACCTGAGCAAGATCCCGCACCGGGTGCTCGTCAACGGCATCCGCGGTAAGAGCTCGATCACCCGGCTGTGCGCCGGTGCGCTGCGCGGCGGCGGGCTGCTCGTCGTGGCCAAGACCACCGGCACCGCCGCACGGTTCATCTTCCCCGACGCCAGCGAGGAGCCGGTCCACCGCAAGTTCGGCATCGCCAACGTCGTGGAGCAGATCGGCATCGTGCGGCGGGCCGCCGCCTATCACCCCGACGCCCTGGTCATCGAGTGCATGGCGGTGATGCCTGCCCTGCAGGAGATCAACCAGAGCAAGCTCATCCGCTCCACCATCGGTGTGCTGTGCAACGTCCGCGAGGACCACCTGGCCGAGATGGGGCCGACCCTCGACGATGTCGCCCGGTCGCTGAGCAGGTCGATGCCCGTCGGCGGCGTGTGCGTCACCGCCGAGCGCGACCGGCTCGCGATCCTGCAGCAGGAGGCCGACAAGCGCGACTGCCGGCTCATCGCCGTTGACCCCGAGTCGGTTACCGACCGGGAGATGGCCGGCTTCGGCTGGATCACGTTCAAGGAGAACGTGGCCATCGCGATCGCCGTCGCCGGGCTGCTCGGCGTCGACCGGCGCAGCGCCCTCGCCGGCATGATCGACGCGCCGCCGGACCCCGGCGTGCTGTCGGTCGTGCGGGTCACCGCCGGCGACAAGCTGATCCGCTTCGCCAACGTGTTCGCCGCCAACGACCCCGAGTCGACGCTGATGAACATCCAGCAGCTGGAGCGGCAGCAGCTCATCTCCCGCCCGATGACCATGGTCATCAACTGCCGACCGGACCGGGTCGAGCGCAACGGTCAGATGGGCGCGCTCTGCGGCGACGTCCGCCCCGACCGGATCGTGCTCATCGGCGAGCCGACCCGCAGCGCCCGCTCGACGATCCCGGCCGACCTGCTGGACCGCGTCGTGGACATCGGCGGGAAGCTCGACCCCGACCGGCTGCTCGACGGCGTCGTCGCCGCCACCGACTTCGACTCCTCGATCGTCGCCGTCGGCAACATCCACGGCCAGGGCGAGGTGCTCCTGCACGAGTTGGCCGGGCTGCCCAGCTGGGCGCCCGACGAGCTGCACGGCCCGCTGCCGCCGATGCTGCGCACCAACATGACCGTGGGGACCCGCGTCCCGGCTCAGAGAAGGACCGGCCAATGATCTTCGGAGGGGAGCTCAGCGCTCAGCTCGCCACCGCCTGCCTGGGCATCGGGCTGGTGTTCGCGCTGCTGTGTTACCTGACGACCAACCTCTCGCCTGGCGGCATGATCACGCCCGGCTGGATCGCGCTCGCGCTCATCGAGGACCCGCTGCAGGCGGCGATCGTCGTGGTGATGACCGTCGTCACCTATTACCTCACCAAGCTCCTGCAAAAGGTCGTCATCCTGTACGGCAAGCGCCTCTTCGCCGCCATCCTGCTGCTCAGCGTGCTGCTGCAGCTGACGCTGTTCGTCATCGTGCAGCGGGACCTGCCGTTGCTGTTCGCCCATCAGACGCTCGGCTTCGTCGCCCCCGGCCTCATCGCCTACCAGCTGGTGCGTCAACCGCCGCCGGCGACCGTCCTCGCCACGACGATCGTCACCGGGATCACGTTCGGCGTGACCTTCAGCGGCATCGTCGCCGGACTCGTGCCGGTCACATGAGCGAGCCTGAGTGCAGCGGAGAGGTTGCCCATGGTGGGTGCAGTGCTGCGCACCGTCGGCGCATGGCTGGTTCAGGCCGGCACTGGAGCGCAGCGGTGGTGGCGGCGTGAGCGGGCCGGAGCGTAGCGGAGGGCTGCTCATGAGGGGCGCAGGTTTGGTTCAGGCCGGCGCCGGAACGCAGCGGAGGTAACGGCATGAACACGTCGGGGCTCACGCGCAGCGCGACGACGTTCGTCACCGCCGCGCTGCTGCTCGTCGCCGGCCTCACGGCCATCGGCTACAGCGCCGTCCGGCTCACCCAGCCCGACCCCGTCGAGATCAGCCTCGGCACCGCGGCCACCACCGTGTCGTCGTCGGGATACACGTACCGGCGGTTGACCGACCCGCCCGGCACCGAGGTCCTGCGCCCCGACGGCGCGCGCGTCGCGGTGCTCACCGACGGCGCCCGCACCGCCCACCTGACCGGCAGGGCAAGGACCTTCGCCGAGCCGCGCTTCACCAACGCGAAGGTCACCCACGACGTCTACGTCCGGCTGGTGCCCCAGCCGTGGCAGGCCGGCGCCGAACAGCAGTCCTGGTTCGCCGGCTGGCTCGCCGCCGCGCTCGCGGATCCGAACCCCGACGTGCTCGCCACCGCCATGCAGTACACCTACGGCGCCACCCCGCAGAAGGGCGACAACGGCGTGCAGATCGCCGGCGACGCCGCGTTCGGGCCGCTGTCGAGCGGCGACCGCGACGGCCGCGCCGAGAACTCCGACTTCTACGACTACCTCGGCGTCCCCTGGGGCTTTCCCGACGGGGTCAAGGAGAAGCCGTCGCCGGACCGCCTGCACAGCCTCGACTGCTCCGGTTTCATCCGCATGGTGTACGGCTACCGGATGGGCTACCCGCTGCGCGGCACGAACACGCAGGGCCCGGGGCTGCCGCGACGCGCGTATGCCATCGCCGACGTCGGCCCCGGGACCGTCGTCATCCCCAACACCGGCAAGCGCCCGCAGCAGCTGGACCGCCTGCGCCCCGGTGACCTGGTCTTCTTCTACGGCTCACCCGAGATCGACGCGGACGGCGCCGACCGCCCGACGCACATCGAGCACTCCGGCATTTACCTCGGCATCGACAACCGCGGCCACTACCGCTTCATCTCCAGCCGCGTCGGCGCCAACGGCCCCACCATGGGTGACTCCGGCGGCGAGGCCACCCTGGACGGCACCGGCCACTTCGCCGCCGGCCTCCGCACCGCCCGCCGCCTCTGACCCGGCCCGCGCCCGACCGTCGTGCCAGCGCGGTCCGGAGCGCGGAAACGAACGCAGTACAAGCGCGGAATGAACGCTGAGCGTGTGCCGGGCTCCGGGCTCAGTACCGGATCAGGCCGCCGACGGTGACCGGAGCGACGTGGCCGTTCGCGGGAAGGGTCCGTGCCCAGGCGAGTCCGACGTCGACCAGGGACGACCGGCGCAGTCCGGCGACGTCGGGCACCGGGTGCCGCACCGACTCTGCGGTCTCGCCGTTCGACTCAGGGCGGAGCGCACCCCGGTGATGCGGACCCGGTAGAAGGCGCCGCCTACCGGCACCGCTACGACACGATCATCGCCGCCGGCACCGCCGCGAACCCCGCCCCGCCGGGCAACCGCGCCCGACCACCCGCGGTCACTCTCCTGGCCCGGCTACACGGGTTCGCCACCGACGTACTGCGCTTCGCCCACGACCTTCGCGTCGTGTTCGACAACAATCTCGCCGAACGCGACATCCGCATGGTCAAACTCTGGCAGAAGATCAGCGGCGGGCTGCGCACCTGGACCGGCGCCGAAACCTTCTGCGCCATCCGCAGCTACCTCGCCACCACCCGCAAACACGGCATCAACGCCCTCGAAGCCCTCCCCCAACTCCACAATGGACGGACCTGGCTCCCCGGAACCACCTGAATAGTTACCGCATCGGTCAGGCATTGACGGCAGTCATTCGTATGGGCGTCGGTGCCGTCCAGAACCGGACAGCGGTCCGAGTGACCGGACGGTGGCCTGCGCCGGACGCTGAACGTGCAGGTCCGAGCCACCGGATCGAGCCGCGGATCCGGCTGAACGGCCGCGTGGCGGTGCCGGGTCTGCCTGATCCGGCGGAACGGCAGGGCGCCCAGGGTCAGCCGGAGGTCAGGCGGGCGGCGATGGTGTGGGCGACGGCGTCGAGGCGCTCGGGGTTGCCGCGGATGACCCAGCCGAGCTCGATGTGCAGGAACTGCGCGCCGATATCGTCGGCGGCCTTGCCCTGGACGTTGGTGGTGCCTTCGAGCCGGCCGCAGGTGGCGGCCCAGGCGCGGCAGACGATGACGCCCGTGCCCTGCAGACTGGATGCCACGTCGCGGGCGAGGGGGGAGACGCGGCCCGCGCCGGTCGACACGACAGCCTGCGCGTCGGGGAGGTTCTTGTCGGCGAAGCCGTGCAGCTGCACCTGGCTCAGGCCGCCGCGGGCCAGCTCCGTCGCCAGGACGTGGAACATCGACATGTCGTTGTGGGCGACGTCCGCGGCGCCGTTCCCGGCGGCGCGGTGGGCACCGGCCATGAGCAGGACGCTGCCGGGGACGAGACGGTAGAGGGCGACGCCGAGCTTGTCGGTGTTGGTATCGAAGCCGGGGTGCGGCACCTCGATGACGTAACGCAGCGGCGCGGACCGGTCGGCGAGGACGAGGCCCCAGGCCGGCCCGTGGGTCACGCTCATGGAGAACATGCTGTAGCGGCGACCGGTCGCGGCATCGACGCTGTGGGCGGAGTCGTACCCCAGACGGCCGAACGCACCGTCGAGGTCGGTGATGTCGTCGGACCCCGCCAGCAGCAGCCGCGCGGCGGCCCGCCCCTGCGCCCGCTCGGCCTGGTCCGGGTCCCGGTAGGGCCCGTCGCGGGACAGCAGCGCCGTGCGCTCCTCGACCACCGCCAGGGGGTCGTCGGACGGGCCGGGCACCGGCGCGGGCAGCGCCTGCTCGGAGCATCCGCCCAGCATCAGGACCACCGCGATCGCGAGGGCTGCGGCACGGGACATTGTCCAAGATTATCCAACCCGGCCGACCCGATCGGAGCCCAGTATGCGAGCACGCACCCTGCGAGCCTTGCGGACACACGTTCCCGAGCTGGCCGACGTCACGGTCACCGAGCCCGGCAAGGGCCTGGAGGCTCCGTTGCGTTATCTGATCGGGTGACGCAGTGAGCCCGGTTCTCGTGGCTGGCTCAGATGGCGGTGGCGGGCTCGGTGAACGCTGCGGCGACTCGGAGCCCGGACGATGCGTCGAGCCCGAGTTCGTAGTGTCCGCGTCGGTGGTTCTGCATGAAGGCGTGTCCGGCGATGATCGTTTGTAAGGTGCGGCCGGTACGCAGCCCGCGCATCGGTCTGGGCCGGTGCTTCAGCGTGCCGCGATCGGCCTCGATCCGGTTGTTGGCATGGCGTTCGACGTGGTGCCACGCCGACGGGACCAGTTCGTCGAGGACAGCCGAGTACACCGGTGCCGCGTCGGTGACGACCTCACTCGGTGTGACCTTCAGCGCGGCCAGCGCCCGGCGGAAGAACCGGCGTGCCGCGGCGGCCCGGCGGGCGGAGGCGAGCACATCGACGACGTTGCGGGTGCCGACAATGACGTCCGCCCTGTTCACGGTCACTTTGACCGTCACAACGAGATCTTGCGTTTGTCAACGTGCCCGGGTTTGTCGTACCGCTGACGACCGCTGGGCGAGGATGTCTGGTTGTGCTGCTCCGACTGGCCTACCTCGGCGTGACCAACACGCTGGCGATGCTGCGCCTGCTGCCCATGAGCGACCGTGCCAAGGACGCTGAATTCCTCGTGTGCGGCTCGTAAATTGGGTTTGGCTTACGCTGCCTGCGAGTACTCGTTGATCAGCCCGCCCAGGACCGGGCGTCGTCGGACCCGCGCAGCGCCGAGGTCGGCGACCGGTGGTGGATTCGGCGGTTGCTGGTCCAGTGACTGGTGTGGGCGGTGGCGGTTGTAGTGCTCGGTGTACTCGGTCAGCACCCTCAAGAGATGCCGTTCGCCAGCGATCAGGATCCGGTCGGTGCATTCCCGGCGGACGGTGCCGACCCAGCGCTCTGCGAAGGCGTTCGCCTTCAGTGCCTGTGGCGGTGTGCGCAGCACGTCGATACCCGCGGCGGTGAAGACCACGTCGAACGCTGCGGTGAACTTCGTGTCTCGGTCTCGTAGCAGGAAGCGCAGCCTGCTGGCGTGCTGGTCGAGGTTCATGAGCAGATTCCGGGCCTGTTGCGTGACCCAGTCGCCGGTCGGGTGGGCGGTGACGCCGGCGATGTGGACCTGCCGGGTGGCGAGTTCGATGAAGAACAGCACATAGATCCGTTTCAGCAGCACGGTGTCAACGGTGAAGAAGAAGTCGCAGGCCAGGATTGTGTGGGCCTGTGCGGTGAGGAACTGCTGCCAGGTCGGTCCGGTCCGGCGTGGTGCCGGGTCGACGCCGGCCCGGTGCAGGATCTTCCAGACCGTGCTGGCCGCGATCCGGTGGCCCAGCCGAGCCAATTCACCTTGTACGCGGCGATGGCCCCAGGTCGGGTTCTCCGCGGCCAGACGCAGCACCAGGTCGCGGACCTCCCGGTCCACCGGCGGCCGGCCAGGCGATGCATGCGGATACGTCCAGTGCCGGTCGATCAGCTGCCGGTGCCAGCGCAACAACGTGGCCGGGGTGACGAAGAACGCCGATCACTGTGGCCGGGGCAGCAGCCGCGACAACGCCGCCAGCACCACCCGATCCGCGGGCTGCAGGTCGGGTCGATGCACCTGCCGTCGCCGGACCGCTACCTGATGCCGCAACACGAGCAGTTCGACGTCCTTCGCGCCGCCGTCGCGGGCGAGCTGCGTGAGCATCTGCAAGATCTGACGTAGGAGCAGGTACACCAGCGAGGCTGCCACGCCCTGAATCATCCCCGCTACCGGCAGCTGAACCACGGACAAATCCGCACGTCACAGCCACCGAACCGAATTTACGAGCCGCACAGGGTCCCGAACTCGCCGACCAGGATCAACGAAAACTGATCCGGGCGGGTCCCGAAGTAGCACACATCTGGGCTCCGTTCGTGGTTCTGGCGCTAACTTCGTGATTGATCTTGTCGGCCGTGCGTGTCGGTGGTGTTTCGCCGGCTTCGGACGAAGTCCATGTATTCGTCGCCGGCAACCGCGTGGTTGACCCAGAGGTTAGGTTGTGCGGTCGTGAGTTGCTCGGCGAGCACCATCGCTTCGGTCTCGCCCTGGCTGGCGCCGAGTTCGCGGCCTTCGCCGATGTAGTCTTCGTCGACCGGGTCCAGGGGCATGAGGTTGGGCAGGTCGCCAAACTCGTCGTCGTCGGGGTCCTGCACGGTGTGCAGGGAGACGCGGTACTGACGGTCCATGGGGCTGATCGCGACCCATTGGATGGCGGCCTCGCCGCCGACCTGGGTGCCACCGAGGAACTGTTCGATGCCGTGTCCGCGGCGCAGGGCCCCGATGGCGAACTGCCGGGTGAGGTAGCGCATCCAGGGAGCGTAGTGCGGGGAGCGGCTGGCGCTGATCAAGGTGCGAGCAGCACACGCTTGCGGAGCAGGTCGAAGCCGGCTCGGCCGTACATCTGTCGTTTGATCATTTTGATGCGGTTGACGTTGCCTTCGACCGGTCCGGAGCTGAAGGGCATGCTGAGGCCGGCGGTCACGGCGGCCAGGTCTGCGGTCAGGCCGGTGGCGAACTTCGTGACACCGGGCAATGCTGCTGCTTCGGCTGCCGCGATCCAGGCGTCGAGTCGCTCACCGCGCAGGCGGGTGAGCATGTCGGCGAACGACCGGACCAGGTCGGTGGCGGCGCGCAGTTGCGGGCAGCGCTGGAGGATCGCCTGCAGTTGGACGCTGTCGCGGTCGGCGAGGTCGTCCGGTCGTCGACAGATCCATCCGGTCACCTGCCGCACCGAGGGTGGGCGGCGCACCGCTGTAAGGTCCGGCGTGCTGCGGTACTGCTCGACGAACTTGCGGATGATCGCGTAGCTGCCGGCGAAACCTTGGGCACGGACCTCACGGTGCAGTGTGGCGGCCTTGAGGCAACCTTCGCCGATGCGCTGGATCAGGTAGGTCTTGAACGGGTCGACCTGGCTCGGCCGGATCTTCTGCCCGACCATCATCTCCTGCCACGTTGCGGCGTGGGCGTACCGCGATACCGTGTGGTGGCTCCAGCCCAGATGCCGGGCGATCTGCCGAAATCCGGCGCCCTGCGCCAGCAGTTCGTGCACGAGAGCGTGGTGGGCGCGGCGACGTTCGGCCATCGCCCCGGCGGATTCGGCCGCCTCCGCAGCAGCGCCGTACCGCTCGGCAGGAACCTCGACGGGCTCCTGCAGGCAGCTCTTGTGCTGCGCCACGCACCGCTCGATCGCGGCGGCAAGGTTCTGCCACAGGTGAAACCGGTCGGCGACCTGGACGGCCTGCGGTGCGCCGTTACGTGCGGCCTCGGCGTATGCGCTGGCCCTGTCCCGGCAGATCACCTGAGCTCCTGGATGCTGTTGCAGCCACGCGGTCAACGGGTCGGCGTCCCTGCCGGGGAGGAGATCAACGACCCTGCGGGACTCACAGTCGATCAGCACCGTGCCGTAATGGTGGCCGCGCCTGACCGCGAAGTCATCAACCCCGAGCACCGCAACCACACCGACCGGTGGATCCGGCAACGCCCGTACCAGTCGGATCAGGCGGTGACGGCTGGCTGGCATACCCAACTGTGCAGCAAGACGCGCGCCGGCTCGGCCGGCCAGCGCCAGCCCGACCGTGGTCAGCATCTGCCGCAGCCCATCGCTGACCCGCGACCACCGGCGGGTCAGCCCATCAACCTGCTCGGCGAACGTCTTCGCACGCGGCGTTCTCGCAGAAGAACCGGCGCACCCACAACAGAACCCGTGACTGATCAGGTGGTCAGTTGATGGCGGGTAGCCAGGGCCGACCGGTGATGAGGTCGGTGAGTGCCCGGAGGGTGTTGTGGCCGTGGGCGGTG
>NZ_JBFAIC010000128.1:0-12753 GCF_040654515.1 Dactylosporangium sp. NPDC050688
GCCGAGTACGAGGCACTACACACGATGACCCAGCCGGTCACCGTATCCCCGAAAACCAGCTAACCAACTCTCCATCAAACCCGGGGCTTGACACAACGCAGGTCATCCTCGCGACGCTGCGGTACACGCCAGTACCGGTGCCCGCTTGTGGCCTCTTGTCATCCAGTCGCGGTGGCGTGCCGGAAGGGTCGACAGGATCTGGCGATGACCGGATCATCTCGCTCCGGAGCGCGTCGACCGCGGTCAATAGTCGAGGCGGATGGCCGTGTTGGTGATGCCGCTGTATATCGTGCCGACCTGCAATGCTGGGTCGCCGAACAGCTGAGCCTCGCCGCGGTAGACAGCGATGACGGTCTCCTCGCCTCGCCACCAGGTGTTGGACACGCCGGCGACTTCCGGGAACTGTTCCATCGCGGAGAGGTCCAGGCCGTCCACCGCCGTGCCGTGGACCGTCGTAATGTGAGGCGCCCAGAAAGTTGCCGAATGGGCCAACGCAAGCGACTCAACCCAACCAGCGACCGAGTCGTGCAGCACGGCCCTGCCGCGGCCGTCCTCGATGGCAAACTCGCCGCGCGGGCCAATGCAGAACGAGTACCCCATGGAGCAACGCTGGTCCCCTGCGTCGAACCACCATTCGCCGGTGGTGTCGATCTCAGGCTTGTCGCTGCGAAATATCTTTGGCCCGCCGTCGTAGCGCGGTGCCGGTGGGAGTAGCAGCCCACCCCACTGCGTTTCGAACGCTGCCATCTGTTGAACGACGGGGGCTGGGATGCCGCGCGTCTGCCAATTTCCGCGGACGGCGTCGCTCATCCCGCCATCGAGACGATGTCCGTGGACATCGACAAAATAGCGCGCGCGTCTGGTCATCTGTACCGGTATGAGGCATCTCCTCAACAGTGAGTTGGTCTGGGCAGTCAACGCTGCGCACGTGTGAACCGTTCGGCAACGACGTTACGGCATGTCCGGTACGACTCCCCACATCCGCTCACACCGCTGATCGTGCGCAGGGTTCCAGCCGCCGGTCACGCAGTGCGGTAGCGGCCGGGGCCCTACTGCATGGCGGTGGCAGGCGGGTGTTCGTAGGATTCCGGGCAGCGAAAGACATACAAGGCGTAGCCGCGGCCGATTGACACGTCGGTGGGGTTGGACGAGACGTCCGGCGGCTCCTCCATCGGCCTCCAACTGCCACCTGTTCCGTGCCATTCGCTGGAGTCGGCGGTGAACAGCAGTGTCATCGCGGTGCCGCACTCAGCGCAGTTCATCGGATGCGGGTCGGTCAGCGACCAGTTCGCGAAACCACCCACCTTCCAGCCGGGCGCCAGGGACAAGTCGTACTGGTAGCTGCGCCCGGCGTCCTTTTCGTCGTCCGCGTGGTCCCCGCCCTGGGCTTCGTCCTGCCACGCGGTGATCCGGGCGCCGAGGTCCACCGGCAGCAGGCCGCTGTACTGGTACTCGCGGATCTGCTCTGGATGCACGACACATGGAGTCGGCAGGTAGGCGCCGCTCACGACAGTCGGCTCAGGGGCCACGTTCAGGGGCCACGTCACGTCGGCGCTGCGCCGCCAGTACAGCCGCACCCTCGGGTTGTAACCCTCTTCCGGGTGGTCGAGGGGGCACCACAGCACCTGCAGCAGGTCAGCGTCGTCTGGGCCGGTGAAGTCGGGGATGTCCCGGCGGTACAGCTGCGCCACCGGTACCAGAGGGACCAACTCGTCGATGAGATCCTTCGGCTCGGAGAAGTCGTAGCGCGGCAGCTCCGCCTGCTCCTCGTTGGTCAGCTCGTACCGAGTGCCGCCGGCAGCCGCCCGAGCCTGCGCCGCCGCGTAGATCTCCCGGCTGCGACGGACCGTCGCCGGCGTCCGGAGATGGAAGACGTAATGACCATCCCCGTCCGTGCACACCGGCCAGGGCTCATCAGCCGGCCACAGCAGCGGACCGCCGACCGAACTGTCGGCGGTCGTGGGCCTGCCGGGCCGGGGATGCAGCCGAGTGGCCGTTGCCGCATACTCGGCCAGCTCCGGGAACAGTTCCGTGAGGTCCACCCAGCGCGGAGGCGTCGTGCGAGTCATGGCGAGGATCGTAGGGCGCCACACCATGTGGACGAAAAGTCGGACCGCGAGCAGTTCAGTCACCGTTCAGACATCCGCACACGCCGCTGCGCGAGCGTGGTGATCCGGCTGGCCTCGTCACCGAAGGTAAGTGCCCGGCGAGGCCGGGGCCTCCGCTCGTGCCGATGAGCGAACGTCCGACCTAACCACCATGTTGCCGCTGGTCACCGTGCGCTGCGGCGTCGTGTCCGGCACTTGGATCGTCCGCAAGAAGGGCCAGAACTTCGGCATCGCGCTAGCGTCAGGCGCCTGAGTCGCACGCACCGACTCGCCTCCGGCCAGCATCCGCTCATGCCGCCGTTGGTGCGTGGCGCCAACCGTTGCCGCCGCAGAGGGTGACCGCCTCAGCGAGATCAAGGCGCGCTGTCCTGCCGATGAGCGCTCGCGCGATCATGGGTGCGCCGGCTGGTCAGCAGAAGGCGATGGCCGATCCGGTCGCAATGGATAGGTCGGCGGCGCGAAGGAGCCGCAAGCAGCAGTACGCCTCGACGCCGTAGCGCTGCCATCCGTCGGTCGGCGCCTCTCCACAGATCGCTTCGAACACTTCCTCAGAATCGTGAGAAGGTCTTCGACGTCGTCGCGGTCAACGTCGTCGGGGAGCGACCGTCTGCCGATGACCTCGATGAACACCGACCGATGATAAGCGGTGCCGTCCTACCCGCCGGCCCGTCAAGCGCCGGTCCAGGGCAAGCCGATCGGCGGCAGATCCGGACGTTGCCGACCATGTGGATGGTGAATCGGCTTGGTTGGTGCGGCATGCTGGCGTGGTGGTCGACGATGCGATAGCACGGGTGTGAGCTGGGCGAATGGTGGATCGTCGGGATCGGGTGGCCGGTGGTTTGTTGGGCGTCCACGCCGGGGACGCGCTCGGTGCGACTGTGGAGTTCTCTTCCTGGGCGAGTATCCGCGACCGGTATCCCGACGGGCTGCGCGACGTCGTGGGGGGCGGTCCGTTCGGCTGGTCGCCGGGTGATGCGACCGATGACACCGATCTGACGCGGGCTGTGCTGCTGGCCTACCTGTCGCCGGGTGAGGACGTGGTGCGTGCCGCCGCGGACAACATGGTTGCCTGGCTGCGGGGTGAGTGGCCCGGCCGGCGGCCCGGCGCGGAGCCACGTGACATCGGCGGTGCCACCCGTGCCGGCCTGGTGCGGTATCTGCAGACCGGTGACCCCCGTGCCAGTGGCGCCGGCCTGGGCCGGGCCGACAATGGGTCGCTGATGCGCTGCATCCCGACCGCGCTCGCGGTCACCGACCAGAGCCGCAGGATCCGGGAGTCGATGGAGATCTCAGCCATCACCCACGACGACCCACGCTGCACCGTGGCCTGCGCGGCATACAACGAGATCGCCGCTGCGCTGCTGGCCGGGGCCGCGCCGGACGCCGCCGTCATGGTCGGGCAGGCGGTCGCGACACGGTTGATCCAGCCCGCGGCCGTCGAGGCCATCGGTTACGGTCGGCAGTTACGACCGGCGATGCTGGCCGTCACCGGGCAGACGTTTCTCGCCGATGATGCGGCCGGCTACGTCCTGGACTCGCTGAGCCTGGCCGTCGCCGCGGTCCTGGACGCACGCCCGCTGGTCGAAGTCTTGGTCGACATCGTCCGGATCGGCAACGACACCGACACCAACGCCGCCATCGCGGGCGGGCTGCTCGGTGTCCGGGACGGCGCATCCGCCATCCCCACCGAATGGCTGTCGTTGCTGCAGTTCGCCGACGAGTTCATCACCGCCGCCGATGCACTCCGCAGCCAGTAACGGTCCTGCGGCAAGAAGTGATGACGACCGCCGCGCGGGTCGCGGCATGTGCGGATGCGCCGTGACGGATGCTGCTGGCACGATCGGGGCATGGGGTTGAACATGATCGTCGGCGTGCTTGCTGATGACGACGGCAACTACGCCGAGATGGTACGGAAGGACTTCGCGGCAATCCGTGAGCTGCTGATGCGCGAAGGTGCGGGGACCTGGAACGAGCCGACCGCGATCACAACTTCGGAGTTCGAGATGTCGGGCTACTCGGGCCTGCACATGGTCCGTCGCCTCGCCGTGCATCTCGCGGTGGATGGCCGCCTGCCCGAGCCTTTGGCGGAGGGACACAAGGCGACCGACGATACGCTGTTGAGGCAGGTCTACGCCGTCCTGCCATCCGAGAGCCCTGGTCCGTTCGACCATTTGGTTCACCATTCCGACTGCGAGGGTTACTACGTTCCCGCCGAGTTCGAACGAGTCATCGTGGACGAGAAAGTCCGTGGCGGCTACCTCGGCTCGTCAGTCCGTCTCCTGGCGGAAACCCGTCGCATCGCTCAGGCGATCGGCCTGCCAGAGGATCTGGACCCCGATCAACGTGCCGATGGCGTGAGCGGCCGGCCGAGTTGAGTGCACGGGGGTATCTCTGCCCGATTGGCTGTTCGTAGGCTGGGCGGGTGGTTGATGCCGATCATGTTCGGTTAGGGCGGATCGCCGGCAAGCTCGCGGCGGCGCGTGCCATGCCCGTGCCGCCGAAGGCGTTCGGAGTAGAAGCGCACGGGTTCGTGCTCGGGGCGCCGTTGCCCGAGGCCGTGGTGGCCGAGTTCGAGAAACGGCACGAGGTCACGCTTCCGCCGGCGTTTCGGTTGTTCGTCACCGAGTTGGGCAACGGCGGTGCCGGGCCGGGCTACGGGCTGTGCCGCCTCGCCCCCTCGTGCTGTGTGTATCGCCGGTCGGTGCACCTGGCTCGGCCCAGTCCGTACCTGCCGGGCCCCCGATACTTCGGTGACTGGGTGCAGCGGTACGAGGACCCGCCGGGCACGGGTGGGAGCTTCCTTCGGGGTACGTTGGAGGTCGCCCATCATGGGTGTTCCCTCGGCACCCGGTTGGTCGTGACGGGACCGGCGCGGGGACGGCTGTTCAACCTCGACACCGAAGGACCCATCGGCCCGTACGTGGTCGAGGACGCCGACTTCCTGGCCTGGTACGAGCGGTGGCTGGACGAGGCTGTCGCCGGGTACGACGTCGGCTGGTTCGGTGAGCGGCTCCCGCTGGAGGAACCCGAGTTGGTCGCTGCGCTCACCGGTGATCCGTCGCCGGAGCGGCGGGCCCGGGCCGGGGAATCACTGCTGCAGCTCCCAGCGATACGCGACAGCTCCTGGACTGCACTGGCCGACACCATGACGACCGACATCGACGCCACCGTGCGCGCCGAACTGTTGGGCATGCTGAAAAGGAAAGGGGACAAGCACCAGCGCAGGCTGGACGACGCCGAGGCGATCGCGGATGACATCGCGCGGTACGCCAGGTCGTGTACCCCGCCGGACCTCACAGCACTCAGCGACCTGCGCAGACTCACCTTTGCCGACGTGCTGGCGGAACTGTCGAGCCACGACCTCGAGCAACGCCGCCGGGCGGCGTATCTGGCCCAACAGCCCTGGCGGTTCAGCGAGGAGAACCTGTCGCAGGGCGTGCTCAACGACGTGGCGAGCGGACTTCTGGGCGACCCGGACGCGTTCCTTCGTTCATACGGCGTCGCCATGGTCGACTGCTTCGGTCTTGCCCACCTTCATCCCCGGCTGCGCGAACTGCAGCAGACGGAGACCGACCCCTGGGTCCAGTCCCACCTCACACGGTGCCTCGCCGAGCGGCCGCCCTCCACCTCGGACGGCTCCTCGACTCAAGCCGGAGAGGACTGGCTCGACCCCCCATTCTGACGCACGCGTCTCTCGCGCTGAACCGGCGAGCGCAGAAACGCGTAACCACCGTCCTGATCGTCCGTCAGGACTGCTTGATCAGGTGCGCTGTCATGCCGCCGGTCGCGCGCGGCATGTGCACGATGACCGTCGGGCGGGCGTCGTCGCTGCAGCCCACTCCCAGTGGTCCGCCCAGGTCCACGGCAGGGGGCCGTGCCGCTTCGGATCGGACGCGGAATGGCCGGGTCGGTATACGCAAGCAGCGGCCGGGCAGCCCTTGCTCGCTACGGGCCAGTCAGTACCGGATGATATCGACGTGACCCCCTACTGGCAGGTACTGCTTACCGCGGCCGCTGGAGTCGTGGCAACTCTTACCGGCGTTGTCGCTGGTGGCGTCGTCAGCCGTCGGGCCACGCGCTCGCAGTGGTCCCACGAGACGCACCTGACGGCTTGCACGACGCTGCTCGGGCGATACGCCTCGACTTATCGGGCCGTACGTCAGCGGGCCGAGGCTGGCGTCGAGCCGGTTGATTGGGCCGCTTGGCATCAAGGGCTGCATTTGGTCCTGTTAACCGCGGCTCCCCAGCTTGTCCAACGGGTGTTGGCCGTCGATGAGCAATTCTGGCGGATTAGCGTCGCCAGCGCTGGCGACGCTGTGCCGCTTGAACGGTGGCTGGAGCTGCGCCAGCCGATCGACCGAGCGTACTTGGACATGGTCAACTCCATGCGCGCGGAGTTGCTGCTCGCCCCGGCCCCGTTGCCAAAGGCAGACGGCCGGCCGGATGACAACGACCCGGTGTGGCGACTCGACCCGCGGCGTTCGGCGTAGGCAGGTGCTGGATGCGCAACGACGAAGTTCATCAAGCCGCGGACCCGTTCGTCTGTTTCGGTAGCCAGTACTGGTCCGCACCCACAGATGCGAACGTGGCCAATAGCGGATGCACGCTTCCGCGAAGAGCGCGCTGTATGCGGCTGTAGTCAGCTCGGCAGGCCTCTCGGCAGAGAGGCGAGCATCAGCTGTTGGACACGTGGACGAAGAGGTCGGCGAGCGGGGTGGCGTCCAGGTCGGCCGCGATCTCCACAATCACCGATGAGGCTCTGTCGGCGGCGACGGAGTAGCCGCTGAGGAGCCGGCCGTCCGGCCAGTCCCACGCGTCGGGCGTGTGGGTGACGAACGCCGGCGGTCTGTCCCCAGCGGCGATGGGCTCGGCCGCATTCGCCGACAGAAACTGTTCGACACACCCGCGCGACGCCGACATCCGCATCAGCATGTCAGCTTCGCCGAAGAGGTTGCCGAAGTACCAGTACCTCACCCCGCGCTCGCCGCACTCCGGCAGCATCAGATGCGCCCAGTCCAGCGCGCTGTTGAGCGTGATGTGGTCGCTGTCCGGGTACTGTCGCGGGTCGTACACGCGGCGCCACAGCACGACCACCGTCGTCGCCACGATGGCCATCGCGAGCACGGTGAGACCGGCGATCCAGCGGCGCACAAACGAGATCTTTCCCGCGATCACCGCCGCGTGCAAGCGCGCTGCGCCGTGCTGCCCACCTGCTTGATCACGTGCGCGCTCATGCCGCTGGTTCGGCGCGGCCTCGGACCATGGTTGTGACAGTGAGTGATAGGGCTCTGGCGACGCGGACGCTTCCTGTCGTGTCGATGTGTGGAAAGTCGATCTTTGTTGTGGTCAGACTTCGAATGAAAGTCTTCGCCTTGCCGCTGGCCGCCTTCGCAGCACCGCAACGGGAGGCAGATCCAGTCGAGGCGAAGCCCCTGTGAGTTGAATGGACAGCTCCTGGGGACCCTGGCGATCCGCGAGGCCATCGGTGTGCCGGAGGCCGCCGAGGTGCGCCTCGGGGCTCGGCGCCCCGAACTCGACTCACGCTCGCGGTGCGTCGATGACGCGCACGGAGTATCGCGTCGACAGTAGTCCGCTGTCCTCGTATATGACCGCGAGCCGGGTGCCGTCGGCGTTGAACGCGGCGTCCCAGTAGTCGCCCGCTACCAACGGCTGGAACTTCCCGCGTTGTACTCGCCATAGGCCACGCTTGCCGTCGACCTTACCGACGACCACGATCCGGTCGCCGTGCACCGTCATGCCCGTGGCTCCATACACGCCCCGGGCCAGGGTCGAGGTCTCGCCCTGGGGGTCGTACCGGCACACGCTGAACGTCAGCGTCGGCTCCGGCGCATCGGTGCCGCACTGCGGGGTCAGGTAGACGATCGAGCCGTCGTCGGCCACGGCGGGGGATCGCTGATCGGGGTCGTCGGTGAGGCAGATGCCGGACGTGCCAAGCTGTGCGCGCAGCCCGCCGTTCGCGCACGAGTGCGACGAAAAGTAGACCGTGTCAGAGCGCTGCGACCAGGAGACGCCGACGCCGGCCACGTCCAGCTCGGCGATGGTCACCGACGGCCCGCCGCCGACGTTCCACCGTACGAGCCGGATGTTCTCCGGGCCGCAGGAGACGACCAGCCCCAGTTCGTGGTTGCTGATCGGCACCGGTCCGCCCGGAAGATGCCCGGGTTCGTACGCCGCCGGGCAGTTCGGATGGTCGATCTTCACCGCCTCCGGCTGGCCGCCGGCGCGGACCCGCATGAGCTCCGGTGGTGTATCGGAGTCGTCCTGCCAGCCGGCCAGATAGTAGACCGTGTCACCGACCCAGACCGGGTCGGCGTAATCCTGCTCAACCGACGAGACGAGCTCGTCGCCACGCTCACCAGCGGAGCAGCCGCCGACACCCACGGCCACCGCAACAACGGCCGCTGGCCATAGGCACTTCGCGACGACAGATCGGACGATCTTCACCCGCCCATCTTCGATGGCGGCCCTTGGTTCCCGCTGCCCCTGTAGGAGCGGGGGCAGGAGGTAGGCGGTGGTGATGGTGGTGTCCGTCAGGTCGTGGTCAAGGCGGTCGACGCGCGGCACGACAAGCACGAGCGCGGACTGGCGACCTTGGCGTCCTGTTCGGCCGCTGTCGGCGCGTTCGCGGCTTGATCGCGTTTCCGGACATGCCGCAGGGCTCGCGCGGCCGCCGACATGGAGATCGTCACGCTTCGTGGCGGCGGTCCGGCGCGTTGAACCACGGCCGCAGCGCTCGATCGTGCCGAATTGAGGGCATCGAATCATGGCGAGGTTCAGGCACGTTGGATGGTCTGGGCCGCAGCCATGACTTCGCTCAGCTGCTCGCTGCTGAGCCGCCGCGCCTGCCAGGCCAGCGCGGCGATCTCCGCGCTCGCCGGGTGTGCTTTCGCATCCTCGACGACCGGCCCGACTCCGGTCAGCGCGACTACGTCGCCGGGCCGGTAGCCGAGTAGGTATGCGAACGCCGTCACGTACTGCGGGGTGATCACAACCCTGCCAGAGCCCAGTCCCGCGACGGTGGAGTCGGAGACGTATGGGCCGTCGCCGACCGCCTGGAGAATCCTCGCGTTGTACGGACGGATGTTGCGGTTGCGGGGCAGGCGCAGCAGCAGCGCTCCGGGGGTGTCCGGGTAGTCGTCGGCCGGCGCGGATCCGGTACGCGGCTGCACTGGCAGCGACCTGACCAGCGCCTCCAGCCGGCTGCGCTGGTCGGTGTCCATCCGGATCGCGTGTTGAACGATCGAACCCACGTTCCACGACGACGTCGGCCAGGCCGAGGCGAGGTCGTCCGGCACCGGCAGCCCAGCGATGACGAACAGGTCGGCGGTGTGGATACCGAGCGCTGGTGCCAGTTTCCCGACGAGGTCTGGCTCGGCACCGCACCGTCCTTGACGACGGCAGCGAGCTCCACGGTGGACACACCAGCATCCCGGGCCAGAACGGCTTGCATCTGCTCGATCGACAAGTCGACCGTCGGCCGACGGTGCGACAGCAGGCGCCACAGCCGCACGCCGAACGGTGAATTCCCCACGACATGCGACCGTACCGCTCGATGGTCCTGCTTGCCTGCCCCGCCGGCCAACGACCCGAACCGAGGCATGCAGCTGGGCCGCACCACTTGATCACGTGCACGCACATGCCGCTGTCCGAGCGCGCCGCCCGGTAGAGGGCTGTCAACGTCGTGAGCCGGCTGGGTCAGCCCGGCGCTCTTTCGGTGCGTGGGCGTGACACGACGACGGGCCGCTATTGTCCACTGGGTGCGTGTGCAGCTTGACGGGAACCAGATCCGCTCCGAGGCCGATTTCCACCGGCACCTGGCGGGACTTCTGGACTTCGGCACCTACTACGGGCACAACTTGGACGCGTTGTGGGACCGGCTGACCACCGATGTTCCGCGTCCCGTTCATCTGACCTGGACCGCAGCACGGATGAGCCGTTCGGCCATGGGAAGAACCGCGTTCAATCGAATCGAAGGCATCCTTCGCGCGGCGGCCGATCAGGACGCCGCCCGGGGTCGGACCGACCGCTTCACCTACGAACTCACGTAGCCCCGTCCAGGTCGTTTCGCGCACCGGCATCCTCATCTGCCGCGACGCGTGCGGGTCCTGACTCAGGCGTGTGAGTCGACCGCGGGGAGTATGAGGTCGTGGGGCCACTCCTGGTGTAGCACACGGTCGAGCTGCGGATGGCTGGAGCTGTCGCAGTACGGTGTTTCGTCCGCGTTGCGGACCACGGTCTGGACCGGTGCGCTGAGCTGTCGACGACGGGCGAAAACTGGATCTGGCCCACTTTGGTTGATCGAAGTTAGTCCCTCTCATCTCGAGCGTGAGTCCACTGTGTACAGTGCTGCCGGTGCGATGATCATTGCCTTGAGGTGTTGTTGCCGCAGTTGGCCCGGGTGACGATCGAGCGGGTCGAGAGCGGTACGGCTGAGCTGCAGGTCTGGGCGCGTCCGAAGGCGGATGGCGCCGCCTGTCCGGGGTGCGGCGCGCACAGTCGGCGGGTGCACCGCCGCTACCGTCGTCGGCTTGCCGATCTGGCGGCGGGTGGCCGTGCGGTGGTCCTCGTCCTGCGGGTTCGGGTGTTCGTGTGCCAGGACCGGACCTGCCCGGTACGGCGGTTCGCCGAACAGGTCGACGGCCTGACCGCGCCGCACGCCCGGGTCAGCGGCGGCATGCGGGGCGTCCTGGAGGCGATCGGGCTGGCGCTCGCGGGCCGTGCGGGAGCGCGGCTGGCGGCCCGGTTGGGTCTGCCGACCAGCCGGAACACGGTGCTGCGGCGGGTCCGCCGGCTGCCGGACCCGCCGCCGGCGGCGGTCCGGGTCCTTGGCGTGGACGACTTCGCGATCCGCCGCGGGCACGTCTACGGCACGGTGCTCATCGACATGGACACCCGCCAGCCGATCGACGTGCTGCCCGACCGGGACGCCGGCACCCTCGCCGCCTGGCTGCAGGCCCACCCGGGAGTCGCCGTGATCTGCCGGGACCGGGCCGGGGCATACGCTGACGGCGCCCGCACCGGAGCCCCGGACGCGATCCAGGTCGCGGACCGCTTCCACCTGTGGAAGAACCTGGCCGAACACGTCGAGAAAGCCGTCGCCCGCCACCACGGATGCCTGACCGAACCGCCCCGCCCCGCACCGCAGCCCGCCGAACCCCTGCCTGACCTGGACCAGCTCGCGCACGCCGCGGCCGAGCAGCAGGCCGGACGCAGCCGGCTGGCTGAACGCACCCGGCAGCGTTACGCCCAGGTCCACACGCTGCTCGCCCAAGGCGTGGGCATCAAGGCCATCGGGCGTGAGCTCGGCCTGGCCCGGGAGACGGTCCGCCGCTTCGCCCGCGCCGACACCGTGGAGGAACTGCTGGCCACCGCCCGCATCGGCAGCAGACCCAGCATCCTCGACGCGTTCACCGAGCACCTGCACCAACGCTGGAACGACGGCTGCACCTCCGCGAAACAGCTGTTCGCCGAGGTCCAGGCACTGGGCTACCGCGGCACCTACGCCACGCTGCGCAGCTAACTACGCCCGTTCCGCACCGCCGGTGCAGCACCGCCACGCACGGCACGGCCGCCGAAGGTCCGCCACATCACCAACTGGATCCTGCGCCGCTACACCGACCTGACACCCGACGAACAGCACAAACTCAACGACATCCGCAGCCGCTGCCCGCACCTGGACGCCCTCACCACCCACGTCGCAGCATTCGGCGACATGCTCACCAGCCGGCACGGCCACCACCTCGACGCCTGGATCGCCGCCGTCCAGGCCGACGACCTGCCCGAACTGCACTCCTACGCCAACGGCCTCCAACGCGACTACGACGCCGTCCGCAACGGCCTCACCCTGCCGCACAGCTCCGGCGCCGTCGAAGGCCACGTCAACCGCATCAAAATGATCAAGAGGCAGATGTTCGGCCGCGCCAAACTCGACCTCCTCCGCAAACGAGTCCTCCTCGCCCACTGACCACCGACCAGAGACCAACTTCAATCAACCAAAGTGGGCCAGATCCAGATTTCGAGCGTCCTTGACATGAGCAGCCCCCACGGTGAGATGGCGTTGGCGAGCCATCCCGCCATCCGCAGGTCCTGGTATTCAGGCTCCCACCAGGTAGCAAAGACGGACTGAAGGTCGGCGGGGTCGATCGCAATCCAGACGCCGAACGTGATGGTGTGCCCGCCGGTCAGCCTGACTGGAAGCAGTGCGCGGACAAAGGTGCCGACATCAGGAACCTGCATCATGACCGACTCGTAAGCGTTGACATGGCTCATCCAGGTGCCCGACGTCCGTTCCTGCTCAGGTGTGTCGAGCACCGGGTCGGGCAACGTGAAGCGCACATGGCGATTGTGCTCGACGAGGGGCCGGCCGCAGGAAAAGCACTCAGGACTCACGAGGCGAGTGTCTCAAAGGCAAACCTGCGTCAACCGTCCGGCCGGCGACGGCGTCCGCTTCTGCCGCTGTTACGGCGCGGAGACCATCGTGCGTCTGTCACCTGGCGTAGCCAGCCGATGGTGGCGCAACCATCCTGCTTTGCCGAATTGTGCGCACCCGATCATGTGGGCGCGAACGGTCCTACAATCCTGCCGATGCCGGCTCGAAGGTTAGGTTCGGCGGGCGGCCCGGTCA
>NZ_JBFAIC010000129.1:0-12547 GCF_040654515.1 Dactylosporangium sp. NPDC050688
CACCCGCAGGCCCGCGCACCCGCAGGCCCGCGCACCCGCAGGCCCGCGCACCCGCGCCGGGGCCGCGACGGCGAGCCGCCGCGGCCCCGCGCCTGGCTACGGCAGGGTCACCCGTTGCGCGTTGGTGTCGTTGCAGTCCCAGATCTGCAGCTGGGTGCCGTCGGTCGTGCTGCTGTTCGGGTCGTCCAGGCAGCGTCCCGACTGCGGGTTGCGCAGCGCCTGGCTGCCGGTGACGTACGTCCACTGCTGCGCACCCGTGCCGTTGCAGTCCCACAGCTGGAGTTTGGTGCCGTTCGCGGTGCCGCCGGCGTTGACGTCGAGGCACTTGCCGAGCGCCCGGACGGTGCCGTCGCCCGGCAGCGTCCACCGTTGCGCGGCCGTGCCGTTGCACGACCAGATCTGCACCTTGGTGCCGTTGGCGGTGGCGCCGGCGTTGACGTCGACGCACTTGCCGAGGCCGGTCAGCGTCAGCGGGCCGCCGGTGCCGCCGCCCCCGCCGCCGGCGATGAGGAAGCGGTTGTTGGCCGTGTTCCAGTGGGTCGCGAGGTACGACCCGGCCGGCGGGTTCGTGTGGAAGTAGTCGTCCTTGTTGCAGTCCAGGCGGTTGTCCTGGGCCTGGTCGCCGCAGACGATCCGGACCACGGTGCCGGGGCCGTCGTTGTAGCACATGATGTCGTAGTCGTCGGTGCAGTGGCCGTAGTTGGTGTGGTTGGGCGAGTTGTTCATGACCGCGCCCATGGCGTGGGTGAGCTCGTGCGCGGCCGGCCCCGCCGACCAGCAGCCCGAGTCGACCCGGCTGTAGGACGCGCCGGAGTTGTTGGCGTTGTTCTGCCCCGGCTGGCTGTCCAGCGACACGTACGCGACGCCGCACAGCGCGGTCGCGTCGACGTACATGAGGTACTTGCGGTCGGTACGGTTGTACCCGAGCGCCTTGATCGCGTTGACGGAGTTGCCGAAGTCGCTCAGGGCGCTGTTGGCGATCGCCACGTTCGACACGGCGATCTGGCAACCGCTGTCGGTGACGAACCGGATGTGCCGGGTCCCGCCGGTCTGCGCGGCCGAGGCGCTGTAGATGTCGTCGACGGCCGAGGACCAGGTACGGATCGAGGCGAGGTACTGGTTGTACCGGTCGGCGTTGCCGGAGCCGTGCACGTACAGGACCTGGACGCGGTTGCCGCTCACCCCGTCGCCGTCGCAGACGACGCTGAGCGGGTTGACCGCGAGCCCCGTCAGGGGCGGCACGGACTTCGACACGTCGAGCCCGGCGAACGGGGCGTCGGGGCCGTGGGTGCAGGCGCCGGGCACCGCCTTGACCTCGAGAAGGCCGGCGCAGCGGCCGGTGCCGGCCTTGAACCCGCCGTAGAGCAGCCCGCGGGCGGGGTCGTCGGCGGGCAGGGCCATCGAGGCGCCGCCGCCAGAGACGGCGCCGCCCCCAGAGACGGCGCCGCCCCCAGAGACGGCGCCGCCCCCAGAGACGGCGCCGCCCCCAGAGACGGCGCCGCCCCCAGAGACGGCGCCGCCACCATGAGCGGCAGAGACAGAGCCGGCAGAGACAGGGACGGCAGAGACAGGGACGGCAGAGACAGGGACGGCGGCGGAGGACGGGGCTCCCACGCCCGCCGCGGCCAGCACGAGTGCGGCGGTGGCGAGCAGGAGCCGGTGAGGACGCGGGACGCGATGGTTCATGGACACACTCCCCGGTGGCGGCCGGTTGGTGACATCGTTGTCACCTGGTCCAGCCAGTGTCGCCGTGACCATCACGCCGGTCAATCCGTACGGCGCACGTCCATCGATGCCGCGCGGCGCCGGGCGGCCCGCGGACACATCGGCGGCCGGAACATCGACGGAAACTGTGACGGAGCGCTACCCTGTCCGCACGCGATACCGCTCAGCTCGGCACCACTTCGGCCGAACAAGACGTAGGCCGGGAAAACCACCGGCACACGACGAGGCGGTGAGGTCAGGCGTTGGACGAGCCGGAGCGGCACCACGGCGCGCTGGCCGCCGGCGTCCGCCGGCTGTTGCTGCTGTACGCACCCCTGTTCGCCCTCGCGGTCGGCTGGGCGGTCGCCCGCGGCGCCGGGCTCGACGGGCTCACGGTCCTCGGCTGGCTGCCCGGCGCGCTGTCGCTCGCGGTCGCCTCCGGGTTCCTGTTCCAGGCCTCCAGGCTGGACCGGCTGGCCCGGGCGGGGCGCCGCTTCTGGCGGCTGATGGGGGTGGCGGCGCTGCTCATCGCGCCGGCCACGAAACCGCTCACCGAGGCGAGCCTCGGCGGGCGCAAGTCCGGCCCCGTCCTCACCGGCGCCGTGCTGCTGCTCAGCGTCGCGCTGCTGCTGGTGCTGTGGGGGCTGCTGCGGCTGCCGACCCGCAGCCGCAGCCGCGGCGACTGGCTGCGGCTCGGCCTGGACGCTGCGACGGTGCTCGTGTGCTCCGCGACGTTCCTGTGGAAGTTCGTGCTCGAGCCGATCTCCGGCGCCCGCGCCGACCTGCCCCGGGCGCTCGGCCTGCTCGTGCTGAGCCTGCTGTGCCTGCTCGCGGTCCTCGCCGTGGTCAAGCTGATCCTCGTCGGCACCGACGCCGTGGACATGCTCGCGCTGCAGTCCCTGGCCGGCGTCGTGCTGCTCGGCGCGATCGGCTCCGCGCTGATACCGGTGCTGCAGAACCCGCGCCTCGCCGGCATCTCCGACATCGTCACCACCCTCGAGGGCGCGCTGGTCGCCCTCGCCGGGGTCGTGCAGCTGCGCCCGGCCCGGCGGGTGCGGGTCACGCCGAAGCGGCGCCGCCCGTACAGCATCCTGCCCTACTTCGCGGTCGCCGCCGTCTTCGCGCTGCACGTCACCGACCGGGCAGACGGGCCGGTCCTCGCCGGCGTGGTCGCCGCGACCGCCGCCGTGGTGCTGCGCCAGCTGCTCGCGTTCCGCGACAACGACGCGCTGCTCGGCACCGTCCGCGAGCACCAGCGGCTGCTGCACGAGCAGGCGACCCACGACGCGCTCACCGGCCTGCCCAACCGGGCGCTGTTCAACGACACCCTCGACGAGGCGTTCCACGGCGCGGCGATCCTCGTCGACCTCGACGACTTCAAGGGCGTCAACGACACCCTCGGCCACCACGTCGGCGACGGCCTGCTCGTCGAGGTCGGGCGCCGGCTGCGGAGCGCGGTGCGCCCCGGCGACCTCGTGGCCCGGCTCGGTGGCGACGAGTTCGCGGTGCTGCTGCCCGGCGCCGGCGACCACGCCGCGGGTGCGGTCGCCGAACGGATCCTCGCCGAGCTCGCCGCGCCGGTCGCGACCCACGGGCACCTGCTCACCGTCACCGCGAGCGTCGGCGTGGCGGCGCGGCTCGCCGACGACGACCCGCAGTCGCTCCTGCGCCACGCCGACATCGCCATGTACGCCGCCAAGCAGCGCGGCAAGGGCCGGTACGCCCGGTACGCGCCGGACCTGGCGGGGCTGCTCGCCACCCCGGCGCAGCGGGCCGACGAGCTGCGCGCCGCGATCGGCGCCGGCCGGGTCGCGCTGACCGGCGAGCCGATCGCCCGCCTCGGCGACGGCGCCGAGGTCGACCGGTGCCTGCGCGCCCGGTGGCCGTCCGTCGACGTCGCCGACCTGTCGGTGCCGCTGGTGCGCTGGTGCCTCGCCGAGGCGTGCCGGACGACCCCGCCGGGGCGCGCGTTCACCGTCGAGGTGGGCCGCTCGGCGCTGCTCGCGCCGGGGTTCCCGCACGACGTCGCCGGCGTCCTCGCCGCGGCCGGGGTCGCGCCGCACCACCTGACCCTCGCCGTGCCCGCCGCCCTCGCGGCCGAGGACACCACCGTCCGTGCCGCGCTGCAGGAGCTGCGCGCCCTCGGCGTCGGCCTGGCCCTGGACCACACCGGCACCGCCCACGCCCGCCTCGACCTGCTCGCCGCGCTGCCGTTCACCCGCCTCGTGCTCGACGCGGCGCTCTTCCCGCCGGACGGCGCCGACCCGCGCCGCGCCGCCCTCGTCGACGCCGTCGTCCGCCTGGTCGCCACGACCGGCGTCGAGACCGTGATCAGCGGCGTGCGCGAGCCGGCCCAGGCGGCCCGGCTGCGCGACCTCGGCTTCGCCCTCGGGTCGGGCCCGGCCGTCACCGCCGCGGGCGCTCTCACCGCGACGGGCGCGTTCGAGCACTGACTCGTGGCCAGGCCCACGAGTTGACCTTGGACACGTACGCCGGTCGGGACCGGTCGAAGTGTCCAAGGTCAACTGAAAAGACATGGAGAGCGCTCTCCGATGATCGTCGGTGCCGATGAGGGTGTTCCCGCACGTCAGGCCCCTGCGCTGGTCGTACGCCTCGAAGAAGAAGCGCAGACCCGAAACGTTCCGGGACCGCTGACCTCTTGACATGGCCGCCCGATCGGGCAACGCTCGTGCTTGGAGAGCGCTCTCCCACCCCCGACCCCAGGGCCGCCCGATCACGGTCCCGGGGTCACACACCCCGGATGGCCGGACACCGCACCGCCGTGACCCCACGGTGGCGCTGCCGGCTGCCGCCCGCCCTGAAACCGGGAGCAATTGATGCTGACCGCCGCACGACCGGCGCGCCGCCGCCGCCGGAATCTGCTCATCGCGTCGTTCGCCGCCATCCTGATGGTGGCGACGTACGCGGTGACCACGACCCTGACGGCCGCAGCGGCCGACACCCTCCTCTCGCAAGGCAAGACCGCGCTGTCCTCGTCGGACGAGAACGGTGGCACGCCCGCCTCGGCCGCGTTCGACGGCAACACGACCGGCACCCGCTGGTCGTCGGCGGCCGCGGACCCGCAGTGGCTGCGCGTCGACCTGGGCCAGACCGCGACGATCTCGCAGATCAAGCTGTACTGGGAGGCCGCGTACGCGACGGCGTTCAAGCTGCAGACCTCCCCGGACGGCAACACCTGGACCGACATCAAGTCGGTGACCGGGGCGACCGGCGGCGAGCAGACCTACGACGTGACCGGCTCCGGCCGGTACGTGCGGATGTACGGCACCGCCCGCGGCACCGGCTACGGCTACTCGCTGTGGGAGTTCCAGGTCTACGGCTCCTTCGGCGGCAGCACCGGCAGCTGCAGCACCACCGCCAACGCCGCCCAGGGCAGGCCCGCCACCGCCTCCACGGCGGAGAACGAGGGCGCGAACGGCGCCGCCTACGCCGTCGACGGCAACCTCGGCACGCGCTGGTCCAGCCAGTTCAGCGACCCGCAGTGGCTGCGCGTCGACCTCGGCTCGACCCAGACGATCTGCCAGGTCACGATCAACTGGGAGGCCGCGTACGGCAAGGACTTCCAGATCCAGACGTCCAACGACGGCACGACCTTCACCACGATCAGGACCGTGACCGGCGGTACCGGCGGCATCCAGACCCTCGACGTGACCGGCTCCGGCCGGTACGTGCGGCTGTACGGCACCGCCCGCGGCACCGGCTACGGCTACTCGGTCTGGGAGTTCATCGTCCGCACCGGCACCGGCCCGACGTCCAACCCGACCACCCCGTCGGCCTCGCCGTCCGCGTCGCCGACCCCGTCGACCTCCACCGGCCCGATCCAGGGCGGCGGCGACCTCGGCCCGAACGTCATCGTGTTCGACCCGTCGCAGTCCACCGCGACCATCCAGGCCAGGCTCGACCAGGTGTTCGCCGCCCAGGAGACCGCGCAGTTCGGCCCGGGCCGCGTGCAGTTCCTGTTCAAGCCCGGCACGTACAACGGCCTCAACGCCCAGATCGGGTTCTACACCTCGGTCAACGGCCTCGGCCAGAACCCGCAGGACGTGCGGATCAACGGTGACCTCACCGTCGACGCCGGCTGGTTCCAGGGCAACGCCACGCAGAACTTCTGGCGCTCGGCGGAGAACCTGTCCATCTACCCGGTCTCCGGCGTGGACCGCTGGGCCGTCGCGCAGGCCGCCCCGTTCCGCCGCATGGACGTGCACGGCGGCATGACCCTCGCGTCGCCGAACTGCGGCTGGGCCTCCGGCGGCTACATCGCCGACTCGCGGGTCACCGGCAACATCAACCCCTGCTCGCAGCAGCAGTGGTTCACCCGCGACAGCACCATCGGCAGCTGGAACGGCTCGGTCTGGAACATGGTGTTCTCCGGCGTGCAGGGCGCCCCGGCGAACAGCTTCCCGAACCCGCCGTACACGACCCTGCCGACGAGCCCGATCACGCAGGAGAAGCCGTACCTGTACACCGACGCGTCCGGCGCCTACCGGGTGTTCGTGCCGTCGCTGCGCACCAACAGCAGCGGCGCCACCTGGATCAACGGCCAGACCCCGGGCACCTCGCTGTCGATCAGCCAGTTCTACGTCGCCAAGCCGGGCGTCACGGCCGCGACCCTCAACGCCGCCGTCGCGCAGGGCCTGAATCTGCTCTTCACCCCCGGCGTGTACCACCTCAACAGCACCGTCAACATCAACCGCGCCGGCACCGTGGTCCTCGGCCTCGGCTACGCCACGATCGTCGCGGACAACGGCGCCCTGCCGATGGCCATCGGCGACGTCGACGGGGTCAAGATCGCCAGCCTGCTCTTCGACGCGGGCCCGACGAACTCCCCGGCGCTGCTGCAGGTCGGCCCGGCCGGCGCCACCGGCAACCACGCCGCCGCCCCGAACCTGATCTCCGACGTGTTCCTGCGCGTCGGCGGCGCGGGCGCGGCCAGGGCCAGCGCGGCCATGATCGTGAACAACAACAACACGATCATCGACCACATCTGGGCGTGGCGTGCCGACCACGGCGACGGCGCCGGCTGGACCAGCAACCCGTCCGACAACGGCCTGATCGTCAACGGCCAGAACGTGCTCGCGTACGGCCTGTTCGTCGAGCACTTCAACAAGTACAACGTGGTGTGGAACGGCAACGGCGGCCGCACGATCTTCTTCCAGAACGAGCTGCCGTACGACCCGCCGTCCGCCGCCGCGTGGAGCCACGACGGCATCGTCGGCTACGCCGCCTACAAGGTCGCCAACACCGTCACCACGCACGAGGGCTGGGGCATGGGCAGCTACTGCGTGTTCACCTCGGACGAGACGATCGCCGCGTACCACTCGTTCGAGGTGCCCGACACCCCGAACGTGAAGTTCCACAACATCCTGACCGTGTCGCTGGGCAAGGGCTCGATCACCCACGTCATCAACGACACCGGCGCCGCGGCCCTGCCGTCCGCCGTGGTCCCGTCCAACGTGGTCAGCTACCCCTGACCCCGGCCTGAACAAAGGGGCCGGTCCTTCGGGACCGGCCCCCTCCTGTGCTTGCCGTCAGCTGTGCGAGACGCTCAGCGCGTAGAACTTGACCTTCGCGCCGTTGGTGGTGCTGTCCGACGAGGACTGGTTGTACGAGCCGGCCTTGAAGTACATGCCGTACTGGTTGAACGACGACGGGATCGGGTAGCTGGTGGTGCTGCCGTTCACCGTCAGGTTGATCCGGTTGCCGCCGGAGATGGCGATCACGTAGGACCACTTGACTCCCAGGGGCACGTTGCCGACGAGGTGCAGGGTCTGGCCGCCGTCGGGGGAGTTCTCGGTGCCGAGGTAGATGTCGCCGTTGGGCCGGTAGTACAGCTCCAGCAGCGGCTTCGTGGACGGGCCGCCGGTGCCGAGGTGGACCTGCCCGACGCACACGTTCTTCGTGACGTTCGGGACGCGCAGCGTCGCGCTCATGCGGTGTGCGCCGGCCAGCCGCCAATCCGCGGCGCTGCCGTCACGGTTCATCTCCCGCAGCTCGGAGCGCGCGTACTTCGAGTTCGGGGTGGTGACGCCCTTCTCGGGGGCCCAGAACGTCATCGAGCCGTCGGTCTTGTCGGTGAAGAAGTACGCCGGGTTCGTGTACCCGTTCGCCCCGCGCAGCTGCGAGGACGGGATCGTGGTCGGCGCGCCGGGCGAGCCGACCGGCAGCTGCAGCTGCCAGATCGACAGGTCGAAGTTGCCGCCGGGGGCGACCGTGGGGTCGAGCCCGCCCGCAGGCGGGGTCGTCGGCGGCACGGTGCCGCCCGGCAGGGTCCAGGCCTGGTTGGCCGCGCCGGTGCACGACCAGATCTGCAGCCGGGTGCCGTTGGCGGAGCTCTGGCCGGTCGCGTCGAGGCACTTGCCGGAGCCGGTGTTCACCAGCGCCCCGTTCGCCGCGGTCCACTGCTGCGCGGCGGTGCCGTTGCAGTCGTACAGCTGGATCTTCGCGCCGTTCGCGGTGGACGCGGCGGTGACGTCGAGGCACTTGCCGAGGGCCTGGATCCGGCTGCCGTCGACGGTCCAGGTCTGCGCGGCGGTGCCGTTGCAGTCGTAGAGCTGCACGGCGGTGCCGTTGGCCGGGTTGGCCCCGGCGACGTCGACGCACTTGCCGGCGAGGCCGGTGATGGGGCCCGCCGTGGCGGCGTTGGCGTCGGTACCGCCGAGCACGCCGGTGACCAGGGCGGCGGTCGCGGCGAAGACGGCGGTGACGGTGGCGAGGACGAGCGTGGTCGGGCGTCGTGGCATGGGCGGTCCTTGATGGGGATGGGTGGGGGTGCCCGCTCCGAATAGGCAGGGCGGTTAACAATAAACAAGGTTGTCAATGTGCTGTCAACGATTCGCGGCCCGCGTGTTGACGAACCGGCACGCATCTGAAATCTTGGATGCCCAGCGTCGCAAGAAATCTGCAGAAACCGTCAAGATTTCGAGTGCCGCTCTGCAAGCCGCGTAGCAGTCGACCGCCACCGCCTGCTCCGTCCCCATCCGCCCGCCGATCCCACACTCCCCAGACAGGGCGCACCGCACCCCGGCGCGCCTCGCCGCCATGCCCGCAGGGACACGCCCCGCGGGCCCGGTGCGCCGCGCCCTCGCCCGATGAGAGGCCAGACGTCATGAGTCAACGAACGTCCAGGTGGCGGCTGTTCGCCGCGGTCCTGGCGACCGCGGTCATCGCCGCCACGATGCCCGCGGCCGCGCAGGCCGCCGGTGGACCGAACCTCGCCCTCGGCAAGCAGATCCAGGCCAGCAGCGCCAACGGCCAGTACGGCACCGGCAACGTCAACGACGGCAACGCCGCGTCGTACTGGGAGAGCACCAACAACGTCTTCCCGCAGTGGATCCAGGTCGACCTCGGCACCACCACCGCCGTCGACCAGGTCGTGCTGAAGCTGCCCACCCACTGGGGCACCCGCACCCAGACCCTCGCCGTGCAGGGCAGCGTCAACGGCAGCACCTTCAACGACCTGTCCCCGTCCGCCGGGCGGGTGTTCGACCAGTCCGCAGGCAACGTCGTCACCGTCAACTTCACCGCGGCCAGCGTCCGGTACGTGCGCGTCGCGATCACCGCGAACACCGGCTGGCCCGCCGGGCAGCTGTCGGAGTTCGAGATCTACGGCGCCACCGGCACCGTCCAGCCGCCGACCGCGCCGGGGAACCTCGCCTACACCCAGCCGGCGTCCGGGCAGATCCGCCTCACCTGGACCGCGTCGACGTCGGCGTCCGGCATCGCCGGGTACACCATCTACGCCAACGGCGCGGTGCGCGCCACGGTCGGCGGCAACGTCCTGGTGTACACCGACACGCAGCCGGACACGGCGACCGTCGAGTACTGGGTGAAGGCCAGCGACCCGGGCGAGCTCCTCTCGGCGGAGAGCAACCACGTCACCCGCACCGGCACGACCCAGCCGAACGGCACGAACCTCGCCCAGGGCAAGGCGATCGAGGCGAACTCGTCGGTCTTCACGTTCGTCGCCACCAACGCCAACGACGGCAACGTCGGCTCCTACTGGGAGTCCAACGGCTTCCCCGGCGTGCTCACCGTGAAGCTCGGCGCGAACGCCGACGTCAGCTCCGTCGTCGTCAAGCTCAACCCCGACCCCGTCTGGGGCCCGCGCACCCAGGCCATCCAGGTCCTCGGCCGCGAGCAGTCGGCCACCGGGTTCACCTCGCTCAAGGCCCGCGCCGACTACGGGTTCAGCCCCACCGGCAACCAGAACACCGTGACGATCCCGGTCAGCGGCCGCGTCGCCGACGTGCAGCTGCAGATCTTCACCAACAACGGCGCCCCCGGCGGGCAGGTCGCCGAGATCCAGGTCATCGGCACCCCGGCGCCCAACCCCGACCTCGTCGTCACCGCGCTGACGTGGTCACCGGCGGCGCCGACGGAGACCAACGCGATCACGGTGTCGGCGACGGTGCGCAACGCCGGTACCGCCGCCGCCGGGGCCACCACGGTCAACGTCAACGTCGGCGGGGCCTCCGCCGGCACGGCCGCGGTCGGCGCGCTCGCCGCCGGCGCGTCCACCACCGTCACCGTCAACGCCGGCACCCGCGCCATGGGCACCTACCCGGTGTCCGCGACGGTCGACCCGGCGAACACGGTCGCCGAGCAGAACGAGTCCAACAACGCGTTCACCGCCTCGTCGCAGCTGGTCGTCGCCCAGGCGCCCGGCCCGGACCTGCAGGTGCTCGGCGTGTCGTCGAACCCGGCGAACCCGGCGGTCGGCGCGGCCGTCAGCTTCACCGTCACCGTCAACAACCGCGGCACCACCGCCAGCGGCGTCTCCAGCGTCACCCGGGTCACCGTCGGCGGCACCACGCTCAACGGCACCACCGCCTCCGTCGCGGCCGGCGCCACCGTCACCGTCGCGATCAGCGGCACCTGGACCGCCACCAGCGGCGGCGCCACGATCACCGCCACCGCCGACGCCACCGGCGTGGTCGCCGAGACCAACGAGGCCAACAACAGCTTCTCGCAGGCCATCGTGGTCGGCCGCGGCGCCGCCGTGCCGTACACCTCCTACGAGGCCGAGGCCGGGCAGTACCAGGGCACCCTGGTCACCGCCGACCCGCTGCGCACGTTCGGGCACACCAACTTCGGCACCGAGTCCTCGGGCCGCGCGTCGGTGCGCCTCAACAGCCAGGGCAACTACGTCGAGATCACCTCGACGAACGCGGCGAACTCGATCGTCGTGCGCAACTCGGTGCCGGACTCCGCGTCCGGCGGCGGCGCGGACTACACGCTCAGCCTCTACGCCAACAACGTGTTCGTGCAGAAGCTGACGCTGTCGTCGCGGTACAGCTGGCTGTACGGTACGAGCGACGACACCGAGTCGCTGTCGAACTCGCCGCAGGCCAACGCCCGCCGCCTCTTCGACGAGTCGCACGCGCTGCTGGCCACCTCCTACCCGGCGGGCACCAAGTTCAAGCTGCAGCGCGACGCCGGCGACACCGCGGCGTTCTACTACATCGACCTGATCGACCTGGAGCAGGTCGCGCCGGCGCTCGACCAGCCGGCCGGGTGCACGTCGATCACCACGTACGGCGCCGTGCCCAACGACGGCATCGACGACAGCGCCGCCATCCAGCGCGCCGTCACCGACGACCAGAACGGCGTCATCAGCTGCGTGTGGATCCCGGCCGGGCAGTGGCGGCAGGAGCAGAAGATCCTGTCCCCGGACCCGACCCGCGGCCAGTACAACCAGAAGGGCATCCGCAACGTCACCATCCGGGGCGCCGGCATGTGGCACTCGCAGCTGTACACGCTCACCGAACCGCAGAACGTGGTCGGCAACATCAACCACCCGCACGAGGGCAACGTCGGCTTCGACATCGACGACAGCACGCAGATCTCGGACATCGCGATCTTCGGCGGTACGACCAACCGCGCCAACCGCGGCCACGGCCTCAACGGGCGCTTCGGCAAGAACACGAAGATCAGCAACGTCTGGATCGAGCACGTCAACGTCGGCGCCTGGGTCGGCCGCGACTACAGCGACACCCCGGCGTACTGGAACCCGGGCGACGGCCTCGAGTTCACCGGCATGCGCATCCGCGACACGTTCGCCGACGGCATCAACTTCTCCAACGGCACCCACAACTCGCGGGTCTTCAACTCCTCGTTCCGCACCACCGGCGACGACTCCCTCGCCGTGTGGGCCAACCCGCGGGTCAAGGACGCGGCGGTGGACATCGCCCACGACAACCACTTCACCAACAACACCGTCCAGCTGCCGTGGCGCGCCAACGGCATCGCCATCTACGGCGGCTACGGCAACGGCATCGAGAACAACCTCGTCTCCGACACGATGAACTACCCCGGCATCATGCTGGCCACCGACCACTCGCCGCAGCCCTTCAGCGGCACCACGGTCATCGCCAACAACGGCCTGTACCGCTGCGGCGGCGTGTTCTGGAACGAGGACCAGGAGTTCGGCGCCATCACCCTGTTCCCCGCGTCGCTGGACATCGTCGGCGTCACCATCCGCGACACCGACATCATCGACTCCACCTACGACGGCATCCAGTTCAAGACCGGCGGCGGCAACATGCCGAACGTCGCCATCGCAGGCGTCCGCATCGACAAGTCCAACAACGGCGCCGGCATCCTCGCCATGGCCGGCGCCCGCGGCAACGCCAACCTGACGAACGTGACGATCACCAACTCCGCCGACGGCAACATCGTCAAGGAGCCCGGCTCGCAGTTCGTCATCAACGGCGGCTGAGGCCGCTCGTGGCCATGGGCCTGCGCAACCTGCCCTCGAAGTCCTGGACCGTCAACCGCGGCTGGGTCCTCGCCGCGAACCTCGCCGCCGACCTCGACGCCTGGA